>NZ_WUMM01000012.1:0-134025 GCF_009826875.1 Shinella sp. AETb1-6 | reverse complement strand
GCGGCACACGGGGCCCCCCTTCGTGTATCCGGCTTGCCGAAATGCCTGCCCCGAAATTTCTCTGCGGCCAGGACTGCCTCGTGCGGCGCCGATCCGGTACCTTCCCGGCGGCCGAACGGGTGAGCAGGCACACGAATTCAGGAGCGACGATGACCGCCACGCCAATCTACAAACGTGTTCTGCTGAAAGCCTCGGGTGAGGCGCTGATGGGGTCGCAGGGCTTCGGCATCGATGTCGCCGTCGCCGATCGCATCGCCTCCGACATTGCCGAAGCGCGTGCACTGGGCGTCGAAGTCGGCGTCGTCGTGGGTGGTGGCAATATCTTCCGCGGCGTCGCCGTCGCCTCCAAGGGCGGTGACCGCGTCACCGGCGATCATATGGGCATGCTGGCGACCGTCATCAATGCGCTGGCGCTCGCGACCTCGCTGCGCAAGCTCGACATCGATACCGTCGTCCTCTCGGCCATCGCGATGCCGGAGATCTGCGAGAGCTTCTCGCAGCGCGCCACGCTCTATCACCTCTCGCTCGGCCGCGTCGTGATCTTCGCCGGCGGCACGGGCAATCCGTTCTTCACGACCGATTCGGCCGCAGCACTGCGTGCGGCCGAAATGGGTGCGGAGGCGATCTTCAAGGGGACCCAGGTCGACGGCATCTACTCGGCCGACCCGAAGAAGGACCCGACGGCGACCCGCTTCGATAGCCTGACGCACAGCGAGGTTCTGGAAAAGGGCCTGGCCGTGATGGATGTCGCCGCCGTGGCGCTGGCGCGCGAGAATTCGATCCCGATCATCGTGTTCTCGATCCACGAAAAGGGCGGATTTGCCGAAATATTGACCGGTGGCGGCCGCGGGACCATCGTAACCGACAACTGATTCTGGAATGGTTGCGCGCTCATCGCGTGCGGCCGTTCTGCGACAATGGGAGTATTCCGATGAGTGAAGGTATCGACCTCAAAGAACTGAAGCGCCGCATGGATGGCGCGATCAACGCGTTCAAGAACGACATCGCCTCGTTGCGCACCGGCCGCGCCTCGGCCAACGTGCTCGACCCGGTCCAGGTCGAAGCCTACGGTTCGCGCGTTCCGCTGAACCAGGTCGCCAACATCAGTGTTCCCGAGCCGCGCATGCTGTCCGTTTCCGTCTGGGACAAGGGCATGGTCGGCGCGGTCGAGCGCGGCATCCGCGAATCGAATCTCGGCCTCAATCCGATCATCGACGGTCAGAACCTGCGTATTCCGCTCCCGGAACTCAATGAAGAGCGCCGCAAGTCGCTCGTCAAGGTTGCGCATGATTACGCCGAGAAGGCCAAGGTCGCGATCCGCCACGTGCGCCGCGACGGCATGGACGACCTCAAGAAAGCCGAAAAGGATGGCGATATCGGCCAGGATCTGAGCCGTGCGCAGTCTGAAAAGGTGCAGAAGATGACCGACGAGACGATTTTGGACGTCGATCGCTTGCTTGCGGACAAGGAAAAGGAAATCATGCAGGTTTAAAGCAAAGGCTCGCCTGCTTTTCTTCTTTTTCGGATTGTCCATGAACCAGCTTTCGCCCAGTACCGTTCCGGCTCACGTCGCCATCATCATGGATGGCAACGGCCGCTGGGCGAATGCACGCGGCCTGCCGCGCGCCATGGGACACCGCAAGGGTGTCGAGGCCGTGCGCGAGGCCGTGAAGACGGCCGCCGAGTGCGGCGTTTCCTATCTGACCCTGTTTGCCTTCTCGTCGGAAAACTGGAGCCGCCCGGAAAGCGAGGTTTCGGACCTCATGGGCCTCCTGAAGGCCTTTATCCGGCGTGACCTTGCGGTTCTCCACAAGCAGAACGTGCGCATCCGCATCATCGGCGACAAGACGAACCTGTCCGGCGATATTCTCCCGCTTTTGCTGGAAGCGGAGGAAACCACGCGCGCCAACACGGGCATAACGCTCATCATCGCGTTCAACTACGGGGCGCGCGACGAGATCGCGCGTGCGGCAAGGAAGCTTGCCGCCGAGGTCGCGGCCGGCCGCCTCGAGGCATCCGCCATCACGTCGGAACGGATCGGTGCGGCGCTCGATACCGCAGGAATCCCGGACCCCGATCTCGTCATCCGCACGAGCGGTGAGGAACGGCTGTCCAATTTCCTGCTCTGGCAGGCCGCCTATGCCGAACTGATGTTCATACCTGAGTTCTGGCCGGACTTTTCGCGCGACACCTTCGTCGCCGCGCTCTCGCGCTATGCCATGCGGGAGAGGCGGTTTGGCGGGTTGCAGCCCGCCACCACGCTTGCAGTGGGTTCCTGATGCAGACTGAACTGCGCCTGCGCATCATTTCCGGCATCGTGCTGGCTATCGCCGTTCTTGCCGCGACCTGGTTCGGTGGCTTTGCCTTTCGCGTGCTCGCAGCCGGCATCGGCGTCCTGATCTACTACGAGTGGTCGACGATCACCCGGCTTGCCGATTCGGATTTCCGCGGCAACGCATTCGGCTGGCTGGCCGTCGCGCTGGTGGCTGCGCTCGTGCTTTTCGACTTCGACGAGCTGGCCCTGCCGGCGCTTCTGGCGGCGACGGTCATCGGTATCGCATATGCGCTGGTCGCCAGGTCCAGCCGCTGGCTGCCCGGCGGCATCGTCTATTCGGGCCTGACGGTGATCTCGCTTGCGGCGATCCGCGGCGACACCGCGCATGGTTTTGCCGCCATGCTCTTCATCTTCGCCGTCGTCTGGGCAACCGATATCCTCGCCTATTTCATCGGCCGGGCCATCGGCGGCCCGAAGCTCGCGCCATCGATCTCGCCGGGCAAGACCTGGTCGGGCGCCATCGGCGGCGCGGTTTCGGCCGTCGTCGCCGGCACGCTGGTCCACATGGCGTTCTTCTCGCTGAACGGTTTGTGGGTGCCGGCCATCGCGCTGGTCCTGTCGATCTTCAGCCAGATCGGCGACCTCTTCGAATCCTTCATCAAGCGCCGTTTCGGCGTGAAGGATTCCAGCCGTCTCATTCCGGGGCATGGCGGGGTCATGGACCGCGTCGACGGCCTTGTTTTTGCCTGCTTCGCCGCGTTCCTCATTGCATTGGGCGACGCGATCATGAAGGGCACCGTCAACACGCCCGCCGGCGTGTTCCTTTTCGGCCCGTGACCGCGACAGACTGGGGACTGGATATATGGAAATGCTTGCAGGCTCGCTCGGTTTCGTGACGGGCTATATCGTTCCCTTCCTGATCGTGCTGACGCTCATCGTCTTCGTGCACGAAATGGGCCATTATCTGGCGGGTCGCTGGTCCGGTATCGGCGTGACCGCCTTCTCCGTGGGCTTCGGTCCCGAACTCCTGGGCTTTACCGACAAACACGGGACACGGTGGAAACTTTCCGCCATTCCCTTGGGCGGATATGTCAAGTTTCTCGGCGATGACGATCCGGCCTCGACGCCGGACTACGATGCCGTCGCCGCACTGCCGGAAAGCGAGCGCAAGCGCACCTTCCTCGGTGCTGCCCTGTGGAAAAGGGCCGTGACGGTCGCCGCGGGCCCCATCGCCAATTTCGTCCTCGCCATCGCGATCTTCGCCGTGATGTTTTCCATCTACGGCCGCCAGATCGCGGATCCCATCGTTGCGGAAGTGCGGCCGGACAGCGCCGCGCAGGAGGCGGGCGTGCGTCCCGGCGACCTGCTGGTGGCGCTCGACGGCCATGCCGTCACGACCTTCGACGACGTTCGCCGCTATGTGAGCGTACGCCCCGAGCTGCCGATCACCGTGACGGTGCGCCGCGACGGCGAGGACCTCAATCTTCCGATGGTGCCGAAGCGCACGGAGATTACCGACCAATTCGGCAACAAGGTGGAACTCGGCCTGATCGGTATCGTCACCAATCAGGAGACCGGCAATTTCCGCGTCGTGGAGTACGGACCGCTTGAAGCCGTGGGGCAGGGCGTTATCCAGAGCTGGCATATCGTGACGGGTACGTTCGACTATCTGTCGAACCTCGTGACCGGCCGCATGAAGGCGGACCAGCTCGGCGGCCCGATCCGCGTGGCGCAGGCATCCGGCCAGATGGCGACGCTGGGTGTTGCCGCATTGCTGCAACTCGCCGCGGTTCTCTCTGTTTCCATTGGACTTTTGAATCTGATGCCGGTTCCGGTACTTGATGGCGGCCACCTGATGTTCTATGCGGTAGAGGCTGTTCGGGGCAGGCCTGTCGGGCCCGGGGCGCAGGACGTCGCATTTCGCATCGGCATGGCGCTGGTGCTCATGCTGATGGTTTTCGCGACCTGGAACGACATATCCATGCTTCTTGGCTAAAGGCCGCCGGCATCGCCGAGGCCGTATTATTAAGGGGAGCCGCAGTCCGGGTGAGGGCGCTAACGCTCTGTTTACCGTGATGAAAAGCAATTAGTGGCGTTGAGGCCACTGTTGCAATCGAAGTAAACAGAAATTAACGCGTGGCCTTGCTTGTATGGCAAAAGCGGTTAAAACGGCATCGTGTCCGGAATCGGGCATGCCTGCCGGACGTAAAACGAAGGTAAGTTGTGAAGATGAAAGCTGGTTCGAACTTTTTGAACGCCGTGTCTGCCGTAGCCTTGTCGGCAAGTATGGTCGTTACGGGCGGCTCTGTTGCCACGCTTGTCTCCGCAACCGTTGCAGAGGCGGCCGTCATTCGCAACATTCAGGTGCATGGCGCCGATCGCGTCAGTGCGAACACGGTCAAGGCCAACCTGGCGATCAAGCCCGGTGAGAACTTCACCAGCGCCGACATCGATGAGTCCGTTCGTCGCCTTTACGCGACCGGCTACTTCTCTGACGTCAAGGTTGCCGTTTCCGGCAGCACGCTCGTCGTGACGGTGAATGAAAGCCAGTTGCTCAACGAAGTCGTCATCAACGGCAACCGCAAGATCAAGGATGACAAGCTGCAGGCGGTTCTCCGCTCGCGCTCGCAGGGTCCTTACAGCGAAGCCACGATCGAGGCCGACAAGCAGGCCATTCGTGACGCCTATGCCGCCATCGGCCGCAGCGATGCAACGGTGACCACGCAGACCTACCCGCTGGGCAACGGTCGCGTGAACCTCGCCTTCGTCGTCGATGAAGGCGACCGCACGAAGATCTCGCAGATCAATTTCGTCGGCAATCAGGCCTACAGCAACGGCCGCCTGCGCTCGGTCATCCTGACCAAGAAGTCGAACTTCCTGTCGTTCCTGACCCGTAAGGACGTCTACAGCCCGGAAAAGCTGCGCGCCGATGAAGAGGCGCTGCGCCAGTTCTACTTCAACAACGGTTATGCCGACTTCCGCGTCATCTCCTCGGATGCCGTTCTGGATGAGGCGTCGAACGAATATGTCGTCACCTTCACGGTCGACGAAGGCCAGCGCTACAACTTCGGCGACGTGAATGTCGAATCGACGGTCGAGGGCATCGATCCCGAGGAGCTGAAGGGTCTCGTCGAGACGAAGGCCGGCAAGACCTACCGTGCCAAGGATGTGCAGGACACGATGTCCGCGATTTCCCAGCGCGTCGCGGCAAACGGCTATCCGTTCGCCCGCGTGACGCCGCGCGGCAACCGCGACCTCGGCAATGGCACGATCGCCGTCGACTATCTCGTCGACCAGGGCGAGCGCGCCTATGTCGAGCGCATCGAAATCCGCGGCAACACCCGCACGCGTGACTATGTCATCCGTCGCGAGTTCGATATCGGCGAAGGCGATGCCTTCAACCAGGAAGTCATTACGCGCGCCAAGCGTCGCCTTGAGGCACTCGGTTACTTCTCTTCCGTCGAGGTCACCACCGCGCCGGGCAGTGAAGCCGACCGCGTCGTTCTCGTCGTCGATGTGCAGGATCAGTCGACCGGCTCGTTCGGTATCGGCGCCGGTTACGAGACGGGCAATGACGGCGGCTTCAAGCTTGAAGCGTCGATCGAAGAGAAGAACTTCCTTGGTCGCGGCCAGTATATCCGCATTGCTGCCGGTGGCGGTGAGGATTCGCGTAACTATAGCCTGAACTTCACCGAGCCCTACTTCCTCGGCTATCGTCTGGCTGCCGGCTTCGACATCTTCAAGAACGAAGACCGAAGCGAAGATTACTACCGGGTCGACTCGCAGGGTTTCACGCTGCGTGTCACCGCGCCGATCACCGAAGATCTGTCGACGACGTTCCGGTACAACTACACGAAGCTCGACTATAGGTCGTCGCTTAACTATAATAATGCCAGCGATCGTTCGAAGCTGTCGACGCCCTATTGGGATGCGGTGAACAATGGCCCCTGGGTTCGTTCGTCGATCTCGCACAGCCTGACCTTCGATACGATCGACGATCGCACGCTGCCGCGTGAAGGTATCTTCGCGCAGATCACGCAGGAATTCGCCGGCCTCGGTGGCGACTCCGACTACTACAAGATCTCCGGCAAGGCGCGTTACTTCCACACGCTGCTGGAAGATGCCGACGTCATCGGCTCGCTGTCCGTCAGCGGCGGCCACATGTGGGGTACGGGTGACACGGTTCGCGTGTACGACCAGTTCACGCTTTCGGCCGGCGAACTGCGTGGCTTCGAGTCGGCTGGTATCGGCCCGCGCGCCACATCGACCGGCGATGCGCTCGGTGGCACGACGTTCTTCACGGCTTCGGCTGAAGCGTCGTTCCCGCTGCCGGCCATCCCGCGCGACTCCGGCTTCCGTGGCGCCGTCTTCATCGATGCCGGTACGCTTTACGGCAACAAGGTCGCCTACGCCGCTTCCGACAGGGTTCGGGGTACGGATATGAGCCTGCGCGCGTCCGTCGGTGCGTCGATCATCTGGGCGTCGCCGTTCGGCCCGCTGCGCTTCGACTATGCTGTTCCGATCAAGAAGGAAGAGTTTGACGAGACCCAGCGCTTCAAGTTCGGTATCGCAACCCAGTTCTGATGCAGCGCGTCCAGAACCGCGAGTATTTGGACGTTCTGGAGTCTTGCGATGGAACATAACTGGTTCTTTCCGCCCCACGAAGGCATTCGTCTGGGAGACCTGGCGGTAGCGCTTGGGGCGGAGCTTGCCGATGCGGCGCACGCCGACCGCATCGTGCGCAATGTGTCGCCGGTCAGCCGTGCGAAAGAGGGCGACCTCTGTTACATCCTTTCCCGGAAGATGCGCGCTGAGCTCGAGACGAGCGAGGCGACGGCAATCCTGTGCGACGCCGCGCTGGCGTCGCTCGTCCCGTCGCATATCGCCGTCCTGCTCTCGAAGCGCCCCCACACCGCTTTTGCCATCGCGGGCGCCATGCTGCATCCCGCAGCCATGCGTCCAGGTGTGACGACGTCCGATTCCACCGGCATTTCTCCGGCGGCCTTCGTCGATCCCGCCGCGCGCCTCGAAGCAGGCGTTGTCGTCGAGCCCATGGCCGTCATCGGCAAGGGCGCGGAGATCGGCGAGGGAACCCGCATCGGTCCCGGCGTCATCATCGGTGCGGATGTCCGCATCGGCCGCAATTGCACGATAGCCGCAGGCGCGACGCTGCAATGCGCCCTGGTCGGAAACGAGGTCATCATCCATCCGGGCGCGCGCATCGGCCAGGACGGTTTCGGTTATGCGCCGGGTCTCAAGCCAGGCATGATCAAGATCGTGCAGATCGGCCGCGTGATCATCCAGGACCACGTCGAGATCGGCTCCAATACGACGATCGACCGCGGTACGATGGACGATACCGTGATCGGCGAGGGCACCAAGATCGACAATCAGGTGCAGGTCGGCCATAACGTGCGCATCGGTCGCCATTGCGGCATCGTCAGCGGCGTCGGCATTGCCGGCAGCACGCGCATCGGCGACGGCGTGATGATTGGCGGAGCCTCCGGTATCAACGGCCATATCACCATCGGCGATGGCGTGCAGATCGCCGCCATGAGCGGCGTTGTCGGCGACATCCCGCCGGGTGAACGATACGGCGGCATTCCGGCGCGCCCGATGCGTGATTTCCTGCGTGACGTGGCGGAAATGGCGCTGCGTTCCAGCGCGCGAGACAAGAAGAAGGGTAGCAAGGATGACTGAAGAGACGACGAAGGCCACCCTGGGCGTAGCCGATCTGCGTGAAATCCTGACGCTGCTGCCCCATCGTTATCCGTTTCTGCTGGTGGACAAGATCATCGAGATCGATGGCGACAATTCCGCTATCGGGATCAAGAACGTCACGGTGAACGAACCCCATTTCATGGGGCATTTTCCCGATCATCCCATCATGCCCGGCGTCCTGCTCGTCGAGGGCATGGCCCAGACGGCCGGCGCCATCTGCGCGCGCAAGGCCGCATCCGGCTCGAACCTCGTCTACTTCATGACCATCGACAATGCGCGTTTCCGCAAGCCGGTCGTGCCGGGCGATCGCGTGGAATTCCATGTCACGAAGCAGAAGCAGCGCGGCAATATCTGGAAGTTTCACTGCGATGCAAAAGTTGATGGGCATCTTGTCGCCGAAGCTGATATCGGCGCCATGATCGTGAAAAAGGAAGATGCCTGAAAATGATTGCCGCCAGTGCAAGGGTCCATCCGCTCGCCGTCGTTGAGGACGGGGCGGTCATCGGGGAGAACGTTGTCGTCGGTCCCTTCTGCTATGTCGGGCCCAAGGTCGTTCTTCACGATGATGTGGAGCTGCTGCAGCACGCGGTCGTCACGGGACGCACGGTCATCGGCCGCGGCTGCCGCTTCTTTCCGAATTCGGTCGTCGGCGGTGATCCGCAAAGCCTGCATCATGATGGCGCTGAAACGACGCTCACCGTCGGCGAGAAGTGCACGTTCCGAGAAGGCGTGACCGTCAACACGGGCACCACGGACGGCGGCGGCAAGACGGTTATCGGCAACAACAACCTGTTCCTGGCCAATTCCCACGTCGCGCATGACTGCATCCTGGGCGACCACATCGTCATGTCGAACAATGTCATGCTGGCCGGCCACGTGATCGTTGAGGACCGCGTCATCCTGGGCGGCGGCTCGGCCGTGCATCAGTTCACCCGCATCGGTCGGCAGGCGTTCATCGGCGGTCTTTCCGCCGTGTCCTACGACGTCATTCCCTATGGCATGCTCAATGGCAATCCCGGCCTGCTGAGCGGCCTCAATGTGGTCGGCATGTCGCGCGCCGGCATCGAGAAGGCGACGATCCATGAGGTCCGGCGCGCCTACAAGCAGATTTTCGAGGGCGAGGGCTCGATCCGCGCCAATGCCGCTGCCATTCGCGACGACTATGCGGGCAGCGCGCCGGTCATGCAGATCCTCGACTTCATCGCCGCCGAGAGCGATCGCGCGCTCTCGTCCCCGCATCGGGGCAGCAAGGGCTGACCGCCATGACGGACAGCCGGCCCGATATCCGTGACCGGCTCGCCATCATCGCAGGTGGCGGTCTTCTTCCCCGTTACGTCGCCGAGGCGGCGCGCGCGCGTGGAGAGGTGCCGTACATTCTCGCCTTGCGCAACGAGTCCGGCGATGACTGGTCGGATTTCGATCACGAGATCATTTCCATCGGAAACTATGCCGGCATCGGCTGGGCCTTTCGCCGGCACGGCATCGGACGGGCGGTGCTGTCGGGCTGGGTGCGCCGCAGGCCGGAATGGCGCGATATCCATGCCCCATTGCGTATGCTGCTGGCTGTTCCCTCGGTGGTGCGCACCCTGATGAAAGGCGGCGATGACGCGGTTCTGAGGATGGTCATCCGCCTGATCGAGGCAGAAGGCGTACGTGTCGTCGGCGCGCACGAGATCGTGCCCGATCTCCTCGGCTGCGAGGGGCCGCTCGGCCAGGTCGTGCCGGATCGTGATGCCGAGGCGGATATTGCCGCGGCCACCGCCGCAGCGCAGGCGCTCGGCCGTCTGGATGTGGGGCAGGGCGCCGTCGCCGTCGGCGGTCGGGTGGTGGCGCTCGAAGGTGCCGAGGGCACGGATGGCATGCTGGAGCGCGTTGCAGCATTGCGTGCAGCCGGACGCATCTCGCAACGCCGCAAGGGCGTTCTGGTCAAGCTCTGCAAGCCGGGACAGGATATGCGGGCCGATCTTCCCGCCATCGGCGTGGAAACACTGTCGCGCGCCCGCGCCGCGGGCCTTGCCGGTATTGCTGTGGAGGCGGGTCGCTCCCTGGTGCTGGAGCGGGACGCGATCATTGCCGAGGCGGATACACATGGCCTCTTCGTAACGGGGATCGTGCCGGACAGAAGGGAAAAGACGCCATGACGAAGGAGCCCCTCAAGATCGCCGTCGTCGCCGGCGAGGTCTCGGGCGACATGCTCGGCGGCGATCTCGTCGCCGCCCTGCGCTCCGCCTATCCCGGCGATATCGAAATCATGGGCGTCGGCGGCCCGGCGCTGGAGGGGCAGGGGCTGAAATCCCTGTTCGACTTCTCCGAACTCTCCATCATGGGCATTTCACAGGTGCTGAAGCGCCTGCCGCTGCTGCTGCGCCGTATTCGCCAGACGGCGGATGCCATCGTCGCGGCACAGCCGGATGTGCTCGTGATCATCGACAGCCCGGATTTCACCCACCGCGTTGCAAAGCGTGTGCGCAAGGCGAGGCCCGCTCTGCCCGTCGTCAACTATGTCTGCCCCAGCGTTTGGGCCTGGAAGGAACAGCGCGCGCCGCGCATGCGCGGCTATGTCGACCGGGTCCTGGCGCTGCTGCCCTTCGAACCCGACGTCATGCAGCGGTTGGGCGGCCCCGTGACGACCTATGTGGGCCACCGCTTGGTAAGCGATGCCGATATCGGCCGGATACGCGCCGCACGGCTTGTGCGGCCCGACACACCGCCAGGCGAACGCCAGTGCCTTCTTTTGCCCGGTTCGCGCAGCACCGAAATCACCCGCCTCCTTCCGATTTTCGGTGAAACGGCGAGGATACTGGCTGAGCGCAATCCCGGTATCGGTTTTCTCCTGCCCACGGTTCCGCGTCAGGAGGCGCTGGTGCGCCGCCTGACGACCGATTGGCCGGTCAGGCCTGTCATCACCGTGACGCCGGAAGAGAAATGGCAGGCCTTCATCGAGGCGGACGCCGCCATCGCCGCCTCCGGGACCGTCATCCTGGAGCTCGCGCTGGCGCGTGTGCCGGTGCTTTCCACCTATCGGTTCGACTGGCTGGCCAACTTCTTCGTGGGCCGCCTTAAGATCTGGACTGCGGCCATTCCCAACATGATCGCCGACTACGGCGTCGTGCCCGAGTTTCTCAACGAGCAGGTGCGTCCCGGCACGCTCGCCCGCGGCTTCGAGCGGCTCGCTTCCGACACGACGGAGCGCCGGGCGATGCTGGAGGGCTACGACCTCGTTCTGGAGCGCATGCAAACCGCCCGGCCGCCCGGAGAAACCGGTGCTGCCGTCATTCTGAACCTTCTTGCAGAAAAAAAGCCCGGTCAGTTCTGACCGGGCTTTTTCATGTCGTCCTTGCTGGATCAGCGCTTGGAAACCGGCGTGTAATCGCGCTTCGGCTCACCGATATAGAGCTGGCGCGGGCGGCCGATGCGCTGTTCGGGATCCTCGATCATCTCGTTCCACTGCGCAATCCAGCCCACGGTGCGGGCAAGCGCGAAGAGAACGGTGAACATCGTGGTGGGGAAGCCCAGCGCCTTCAGCGTGATGCCCGAATAGAAGTCGATGTTCGGATAGAGCTTCTTTTCGATGAAGTACTCGTCCGTCAGAGCGATACGCTCCAGCTCCATGGCGACTTCCAGCATCGGATCGTCCTTGATGCCGAGTTCGCCGAGAACCTCGTGCGTCGTCTTCTGCATGATGCGCGCGCGCGGATCGTAGTTCTTGTAGACGCGGTGGCCAAAGCCCATCAGGCGGAACGGATCGTTCTTGTCCTTGGCGCGCGCGACATATTCCGGAATGCGATCGACCGAGCCGATCTCGGCCAGCATGTTGAGCGCTGCTTCGTTCGCGCCGCCATGGGCCGGGCCCCACAGGCAGGCAATGCCGGCCGCGATGCAGGCGAACGGGTTGGCGCCCGAGGAGCCGGCAAGGCGAACCGTCGAGGTCGATGCGTTCTGCTCGTGGTCGGCATGCAGGATGAAGATGCGATCCATGGCGCGCGAAAGCACCGGATTGACCACATATTCCTCACAGGGAACCGCAAAACACATGCGCAGGAAATTCGACGCATAGTCGAGGTCGTTCTTCGGGTAAACGAAGGGCTGGCCGATGTGGTACTTGTAGGCCATCGCCGCGATCGTCGGCATCTTGGCGATCATGCGCAGCGAGGCGACCATGCGCTGGTGCGGATCGGTGATGTCAGTCGAGTCGTGGTAGAAGGCCGACAGTGCGCCGACGCAGCCGCACATCACGGCCATCGGGTGGGCATCGCGGCGGAAGCCGGTGAAGAAGCGGCTCATCTGCTCGTGCACCATCGTGTGGTGCGTGACGCGATGGTCGAAGTCGTCCTTCTGGGCCTTGGTCGGCAGATCGCCGTACAGCAGGAGATAGCAGACTTCCAGGAAGTCGCCATGTTCCGCCAGCTGTTCGATCGGGTAGCCGCGGTGCAGCAGCACGCCCTCATCGCCGTCGATATAGGTGATCTTCGATTCGCACGAGGCCGTGGAGGTGAAGCCGGGATCGTAGGTGAAGGTACCCGTGTTCTTGTAGAGCGTGCCGATGTCGATCACATCGGGGCCGATCGTCCCGGATCGCGTCGGCAGCTCGATTGTCTTGCCACCGACCGATACGTCCGCGCCTTTTCCTGTCATAACGATCCTCCGTTGTTTCGAATGGCGGCATCCGGTTGTACCGGCGCCACGAACATGCCCGTTTTGCTAGCCCATTTGCGATGTCCTGCCAAGCGATACGAAAGGCAAATTGTGCATTGCGGTAACGGGCTTTCCGGCAACGCAATATCTACCCTTTGAGCGAAGTTGCAAGCAACTATTGAGGGTGGTCGGAAAATTGCGGAGGGCGCATCCTTTCTGCCTGCCTTACCATCGGCTTCATCTACTTTCGATTGAATGTTGCGCCGATCGATTACATGATGCAGCGGGACAGCGAGGCCGGGGCGCATGGCCGGAACGGAGATCGCAGAGCGGGAGCGGGCCGCGAAGGCCTATAAGTGGGATGTCCGGCCAGGCGATGGCGCGGTGCCCGCTGCGTTCGACGATGCTGCTGCGCCGGCCGGGAAAGCCGCATCGTGGTACAGCGAGGCTTTGGCCTGGCTCCGGACGCGCCGCGCCGCCGGTGAAAGCCTGTCGGAGGCGCTGGCCGAGGAGCGCAGCCACGGGCATTTCTTCCTGTTCGTGCCGGTCTTCCTGGGAATAGGTGCGGCTCTCTGGTTTGCCGCTAAGGCCGACCCACCAGTCTATGCCATGGTCCTGGGGGCCATCGCCGCCGCGGTACCCGCCTGGCGGCTTCGCCATCGCGAGGATCTGGGTGCGATCCTGGCGGGCGGCGCGTTCCTCGTTCCGATCGGCATGCTTCTCGCGGCGCTCGAAAGCGCACGGCTTGACACCGTCATTCTCGACACGCCCGTGACGACCATGATCGAGGGGCGGGTGCTGGCGCGCGAAAGCGGTGCGGGCAACGCGATCCGGTATCGCATCGCACTGGAAAAGACGCGCGAGCCGGTCCTGAAACGCGCGCCGCAGGTCGTCACGCTGCTGGCGCGAAGCCGTCACGATCCCATTGCCATCGGCCACGGCATATCCGGCCGGGCGCGTCTTGGGCCACCCTCGGGCCCCGCCCTGGCCGGCCTCAACGACTTCGCCTTTGACGCATACTTCGCCGGCACGGGCGCCGTCGGTTATTTCTACGGTGCGCCGGTCGCAATCGAGGCCGCTCCGGCCAGCTGGAGCGATCGCATATCGCAGCGGATCGCGATATGGCGAAACAACCTCACCGAGCATATCCGCGGACGCATCGGGGGCGACGCGGGTGCGATCGCCGCGGCACTGGTGACGGCGGAACAGCGGGCGATCAGCGAGGAGACGGTGGAGGCGCTCCGCCAGGCCGGGCTCGCTCACGTCCTGGCCATTTCCGGTCTCAACATGGTGCTCGCGGCCGGCACGTTCCTTGTCGGCGCGCGCATGCTGATGGCGCTCATACCGGGCTTTGCCGAACGCTTTCCCACCCGCAAGATTGCGGCGGGCGGTGCGCTCGTTATGGTGACGCTTTACATTCTCGTGTCGGGCGGCGCGATCTCGGCCGTCCGGTCCTGGATCATGATCTGCGTGATGTTGATCGCCGTGCTCTTCGGCCGCTCCGCCATCAGTATGCGCAACGTGGCGCTGTCGGCCATCATCATCCTCGCCGTCACGCCCTCCGCTATCACCAACCCCGGCTTTCAGATGTCCTACGCCGCAACGCTCGGCCTCGTCGCCGGTTATGCGGCGTGGCGCGAGCGGCCTGTGCGCAAGGAGGGCAAAGGCGGCGCGCTGCGCCTGACCGGCGGCGCGGCCGGGCGCTTCTTCGGCGGACTTCTGCTGTCATCGGCGATCGGAAGCCTATCGACGCTGATCTACTCCATCGGCCACTTTCACCGTGTGCCGGCCTACGGCCTTGCCGGCAACCTGCTTGCCATGCCGGCGATCAGCGCGATCGTCATGCCCTTCGGCCTCATCGCCGTCCTGCTCATGCCCTTCGGGCTGGATGCCGTTCCTTTTGCCATCATGGGCAAGGGCATCGAATGGATGATCGCGCTGGCGGTCTGGGTTTCGAGCTGGAAGGGCGGGGATATCGTCACGGGCCGTATCCCCATGTCCGCCTTCCTGCTGATCGGTGTCGGCGGCGGGCTTCTCTGTATCCTGCGCACGCGGCTGCGGCATGCCGGGACGGTTTTCATCGTCGCCGGTGCGCTGGTGGTCCTTTGGCCGTCTGCGCGCGGGAAGCCGGAATTGCTCATCTCCGAAGACGGTCGTCTGGTTGCGATCCTGCGCGGCGATGCGGTCGCCACGAACCGCGCCAAGCCGCCAGGTTTCATCTACGACCAGTGGCGCCGTGCCTTGCGGCTCGGCGACCTGACCAAGCCGGACATGCGAAAGACCGCCGGCCTGCTGCTGGCGGAACCGGCGACGAAGAAGGCTGCTGCCGAGACTGAGAGGAAACGACCGCGCCGCAAGGCGGACAGGAAGAAGGCGAAGGACGCGATGACGGAGGCTATCGCGGCGGCACGACAGGCGCAAACGTTCGTCTGCGAGGCGAAGGCCTTCTGTGCTGCCGTTTCCCCCAGCGGCTGGACGATCGTCACGCTTCAGGACACGGCCTTTCTGGGCACGGCCTGCGACACGGCCGATCTCGTCGTCGTACCCTTCGCCCTGCGGCTGGACAACTGCCGCTCGGGTGCGAGGCTTGTGACCGCGCGTCATCTGCGCCGAACGGGGGCTTTGGAAATCACGCCGCCGCTCGACGATCCCGCCGCAAGCCTCGGCGGCGCGACCAACATGCCGGCCGTGGAAACCGTGGTGCGCGCCTGGTCCCGGCACCGCACCTATGACTGGCGCAGCGATACATTCGAAACGGCAGCCGCAGCGCCGCCGGCAGAGATTGAAACCAACGAGGCCGATCGCTCGCCGCCGCAACTCCCGTGAAGCCAATCAAGCGGCAAGCTTCCCGGTTGGCAGCGATCGTAGAGGTTGGCAGCGATCTTAGAAAAGGCCGAATGACAGGAGGCAATCACAACCGCATAGCACCGGGCAAAGCGAGAGGAGCCTTAACCTGCCACGATCCATCATACCCGAACTGTGCGTTCCACACCCAATACGACGCTCACGACCCGCTATGCTGTCCAACGCCGCTCAGTGATACCGTCGTATAAGCCCGACGAGCTTCCCCTGAATCTTGACCCGGTCGGGGCCGAAGATCCGGGTCTCATAAGCCGGGTTCGCGGCTTCAAGTGCGATAGACGCGCCCTTGCGGCGGAAGCGCTTCAGCGTCGCCTCTTCGTCATCGACGAGAGCAACGATGATTTCACCGGGATTGGCGGTACTGGCATTGCGGATGATGACCGTGTCGCCATCGAGAATGCCGGCCTCGATCATCGAATCGCCCTTGACCTCCAGCGCATAGTGATCGCCGTTGCCGATCATTTCGGCCGGGACGGTGATCTCGTGCGTGTTGTTCTGGATGGCCGAGATCGGAACACCGGCGGCGATACGGCCCATGACCGGAACGGACACGGACGACGACATGGTCGGCTGCGGTGCGACGGGCTTGGATGGCGTTACGGCGGGGGGCTGCTTGCCGAGGCTGCCTTCGATGACCGACGGCGAAAATCCGCGACGCGGCTGGAGGCTGGGCGAATAGGCCTCCGGAAGCTTGATCACCTCGAGCGCGCGCGCCCGATTCGGCAGGCGGCGGATGAAGCCCCGTTCCTCGAGCGCCGTGATGAGGCGGTGGATGCCCGACTTCGAGGCAAGATCCAAGGCATCCTTCATCTCGTCAAAAGACGGAGGAATGCCGGATTCCTTCATACGCTCGTGAATGAACAGGAGCAGTTCCTGTTGTTTGCGCGTCAGCATGGCCTCTCCAGCGAGAATCGTGAAACAAATCCAGAACAGACACTATCCGTTCCACATGTGTTCCGCAAGGGCCTGCGGGCACAATAATGCCACTCAGGCCGCGGGTTCCCTGAGAACGAGGACGTCGCAGAGCGCGCCGGGTTCCTCTGCCGGCGCATGCGGCGGGCGGATCAGCAACCCCTCGGATTCGGCGAAGATCTTCATCATCGATGAATCCTGCTTCTCGAAGGGCGTGACCAAGAGACCGCCGTCCGGGCCGCGCTGAAGTCGCGCACGAATGTAATCCTGCCGGCGGTCGTTCTGCTTGAGCGGCACGGCGGCGGCGGCCTGGCGCATCCGGTTCATCGCGGGCAGGCGCGCGAGTTTGCGGACCAGCGGCTCCAGATAGAGATAGGAACAGACAAGGCTGGAAACGGGATTGCCGGGCAGGCCGATCACCTGGATATCGCCGAGGCGGCCGACCATCAGCGGCTTGCCCGGGCGCATGGCGATGCGCCAGAAATCGAGTGCCATGCCGGCCTCGCCGAGCACGGGCTGAACGAGATCGAAATCGCCGACGGATGCGCCACCGAGCGTCACCAACACGTCGATGTCCGTTTCCAGTCCCCGGCGCACGGCATCCAATATGGCCTGCTTGTCGTCTCTCACGATGCCCAGGTCTATCACCTCTGCGCCGGCTTCGCGCGCGATGGCCGCGACGCCGAAGCTGTTGGAGGCGATGATCTGGCTTGCACCGGGCGTTTCTCCCGGCGGCACGAGTTCGTCGCCCGTCGCAAGGATCGCGACCCGCGGGCGCGCATAGACGGACAGGTTTGGGTGGTTCATGGCTGCCGCAACGGTCAGCCGGCCGGCATCCAGCACCTGGCCGGCCTTCAGCACAACCTCGCCCGCTGTGAAATCCTGCCCCCGCGGGCGGATATGGCGGCCCTTGGGCGTGAGGAACGTCGTGCGGATGCGGCCGTCTTCCAGAAGCTCGGTGTCTTCCTGAAGGATGACCGTATCGGCGAAGGCCGGGAGCGGCGCGCCGGTGAAGATGCGCACCGCTTCCCCCGGGCCGGCCGTGCCGTCGAAAGCGTGACCGGCGGAGGACAGGCCGGCGACCCTGAGAACCGATCCGATCTCCGCGATGTCGGCATGGCGGACGGCATAACCGTCCATTGCCGAATTGTCGAAAGGCGGCTGGGTGAGGCGGGCGGCGACATCGTCGGCCAGCACGCGTCCTGCGGCGTCGTGGAGCCGGAGGCTCTCCGTCCGCTGCACCGGCCTGGCCGCGGACAGCAGGCGGTCGAGGGCGTCGGCAACGGGAAGAAGGGACATCAGCCGTCCCTGCGCTTGTAGTCGCCGGAACGGCCGCCGGATTTTTCGACGAGGCGAATGCCGCCGATTTCCATCTCGCGGTCGACCGCCTTTGCCATGTCATAGATGGTCAGGCACGCGACGCTGACGGCGGTCAGCGCCTCCATCTCCACGCCGGTACGGCCGGTGAGCTTGGCCATGGCCTCGATGCGCAGGCCGGGCAAGGCGTGGTCCTCGCGGATTTCCACGGAAACCTTGCTGAGCATCAGCGGGTGGCAGAGCGGAATGAGGCTGGACGTCTGCTTGGCGGCCATGATGCCGGCGAGGCGCGCCGTGCCGATGACGTCGCCCTTCTTCGCATCGCCCTTGAGAATGAGGTCGAGCGTAGCGGGCAGCATACGCACGAAACCTTCCGCCACGGCTATCCGCACGGTTTCCGCCTTGTCGCCGACATCGACCATATGGGCTTCGCCGGCGGCGTCGATATGGGTGAGGGTGCGGGCGTCGTCGCCCATCATTCCGCCGCCAGCATGTCGGCGGAGCCGGTCAGCAGTTCGTGCGTTGCCGCCGTGACGTCATCCTTGCGCATCAGGCTTTCGCCGACGAGGAAGGTGGAGATGCCGACCTTGGCGAGGCGCTGGCAATCGGCATGGGTGAACACGCCGCTCTCGCCCACGAGCAGCCGGTCCTCGGGCACCATGCCGGCCAGTTTTTCAGAAACGGCGAGATCGACCGCGAAGGTGCGCAGGTTGCGGTTGTTGATGCCGACGAGCTTGGATTTCAGCTTGAGAGCGCGCTCCATTTCCGCTTCGTCATGCACCTCGATCAGGACATCCATGCCGAGCGAAAAGGCGGAGTCTTCCAGCATCTTCGCCGTGTCGTCGTCGAGAGAGGCCATGATGAGCAGGATGCAGTCGGCACCCCAGGCGCGCGCTTCCAGCATCTGGTAGCTGTCGAACATGAAGTCCTTGCGCAGTGCCGGCAGTGCGCAGGCGTCGCGCGCGGCCGTCAGGAATTCCGGCGCGCCTTGAAAACTGGGCGTGTCGGTGAGCACGGAAAGGCAGGCCGCACCGCCGGCCTCATAGGCCCTGGCAAGCGCCGGCGGATCGAAATCCGGGCGGATGAGGCCCTTGGAAGGGCTGGCCTTCTTGATTTCCGCAATCAGGCCGAACCGGCCTTGCGCCTTCTTGTCCTTCAGGCTGGCAAAGAAACCGCGCGGCGGTTCCTGGTCGCGGATGCGGGCGCGAAGCTCGGCCGGTGCCACGCGCGTCTTGGCGGCGGCGATTTCGTCCAGCTTGTAGGCTTCGATCTTCTTCAGGATATCGGTCATGAGCAATCCTAACCCGCCGCGGCTTCGTTGGAAACCGTGACGAGTCGTTCCAGGGCAGCACGTGCGCGGCCGCTTTCGAGCGATTCGGTGGCGAGTTTCATGCCGTCCGCCAGCGTTTCGGCCTTGCCGGCGACGACGAGCGAGGCGGCGGCATTGGCGAGCGAGATGTCACGATAGGGCATGTGCGCGCCGCCGAGCACGGAGAGCAGGGCCGCGGCATTGTGCGCGCCGTCACCGCCGCGCAGATCGTCGAGCGTCACCTGCGGCAGCCCGAAATCGGCGGGCGTCAGTTCGAAGGTACGGATCTTGCCGCCTTCCAGGGCCGCGACCTGGGTGGTGCCGGTCGTCGTGATCTCGTCCAGCCCTTCGCCGTGCACAACCCACAGGCTTTCCGAACCGAGATCGCGCATGACTTCGGCCAGCGGCAGCAGCCACTGGGGAGAGAAGACACCGAGCAACTGGCGCTTCACGCCGCCGGGATTGGAAAGCGGGCCGAGCAGGTTGAAGATCGTGCGCGTTCCCAGTTCGACGCGGGACGGGCCGACATGCTTCATCGCCGGATGATGCAGCTGGGCGAACATGAAGCCGAGGCCGGCATCGTGCACGCACCGCGCAATATCGGCCGGACCGATATCGAGCTTTACGCCGAGGCAGGAGAGGGCGTCCGCCGTGCCCGATTTGGAGCTGAGCGCGCGGTTGCCGTGCTTGGCGACAGGCACGCCCGCGCCTGCCACGATGATCGCCGCGAGCGTCGAGATGTTGTAGGTGCCGGCGCCATCGCCGCCCGTGCCGACGATGTCGATCGCATCGGCCGGCACGTCCACCGGCAGCATGCGCGCCCGCATCGAACCGACTGCGCCATAGATCTCGTCCACGGTCTCGCCACGCACGCGCAGCGCCATGAGGAAACCGCCGATCTGCGATGGCGTGGCCGCGCCCGACATGATGATCTCGAACGCGCCGCGCGCTTCCTCCCGGTCAAGGGAGGCGCCGGCGGCGACCTTGGCGATATAGGGTTTCAGGTCGGACATGCGGCTGCGTCTCCCTCAGCGCGTGATGCTCTGTTCGGCGAGCGTCCGGTTGATGGAGACGCCATAGGAGGTCTGCAGCGCGCTGACCATCTGGTCGAGGATATCGTCGCCGCTGACCCGGGCAACGGCCGCGATCTGCTGCGCGTCATCGGACAGCGCGTCGGTGGTCGCGTCGGTATTGACCTCGGTCACCTTCAGAAGGATCTGGCCTTCACCGTCGACGCCGGGCGTGTTGGCGACGTGGCCGACAGGGCCGCCGAAAGCAGCGGCAACGGCCGGCGGGCTCAGGACGGCATCCTGCGCGCCGCGATGCAGGCCCGCCTTCGTCTCGACGACCATGCCGAGTTCGGCCGCGATCGCGGCGAGATCGCCGCCCTTGCGCACGCGCTCGGCCAGCTCTTCGGCCTTCTTGCCGAGCGCCTGGCGCTGCTGTTCTGCCGTCCAGTCGGCGACGACGCGGTCGCGGACTTCATCCAGCGTGCGGTCGCGCTCCGGCACGATATCGAGCACTTCGAACCAGGCGTAGCCCTCGCGGCCGATATTGACCGGCGACGTCTCCATGCCGACATCGGTCTTGAAGACCTCGCCGATCAGCGCGGCCTTTTCCGGAATGCCGGTGATCTCTTCGCCCTTGTCGTCATTGCCCTGCGCATCGGCGGCCTCGACCGTCACGGCCTTGAGGTTGTTCTTGGCAGCGGCTTCCGCCAGCGTCATGCCATCGGCGCGGCTGTCCTCGATGCGGTCGTGCACGGCGAGGATGCCCTGGGCCGCCTCGTTGAGTGCAAGCTCGTTGCGCAGGTCTTCCTTGACCTCGTCGAAGCTCTTGACGGTTTCCGGGCGGATGTTCGTGACTCGCAGGATGATCGGGCCGAACGTGCCGTCGATGACAGGCGTCGTGCCGCCATCGGCGGCCACCGCGAAGGCGGGCGCGGCAAGCTTCTGGTCAGGCACGCTGGCTTCCGTGAAGTCGCCGAGCAGCACGTCTGCGGCTGTCTTGCCTTCTTCGGCGATGAGGGCGTCGAAGGTCGTGCCGGCTGCCAGCTTGGCGGCGGCAGCGTCGGCCGCTGCACGGTCGGCGAAGCTCAGCTGTTCGATGGTGCGCGTCGCAGGGGTGCGATACTTGGCGACGTTCTTGTCGTAATCGGCCTTCACCGCTTCATCCGTAATGGCCGCCGTGTCCACGATGTCCTTCGGCTCGAGCGACACGTAGACGAATTTGCGGTATTCAGGCGCGCGGTACTTTGCCTTGTTCTCTTCGAACCACGGCGCCAGCACATCGTCGCCCGGCGCCTTGACCGGATCGATATTGGCATTGGTCAGGATGAGGTAATCGATCGAGCGGGCCTCGCCGCGGTACTGGCGCAGCGCTTCGAGAAGCGTTTCAGGCGCCTTGTAGCCATCCGAGACCGCCTCGACGACCTGCGTACGGATCGCGACCTGGCTGCGGTTGTTGATATAGTCGTTTTCGCGCAGGCCCGCGTTGCGCAGGATGGCGGAGAAGGCCGTGCGGTCGAACTGGCCATTGACGCCGCGGAAGGCCGGGTCGTCGGCGATCAGCTGCGCAAGGCGGCCTTCGGACAGGCCGAGATTCATGTCGCGCGACAGCTGGTCGAGGGCCGCACCGGCGACGAGCTCGGCAAAGACCTGGTTCTCGACACCAAAGGCGCGGGCCTGCTCGGCGTTCAGCCGCATGCCGAAGCGCTGCGACATCGTGGCAACCTGCCGCTCATAGGCAAGGCGGAAATCGGTCGGCGAAACCTTGACGTCGCCGACGGTGACGACGGCATTGGACGCGCCTGTCACGATCGAGCTCGAAACGCCCCATATCGCGAAGGAACCGACCAGAACGATCAGCAGGGCTTTTGCCACCCAGGTCTGGGCGGCGCGTCTCAGGGCTTCGAGCATCGTCTATATTTCCTCATCTCGGCGGCCATGCGGCCGGAGAACGTCTCATAACGGAAAGTTCTCGGGAAATGAAGTCCGCGGACTTCTGCAATTCCAGGCAAAATCGACCGATGGCGCAAATCGGCGCGACACTGTCGATATTCTTCGCCGGCAAAATAAAATTTCCTGAAATTATTAGCGGATTCAGGCCGGATTGCGCTGTCATAATCGAAAGATTCGTGTTCGGATGCATGATCGGTCCGGCTATTCCCGCAATCCCCGGGCTGCAAGGAGACGGAAGACGTGGAATCCACGATCGTCATGATCAACCTTTTCGGCGCCGTCGCGCTGCTTCTCTTCGGCCTCGCTCTGGTCAAGGACGGCATGACGCGGGCGTTCGGCGTCAAGCTGCGCTCGGGGCTGGCGCTCGGCACGCGCGGTCCCTTCCGCTCCTTCTTCGCCGGTTTTGTGGCGACCGTCGCGCTGCAGAGTTCGACGGCGACGGCATTGATGATCGCCTCCTTTGTCGAGAAGAACCTGGTTCGCGCGCGCATGGCGCAGATCGTGCTGCTCGGCGCCAATGTCGGCACCGCCGTCACGGCCTGGCTGGTTGCGACCGGGATAGAGTCGATCTCGCCGCTGATCATTCTCGTCGGCGTCGTGTTCTACAAATCCACGGGATCGACGGCGCGGCAGGGCCTGGGATCGGCGCTGGTCGGCATCGGCCTCATGCTGCTGTCGCTCCATCTTCTCAGCCTTGCGACGGAGCCGATGCGCCAGTCGCCGGCGCTCGCGGCTTTCCTGACGCTGCTGGATGGTGCATGGCCCGCGGCGCTGGCATTCTCCACCGTGCTCGCGATCATTTCCTCCTCCAGCCTTGCGGTCGTCGTGCTCATCCTGTCGCTGGCGGCGATGGGCATCCTGTCGCCGGCACTGACGGTTATCCTCGTGCTGGGCGCCAATCTCGGCGGCGCCGTGCCGCCGGTCATCGCGACGCTGCGGGCTGCCGCCTCCGCACGGCGCGTGACGCTCGGGAACCTGCTGGTGCGCGGTGCGGGATGCCTCGTCGTCCTGCCGTTCGCCGGTCAGGTGGCGGATCTGCTTGCGCTGCTGCCCGTGCCGGCCGCCAAGTTGCCGGTGGACGTGCACCTTGCCTTCAACCTCGTCGTGGCGCTGGTGCTCTGGCCGCTGTCCGGACCGCTCTCGCGGCTGATGGAAAAGCTGGTGCCGGATGACAAGCCGGAGGAAAGCGGGCCGAAATATCTGGAGGATTCCGCGCTCTCCAGCCCGGTCGTCGCGCTGTCGGGCGCGACCCGCGAGGTGCTGCGTGTCGGCGACCTGATCGAGGCCATGCTGATCCGCACCATGCGCGCCTTCAACGATAACAATCTGGCGCCGCTCAAGGATATCGGCGACCTCGAACAGCAGGTCGACGGCCTCCAGCAGGAGGTGAAGATATACCTTTCCCGGCTCGGTCGTCAGGGTGTCGACGGCGAGTGCGCGGCGCGGTCGATCGTCATCATCGACTATGCGATCAATCTGGAACATGTCGGCGATATCATCGAGAAGGGATTGCAGGACCAGGTCCGCAAGAAGGTCGTCAACGGCCTGAAATTCTCCGAGGACGGCTACAAGGAACTGGCCAATCTCTTCAATCTGACCATCGAGAACCTGCGCATCGCCCAGACCATCTTCGTGACGCGCGATTCCGCGCTGGCGCGCCAGTTGGTCGAGGTCAAGGTCGATGTGCGCCGCATGGAAAAGCAGTCTTCCGAGCGCCATCTGGAGCGCCTGCGCGACGGCCGTCTCGACAGCCTCCAGACGAGTTCGCTGCATCTCGACATGCTGCGCGACCTCAAGCGCGTCAACGCGCACCTCGTTTCGGTCGCCTATCCGATCCTGGATGAAAACGGATTGCTGACGGAAAGCCGCCTGCGCAGCACCAGCTGATCGTGCGAAATCCTTTTGTGTCTTATCACCGCTTTTTGCTAAGGAACGCCATCGAAGACGCCTGAACGAGGGATTCCCATGACCGCAGACCGGACGAAGCGCACTTGCCTGGCCGTCATCCTGGCCGCCGGCGAAAGCACGAGGATGAAGTCCTCGAAGTCCAAGGTGCTGCATCCGGTCGCCAACCGCCCGATGATCGCCCATGTCGTTGACGCGCTCGCGCGGGCCGGGATCGCCGATATCGCGCTGGTGCTGGGCCGCGACGCGGAAAAGGTCGAGGCCGCGGCGAAGAACGCGGCGGTTAAAAGCACCGTGCATATCCAGACGGAGCGCCTCGGCACGGCACATGCCGTGCTGGCCGCCCGCGAGGCGATCGCACGCGGTTATGACGACCTGCTCGTCGTCTTCGGCGATACCCCGCTCATCACCGAAGCGCCGTTGATCGCGGCCCGGGAAGGGCTGGCCGACGGGGCCGATGTCGTCGTCATCGGTTTCGAAACCGCCGATCCGACAGGTTACGGCCGCCTCATCGTGGAAAACGGCGAATTGCTGGCGATCCGCGAACACAAGGATGCCAGCGAAGCCGAGCGCGCCATCACCTATTGCAACGGCGGCCTGATGGCGATCGACGGTCGCAAGGCGCTCGACCTGATCGGCCGCATCGGCAATGAAAACGCCAAGGGCGAGTACTACCTGACCGATATCGTGGAAGTCGCGCGTGCGTCCGGTGGCCGCGCCATCGCAGTGGCGGCGCCCGAGGAGGAACTGACCGGCTGCAATACCCGCGCCGAGCTTGCCGTCATCGAGCGGCTTTGGCAGCAGCGCCGCCGTCACGCCATGATGATCGAGGGCGTTTCGATGATCGCACCCGAAACGGTCTTCCTTTCCTATGACACCGAGATCGGCCGCGATGCGACCATCGAACCGAACGTCGTCTTCGGTCCGGGCGTGACGGTGGAGAGCGGCGCGGTCATCCATTCCTTCTCGCATCTCGAAGGCGCGCATGTCGGCGCGGATGCAGAGATCGGCCCCTATGCGCGCCTGCGGCCCGGCGCGAAGCTGGGAGATGGCTCCAAGGTCGGCAATTTCACCGAGATCAAGAAGGCCGAGGTCGGCGCGGGCGCCAAGGTCAATCACCTCAGCTATATCGGTGACGCCTTTATCGGCGCGCACACCAATGTCGGTGCCGGCACGATCACCTGTAACTATGACGGCATCAACAAGCACATCACGCGCATCGGTTCGGATGCCTTCATCGGCTCCAACACGTCGCTCGTCGCGCCCGTGACGGTCGGCAACGGCGCCTATATCGCGTCGGGCAGCGTCATCACCGCCGATGTGCCTGACGACGCTGTCGCCTTCGGCCGAGCGCGCCAGGAAAACAAGGAGGGCAGGGCCGTTCTGATCCGCGAGCGCAACCAGGCGATCAAGGACGCGAAGAAGAAGGACGCCCGCTGACGCGCATGTGGGCGCGCCCACATTAACGATTGCAATCGAAAGTGAGTGCGCGTCTGTTGCGCCGCGACGAAAAAACACTACGACAAGCGCAATCGAAGCATCTCTAGAACGCGGAGCGGGGCCATGTGCGGAATTGTCGGTATCGTCGGAAATCAGCCTGTCGCGGGCCGGCTGGTCGATGCCTTGAAGCGCCTTGAATACCGGGGTTACGATTCCGCCGGCGTTGCGACCATCGTCGATGGCGCGCTTGCCCGTCGCCGTGCCGAGGGCAAGCTGTTCAACCTGGAGAAGCGCCTTGCCGAGGAGCCGCTCGCCGGTACGATCGGCATCGCGCACACGCGCTGGGCCACGCATGGCGCGCCGACCGAAGGCAATGCCCATCCGCATTTCGTGGACGGCGTCGCGGTCGTCCATAACGGCATCATCGAAAACTTCTCGGAGCTCAAGGACGAGCTGATCGCCGACGGCGCGACCTTCTCCACGCAGACGGATACGGAAGTCGTCGCCCAGCTGCTGGCGAAGTATCGCCGCGACGGCCTTGGCCGCCGTGAGGCGATGCATGCCATGCTGCGACGGGTGACCGGCGCCTATGCCCTTGCCGTGATCTTCGCGGACGATCCGTCCACCATCATGGCGGCCCGCAGCGGCCCGCCGCTGGCGATCGGCCATGGCCATGGGGAGATGTTCCTGGGGTCCGACGCCATCGCGCTTGCCCCCTTCACCAACGAGATCAGCTATCTCGTCGATGGCGACTGGGCGATCCTCGGTCGGGACGGCGCCCACATCTTCGATATGGACGGCAACCGCGTCGAACGTCCGAAGCAGGTTTCCTCGGCGGCCGCTTATCTCATCGACAAGGGCAACCACCGCCACTTCATGGAGAAGGAGATCCATGAGCAGCCGGAGGCCATCTCGCACGCGCTCGGTCATTACGTCGATTTCCTGGAGCATGCGGTTCGCCCGGTGGCGGGCAGCATCGATTTCGCCAAGGTGCCGAGCCTTGCCATTTCCGCCTGCGGCACGGCCTATCTGGCAGGCCTCGTCGGCAAGTACTGGTTCGAGCGTTACGCGCGCCTGCCGGTCGAGATCGACGTCGCCTCGGAGTTCCGCTATCGCGAAATCCCGCTGAACCCGGCATCCGCCGCCCTCTTCATCTCGCAGTCCGGAGAGACCGCCGACACGCTCGCCTCGCTGCGTTACTGCAAGGAGCATGGCCTGAAGATCGGCGCGGTGGTGAATACGAGGGAATCGAGCATCGCCCGCGAATCGGACGCCGTGTTTCCGATCCTCGCCGGCCCGGAGATCGGCGTCGCCTCGACCAAGGCCTTCACCTGCCAGCTGACGGTGCTCGCCGCACTCGCGATCGGTGCCGGCAAGGCGCGCGGAACGCTCACGGCGGCCGACGAAAAGGCCCTCGTGCGCCACCTCGCCGAGATGCCGCGCGTCATGGCCGGCGTGCTCAACACCATCCAGCCGTCCATCGAACAGCTGGCGCGCGATCTCTCCAAGTGCAAGGACGTGCTCTATCTCGGCCGCGGCACCAGTTATCCGCTCGCCATGGAAGGCGCGCTGAAGCTCAAGGAAATCTCCTATATCCATGCCGAAGGCTATGCCGCGGGTGAGCTGAAGCATGGGCCGATCGCGCTGATCGACGAAAACATGCCCGTCATCGTCATCGCCCCGCACGACCGCTTCTTCGAGAAGACGGTGTCGAACATGCAGGAAGTGGCGGCCCGTGGCGGTCGCATCATCTTCATCACCGATGCGAAGGGGGCCGCGGCTTCCAAGCTGGAGACGATGGCGACGATCGTGCTGCCGGATGTGGACGAGGTGATCGCACCGATGATCTATTCGCTGCCTATCCAGCTGCTCGCCTACCACACGGCCGTCTTCATGGGGACGGATGTCGACCAGCCGCGCAACCTCGCCAAATCCGTGACGGTGGAATGACCGTCAGGCCGGAGCGGCCCGCCGATGTCGGCTTGGAGGCAGATCGCGCCTCGTGGCTCGATGGCGCGCCGCCCGAGTATTTCCTGCGTCCGGCGTTTTCACAGGTTTACGGAGGCGGAACGGTTTCCTATCATCCGGCATTCTATGGCTGAGCGGCCTCCCGCGCTCGCCACACGCTGGATATTCGATGACCGAACCCCTCCCGAGACCGTCGCTGCCCACGCGGCTGCGCAACAATTTCCTGACCGGCCTGGTCATCTGCGCGCCCATCGCCATCACCATATGGCTGACCTGGACGTTCATTCACTGGGCGGATAGTTGGGTCAAACCCTATATTCCCGCGCGCTACAATCCTGAAAGCTACCTTCAGTTCGCCATTCCCGGCTTCGGTCTGCTGATCGCGCTGGTACTGATCACGCTGATAGGCTTCCTCGGCAAGAACCTCATCGGGCGCTCCATCGTCGAGTTCGGCGACGGGCTGTTCAACCGCACGCCACTGGTGCGCACGGTCCACAAGAGCCTCAAGCAGATTTTCGAGACGGTTCTGAAGGACAAGGGCACATCCTTCAACAAGGCGGCGATGATCGAGTATCCGAGCGCGGGCCTCTGGTCGATCGTCTTCGTGGCCACGGATGCGCGCGGCGAGATCGCCACCAAGTTCCGCTCGATGGGCAAGGACATGGTGGCCTGCTTCCTGCCGCCGACCCCGTTCCCGACCGCCGGCTGGCTGGTTTACATTCCAAGAGAGAAGATCGTGCCGCTCGACATGAGCGCGGAGGACGCCGCAAAACTCGTCATCTCCGTCGGCCTTGTCACGCCGCCGGAAGGCGCATTGCTTCCGGCCGTGAAGCCGGAGAGCAAGACGAAGTCGAAGGATCGCAAGAAAGGCTGAGGCATGCGCCAGTCGACCTCAACCAATGGTCCGCGGCGTAACCGGATAGGCTTAAAGGCGACGATCGTGCCGGCCGGATGATACCGGCCGAACGCGGTCATCGTTTAAGCTGGCCCACGAAAAGCCTATTCCGTGGTCGCGTCCGTACGGTCTTCGACGCGGATCGTATCGGCATCCGCCGGAAGCCGGGATTGCTTTTCCGTCGTGGTGACGCTGGCGGTGGTGATCGTCGTGTCGACATCCGCCGCCGCGGTGGTTTTGTTGTGCCCGGCGCAATCCGCGAAGGCGGCGGATGCCGAAAGCCCGAGTACTGCTGCGACTGCGAGAACTGTCTTCATGGCATTTCTCCTTTTTCGCTTGTGCGGGAGAAGTATGCCCTCACGCGCTTTATCGGCGAAATCACGATTTTGTGGTCAGCCGGCCCTGAGGAAGCGGATCGCCTCGTCGCGACGGTAAAGGTAGAGCAGGGTGCGGATCGCTTCGCCCCGCTCGCTGGTCAGCTCCGGATCGCGCTCCAGGATATAGGCGGCGTCCTTTCGGGCGATCTCCAGGAGGTCGCCGTGGGCTTCCAGGCTCGCGACGATGAAGCCCGGCGTGCCGGACTGCCGTGTTCCCAGCAGTTCGCCTTCGCCGCGCAGCTTCAGGTCCTCCTCGGCGATGCGGAAACCGTCCTCCGTTTCGCGCAGGATGGAAAGCCGCGCCCGGCCATTCTCGCTGAGCGGGCCCTTGTAGAGCAGGATGCAGCTCGACGCCTCGTCGCCGCGGCCCACGCGCCCGCGCAACTGATGGAGCTGGGCGAGGCCGTAGCGTTCGGCATGCTCGATGACCATGATGGAGGCATCCGGCACGTCGACGCCGACTTCCACGACGGTCGTCGCCACCAGAAGACGTGTCTCGCCGCTCTTGAAGGCAAGCATGGCGGCGTCCTTTTCCGGCCCGCTCATGCGTCCATGCACGAGACCCGCCGCGTCGCCGAAGACGCTGGCGAGCGTCGCATGCCGCTCCTCGACGGACATGAGGTCGCTTTCTTCCGATTCCTCGACGAGCGGGCAGATCCAGTAGGCCTTCTTGCCTTCGGCAAGAGCGGCCCGCAGCCGGTCCACGATCTCGCCGACACGCTCCTGCGCGACGACGACGGTCTGGATGGGTTTTCGGCCGGCCGGTTTTTCCGTCAGCTTCGACACGTCCATGTCGCCGAACGCCGCCAGGACGAGCGTTCTGGGGATCGGCGTGGCCGTCATGACCAGCATATGCGGCGAGATGCCCTTGGCGGTCAGGCGCAGGCGCTGGTGCACGCCGAAGCGATGCTGCTCGTCCACGACGGCCAGGACAAGGTCCTTATAGGTGACATTGTCCTGAAAAAGGGCGTGCGTCCCGATGACGATCTGCGTTTCGCCCGAGGCGATGCGCTCCAGGATGGCATCGCGCTCGCGGCCCTTGGTGCGGCCTGTCAGCACGTCTATGGTCAGGCCGGCCGGTGCCGCCATTTTGGACAATGTCGCAAAATGCTGCCGCGCCAGGATTTCGGTCGGGGCCATCAGCACGGCCTGGCCGCCGGATTCGACGGCCGCGAGCATCGCCATCAGCGCCACCGCCGTCTTGCCGGCGCCGACATCGCCCTGCAGGAGCCGCAGCATGCGCTGCTCGCCGGCCATGTCCTTCAGCACCTCACCAATCGCCGCCTGCTGGCTGTTGGTCAGCGAGAAGGGCAGGGCGTCGATGACCGGGCGGCTGAGAGCGCCGGTCGCGATGACAGGCCGGCCCGCGACCTTGCGCAACTTCTGCCGCACCAGCGCGAGCGAAATCTGGCCGGCCAGGAATTCGTCATAGGCGAGCCTGCGGCGGGCCGGCGCCTGCGGGTCGAGGTCGGTTTCGTCGCGCGGGTCGTGCAGCTGGTGGATGGCATCGAAGGCACTGGGAAAATCCTGCCGCTGCGCGAGCGCGGGATCAATCCATTCGGGCAGGTGCGGCACGCGCGCCACCGCCGCCTCCACCGCCTTGCGCAGCACGCGGGAGGTAAGGCCGGCGGTGAGGCCATGCACCGGCTCGACCAAAGGCACGCTGTCGGCCTCGCCGAGCCGCGCCATATAGTCCGGATGCACCATGGAGGCGCGGCCGTTGAACCAGTCGACCTTGCCGCTGACCACGACGGTTTCATCGATCGGCAGCGATTTTTCCAGCCAGTTCCCCTTGGCGCGGAAGAAGGTGAGCGCCAGTTCACCGGTCTCGTCGTGCAGGAAGACGCGGTAAGGCATGTTGGATTTGCCCGGTGGCGGCGGTTGGTGGCGATCCACGCGGCCGGTGATCGTGACGATGACGCCTTGCTGCGCATTGGCGATACCCGGCTGGTTGCGCCGGTCGACGATGGAATGCGGGAAGTGGAAGACGAGGTCGACCACCCGGCAGTCCTCGATGCTTTCCTGCCCGAGCAGGCGCGCGAAGAGTTCGCCCAGCTTCGGCCCGATGCCGGGAAGCGTGGAGAGCGGTGCGAAGAGTGGATCGAGCAGGGCGGGTCTCATGGGGCGCCAAAATCGCCGGAGATGGTGTCTTTGGCAAGGCTGACAAGCGGCTTTTGCCGGTCTATAGAAGCGCGAAATTCTTTGCGATGTCAGAAAGGCGAGGACGATCATGACGGGAACGACGCGCTCGAGTGCCGATATCGACCCGCGCCGCAAGCGCATCCTCTTCCGCTGCTGGCATCGCGGTATCCGCGAAATGGATCTGGTGCTCGGCGCTTTCGCCGACGCGGAGATCGCGACGCTGTCCGATGTCGAGCTGGATGAGCTGGAGCGCATCATGGCCGAAGAAGACAACGACCTCATCAAGTGGGTCACAGGCGAAAGACCCGTGCCCGACGCCTTCCGCGACGGCCTCTTTCCGCGGATCGCCGCCTACCGCCCCGATTTTTCCCCGCTCTTCAAAGACGACCGCGCATGATCCCCGGCTTTTCTCCTGAACGCATCGCGGCTGCCGACAGGCCGCTGACGATCGGCGCGGTGCCATCGGGCGTCGAGCCTCTGATTCTGGCCGATCTGGCGCGCAAGTCCGGACCGCTCGCCTATGTGCTGTCGGATGGCCAGCGCATTTCCGATCTGGAGCAGATGCTGGGGTTTGCGGCGCCGGACATTCCGGTGCTCACGCTGCCCGGCTGGGACTGCCTGCCCTATGACCGCGTTTCGCCCAGTGCGGATGTTTCCGCCCGCCGCCTTTCGGCGCTTTCGGCGCTGATCGCCCACCAGAAGAAGCCGCATGCGGCGATCGTGCTCGTCACCGTCAATGCCATGTTGCAGAAGACGGCGCCGCGCGCGATCATCGAAAGCCTCGCCTTCTCCGCCAAGCCCGGTCAGCAGGTCCGCATGGACGACATCGCCGCGCGGCTGGAGCGCAACGGTTTCGACCGTGTCGCGACCGTGCGCGAGGTGGGCGAATTCGCCGTTCGCGGCGGCATCCTCGACGTTTTCGTGCCCGGCAGCCCGGAACCCGTGCGCCTCGATTTCTTCGGCGATACGCTCGAAAGCATCCGCTCCTTCGATCCGGCGAGCCAGCGCACGACGGGGCAGGCCCGCTCGCTCGACCTCAATCCCATGAGCGAAGTGACGCTGACGCCGGAGACGATTTCGCATTTCCGCAAGCAGTACCTGTCGTCCTTCGGTGCCGCCACGCGCGACGACGCGCTCTACCAGGCCGTATCCGAGGGCCGGCGTTATGCCGGCATGGAACACTGGCTGCCGCTGTTCTACGGCGAGCTGGAAACCACCTTCGACTATCTCGCCGGCTTCCGTATCGTCACGGACCACACCGTACGTGAGGCTGCCGTCGAGCGTTCGCGCCTCGTGCGCGATTATTACGATGCGCGCCTTGCCTCCGCCACGCCCGGCAAGGGGCAGGTGGCGCAGGCGACGCCCTACAAGCCGGTGCCGCCGGGCCAGCTCTATCTCGACGCCGAACGCTTTGCCCGCGAACTCGACGAGCGCGCCGCCATTCGTCTGTCGCCCTTCAACGAGCATGAAGGCGAGGCACGTCAGGTCGTGACCATCGAGGCCCGGCCCGGCCAGCGCTGGGCAAGGCCGGCCGGCAGCGAGGATGCCGACGGCGGTCGCGTCAACGTCTTCGACCAGGCTGTCAAACACATCGCCGACAGGCGCGCGTCCGGCGCCAAGGTGCTGGTCACCGGCTGGTCGGAAGGCTCGCTCGACCGCCTGCTGCAGGTCCTTGCCGAACACGGCCTTGGCAATGTCGTTCCGGTCGAAAAGTTTTCCGATCTGCGCAAGCTGAAGCCGGGCGAGGCGGCGTCGGCCGTTCTCAGCCTGGAAAGCGGCTTCGAAGCGGGCGACATCGTCGTTATCGGCGAGCAGGATATTCTGGGCGACCGCATGGTGCGGCGCGCCAAGCGGCGCAAGCGCGGCGCGGATTTCCTCACCGAGGTTGCCGGCCTCGACGAAGGCTCGATCGTCGTGCATGCCGAGCATGGCATCGGCCGGTTCGTGGGTCTTCGCACCATCGAGGCCGCCGGCGCGCCGCATGCCTGTCTCGAACTGGTCTATGCCGACGACGCGAAACTCTTCCTGCCCGTCGAAAACATCGATCTCCTGTCGCGCTATGGCGGCGAGGGTACCGATGCGCTGCTCGACAAGCTTGGCGGTGTCGCCTGGCAGGCGCGCAAGGCCAAGCTCAAGAAGCGTCTGCTCGATATGGCCGGCGGGCTCATCCAGATCGCCGCCGCGCGCCTCGTGCGCCATGCGCCGGTGCTGAGCACGCCCGAAGGTGTCTATGACGAGTTCGCCGCACGCTTCCCCTATGACGAGACCGACGATCAGGCGAACGCCATCGATGCCGTTCGCGACGATCTGGGCGCCGGCCGTCCCATGGATCGCCTCGTCTGCGGCGATGTCGGTTTCGGCAAGACCGAAGTGGCGCTGCGCGCGGCCTTCATCGCGGCCATGAACGGTGTGCAGGTTGCCGTCGTCGTGCCGACGACGCTGCTCGCCCGCCAGCACTTCAAGACCTTCTCCGATCGCTTCCGCGGTCTGCCTATCCGCGTGCAACAAGCTTCGCGCCTCGTCGGTTCCAAGGAGCTGGCCCTGACCAAGAAGGAACTCGCCGAGGGCAAGACGGATATCGTCGTCGGCACCCATGCGCTGCTCGGCTCGTCGATCAAGTTCGCCAATCTCGGCCTGCTGATCATCGACGAGGAGCAGCATTTCGGCGTGAAGCACAAGGAACGGCTGAAGGAGCTGAAGAGCGACGTGCATGTGCTGACGCTCTCCGCCACGCCGATCCCGCGCACCCTGCAGCTCGCCATGACGGGTGTTCGCGAGCTTTCGCTCATCACCACGCCGCCGGTCGACCGCATGGCCGTGCGCACCTTCATCTCGCCTTTCGATCCGCTCGTCATCCGCGAAACGCTGATGCGTGAGCATTACCGCGGCGGTCAGAGCTTCTATGTCTGCCCTCGCTTGAGCGACCTTTCGGAGATCCATGATTTCCTGCGCCAGGACGTGCCGGAGCTGAAGGTCGCGGTCGCGCATGGCCAGATGCCGGCCACCGAGCTCGAAGACATCATGAACGCCTTCTACGAAGGCCGCTATGACGTCCTGCTCTCAACGACCATCGTCGAGTCGGGCCTCGACGTGCCGACGGCGAACACGATGATCATCCATCGCGCCGACATGTTCGGCCTTGCCCAGCTCTACCAGCTGCGCGGCCGCGTCGGACGTTCCAAGGTGCGCGCCTTCGCTCTGCTTACGCTGCCGGTCAACCGCGCGCTGACGGGCACGGCGGAACGCCGCCTCAAGGTGCTGCAATCGCTGGATACGCTCGGCGCAGGCTTCCAGCTGGCCAGCCACGACCTCGACATCCGTGGCGCCGGAAACCTGCTCGGCGAGGAGCAGTCCGGCCATATCAAGGAAGTCGGCTTCGAGCTGTACCAGCAGATGCTCGAAGAGGCGGTCGCAGAGATCAAGGGGGACGAGGAGGTTGCCGACAGCGGTTGGTCACCGCAGATCTCCGTCGGCACACCCGTCATGATCCCGGACGATTACGTGCCGGACCTGCATCTGCGCCTCGGCCTGTATCGTCGCCTCGGCGAGATCACCGAGCTTGCCGATATCGATGCCTTCGGTGCGGAAATGATCGACCGTTTCGGTCCTCTGCCCATCGAGGTCCAGCACCTTCTGAAGATCGTCTACATCAAGTCGCTGTGCCGCGTGGCGAATGTCGAAAAGCTGGATGCCGGTCCCAAGGGCGTCGTCGTCCAGTTCCGCAACAAGGAGTTCCCGAACCCGGCGGCACTTGTCGGCTATATCGCCAAGCAGGGCACGCTTGCGAAGATCAGGCCGGACCAGAGCCTCTTCCTGTCGCGCGATTATCCGACTCCGGAACGGCGCCTCACGGGCGCCGCACAGGTCATGACGCAATTGGCCGGCCTCGCCAAACAGGGTGCGGCCTGACGAACGGGAGAGGAAGGCAGATGATGTCCGATATCGACAATAGCGTCGTCGTCTACGGCGCGGGCTACAGCGTCTATGTCAGGATCGTGCGCATCGTGCTGGCCGAGAAGGGCGTCTCCTATGAGCTCGTGCCGGTCGATGTCTTCGCGCAGGAAGGCCTGCCGGGGGATTATATCGCCCGCCATCCCTTCGGCCGCATCCCCGCTTTTTCCCATGGCGGTTTCGATCTCTACGAGACCACCGCCGTCACCCGCTATATCGACGAGAGCTTCGATGGCCCCGCGCTCCAGCCGCAGGCAACGCGTGAACGGGCGCGCATGAACCAGATCATCGCCATGCTGGACAACTATGCCTATGGCCCGATGGTCTGGGACGTCTACGTGCAGCGCGTGGAGCCGCCCGAAGGCCAGCACCCTGATGAGGCGAAAATCGCAGACGGCCTGGCGAAAACCCGTCGTTTCCTGATCGCTCTAACAGATCTCGTCGGAGACCGGCTTTGGCTGGCGGGCGACACGCCTTGTCTCGCCGATTTCCACGCTGCGCCGATCTTCGACCTGTTCCAACAGGCGCCGGAGGGCGCGGCCATGCTGGCGGAATTCCCGAGCCTGGTCGCCTGGTGGGAGCGCATCAAAGTCCGCCCCTCCGTGGTCGCCGCGCTGGCCTGAGCCGCGTCAATTCTTGCCGATACGCTCCTGCGCCTTCATCGCCGCGATTTCGCGGAAGGCATTTGTCAACACGTCGACGGACTGCGCGCCCATCACGGCGTATTTGTTGTCGATGATGAAGCAGGGCACGCCGGAGACGCCCATGTCGCGGGCCATGCCGATCTCCTCCTTGACGGAATCGACGTCGGCACCGGCGGAAAACAGGGCCGTCACGACCGCGCGGTCCATGCCGGCAGCTTCGGCCACATCGAGCAACACGGCGCGGTCCCCGACATCGCGGCCTTCCTCGAAATAGGCCTTGAAGAGGGCCAGCGCCACACGGTTCTGCACCTGCGGCCCCTCGATCATCGCCCAGCGCAGAAGGCGGTGCGCATCGAGCGTGTTGGGGCTGATCTTCACCGCCGGGAAATCGAAGGCGATACCGTCCTGCCGGCCAAGCTCCGTCAGCGTGTCATGCGCCCGCTCGACGGCCTCGGCGCCGCCGAGCTTTTCGGCAAGATGCGCCTTGTGATCGGCGCCTTCCGGCGGAAGGTCGGGATTGAGCTGATAGGGGCGGAAGGTCACGGCGACGCCGAGTTCGTCCCTGACGTTCTCGATCGCCTGGTCGAGCCGCTTCTTGCCGAGATAGCACCACGGGCAGACGACATCCGAGACGACATCGATTGTAATGGCTTCCATCCGGTTTTCCTTTCGAGACGCCGGAACGATCCGGTCATGCGCCGAGATAGGCTCACGCGCCGCTTCTTTCAACAGGTTACCGTGAGGGAACCCTAATTCTGGGGATCACCCCTTCATTGTGCGCGTGCGTCCCACCATGCGGGGAACTGGAAGCCGTAGAGCGGGGTCTTTTCCGGGCGCTGGATACGCTTGGAATGCGCAACCCACTGCTCGCCGAGATGGTAGAGCGGCACGACATAGTAGTTGGAAAGCAGCATCCTGTCGTGCAGGCGCACGGCCGAACGGAAATCCTCGGCGGAGCGCGCGTTCAGCATCGCATCGATGAAGCGGTCGACATCCAGATCGGCGACGCCCGCGAAATTCGAGCTTCCGGGAAAGTCGCTCATCGTCGAGCTCCAGTAGCTGATCTGGTCGCGCCCGGGCGAAAGCGAGGAGGGGAAGGACTTGATGATGACGTCGTAGTCGAAGGTCTGGCTGCGGCTCTGATACTGCGAATCATCCACCGTCCGGATGCCGACCTTCACCCCGAGCGCAGCAAGAAAACGCTGATAGGCGAGCGCGAGCTTTTCCTGATCGGCGTTCTGCGTCATGATCTCAAAGGCGAGCGGCTTGCCGTTCGCGTCGATCATCTGGCCGCCCTTGATGGCGTAGCCGGCCTTGATGAACGAATCCATCGCCAAGCGCAGCACCTTGCGATCCCGGCCCGAGCCATCCGTGGTGGGCAGGCGATGCGTGCCGGCGAGGATATCCGGCTCGATCCGCTCGAGCGCCGCGCCGGCCACGGCCCGTTCACGGGCATCCGCCGGCACGCCCATGGAGCTGAGCTCGGAGTTCTGCCAGAAGCTCTGCGTGCGCTTGTAGGCATTCTCGAAAAGGCTGCGGTTGACCCATTCGAAATCGAAGACCAGCGTCAGGGCCTTGCGCAGTTCCCGGTTCTGGAAGACCGGCCGGCGGGTGTTGAAGACGAAGCCGAACATGCCCGATGGGGTTTTGGGAGTGACCGCATCCTTCACGATGTCACCGGAGGCAATGGCGGGAAAATCGTAGTTCCGCACCCATTTCGTCGGGCTTCCCTCCTGGTAGAGGTCGATTTCGCCCTTCTTGAAGGCCTCGAACAGCGAATTGTCCTGCAGGAAGTACTCGACGGAAATTTCGTCGTAATTGTCGAAGCCGACCTTCGAGGGAAGATCCCTGGCCCAATAATCCGGATTCCGTTCGTAGACGATCCTTTCGCCCGGCCGGATCGCCTTCACTTTATAGGGTCCGGAGCCGAGCGGGAACGACAGCGACGTGCGGTCGAAGGTCTCGACGTCGATGGCATGTTTCGGCAGGATCGGTGAATAGCCGGCGATCAGCAGCGGCGTCTCGCGATCGGCCTTGTCGTTGAAGGTGAAGCGCACGCTGTTTTCGCCGACCTTCTCCATTTTCGCCACACCGTCGAGCCTGCGGTTGAAGGGTGTGCGGCCCTTGTCGCGCAGCAGTTCGAAGCTGAAGATCACGTCTTCCGCGGTGACCTTCTCGCCGTCCGCCCAGCGTGCCCTGGGGTTGAGGTTGAACTGGATGAAGGTCCGGTCGTCGTCCATCACCACGGTTTCGGCAAGCAGGCCATACATGGTGAAGGCCTCGTCGCGGGAGCGCTGCATCAGCGGTTCATAGACGAGGTTGCCGAATTCCGGATCCCACATGCCGCGTGCGGTCGTGCGCATGCTTTTGAGTATGAAGGGATTGAGATTGTCGAAGGTCCCGACGACGCCATAGGCAATGCGCCCGCCCTTCTTGACGGCAGGATTGACGTAAGGGAAGTGCGTGTAATCCGCCGGCAGGGCAGGTTCGCCATGCATTGCGATCGCATGCACGGGCGCGGCCTCGACGAGCGTTGCGGAAAGGCCGATCGTGCAGGCGGCAAGGGCAATGAGGATGAGGCGCACGCAGGACTCCCGTGATGTCAGCATGATTCTCCCTATTATACTGCCTGCGCACGCGGCAGCAGCATGGCGACAGCGCGAAATGGCGTGGTTTGCGGGATTTTCGCAAGGAAAGACTGGATATCCGGCGCGACGCGATGTAACAGGGTTCACCGAAGCGGGTCATGTAAATGCCTCATTTCGCCGACAGGAGAGCGCACGGCTGACCGAATGCCCGAGAGGGGCTTGCGGGAGGAGCGCAGTCGCTCCGGCACCGGATTTTCAGGAGACCGAAATCGTATGATCTTCACATCGAATCTCATCAAGCGGACCGTCTTTTCTGCCTTCGCCGCGTCCGTTGCGATGGCTGCCGCTCCGTCCGCGTCGCTGGCCCAGCAGCAGGCCGCTCCGCCGAAGGGCTGGTTCAAGGTCTGCACCAAGCAGGAAGACAATGACGTCTGCATCGTGCAGAACCTGCTGACCGCCAACAGCGGCCAGCTCATCACGGCGGTCGGCCTTATCACGGTTGCCGGCAAGGCCAACCGCAAGATCATGCAGGTCTCGGTTCCGAGCGCACGCCTGATCCCTGTCGGCGTTCAGATGCAGGTCGATGGCGGCAAGGCCCAGAAGCTCGACTACGCCATCTGCATGCCCGACAAGTGCGTCGCCGAAGTGCCGCTTACGGATCAGGTTCTGGCCAGCCTCAAGAAGGGCGGCGAGCTTGTCCTGACCTCGGTCAACTTCCAGCGCGCCCCGAACCCGATCAAGATCTCGCTCGAAGGCTTCACGGGCGTGTTCGATGGCGAGCCGATCGAACAGTCCCAGCTCGAAGAGCGTCAGCGCCTGCTGCAGGAAGAAATGCAGAAGAAGGCCGAGGAAGCCCGCAAGAAGCTGGAAGACGCCCAGAAGGCTGCCAAGAGCCAGTAAGGCTCGGCACCGCATATCCATTTCAGAAAACCCGGCGTCTCGCCGGGTTTTTTGTTGGCGCCTGCGGGGGCGGGATCGGGCTTTGCGAAATCGCCGCCGCGTTCTATACCATCGGGATGTTTCGCGGCCGATGACGCGTGCGGGGCGCAGGAGGGGACATTTGCAAAAGGGTTTGCTGGAGGCCGCCATATCGGGGGCGAATACGCGCACCAGCCATGCGCAGGTCGTCAACGAACTCGGGCGGGCGATTATCGCTGGCGAGTACCCCGTTGGCAGCACCCTGCCGGGCGACGTGGATCTCGCGGCGCGCTTCAAGGTTTCGCGAACCGTCTTGCGGGAAGCGATGAAGACGCTGGCAGCAAAGGGACTTGTCGTGCCACGCGCGCGAATCGGTACCCGCGTGACGCCGAATACCCAGTGGAATCTCTTCGACGGCGATATCCTCACCTGGCATTTCGCCGTGGGTATCAACGAGGAGTTCCTGACTCACCTCTCCGAGGTGCGTCTCGGTTTCGAGCCCCATGCGGCGGCCCTTGCGGCGCGCAACGCCACCGAGGCCGATATCAGCCAGATGATGCGGCTTGCCGTGGCGATGGGCGACCCCGAACACACGGCCGGCTCGATGGCCATGGCGGACCTGAAATTTCATCTGTCCGTTCTGGAAGCATCGGGCAATCCGTTCCTGCGCACGCTGGGCAGCCTCATCGAGGCCGGCCTCGTCGGCGCCTTCACGCTCAGCTCGCCGGCCGAGGATCGCAGCAAGATCAACGATGTCGCCGCCAACCACATCCGTATTGTCGAGGAAATCCACAAGCGGGACGAGGAGGGCGCACGAAGCGCCATGGAGAATGTCATTCGCCTGGGTCGCGAGCGGGTCGTCCAGGCCCTGCGCGATGTGACGTGATTGACGGACACGGGTACGCCGGCGTCGTCGCCAGAAGCGCCGGCCGCTTAACGTTTTCTACGACGTTGTATCAATCGTCGTTGCTGGCGTTGAGCTCTTCCGGCCGCTTGCCTTCGTCCGTGCTGCGGCTTGCAAGCTGTGCGGCGCCCATCGACTGGTAGAGATTGAACAATGCCTCGCTCGCACGCGCCGCCATCCGGAACCATTCCGGATTTCCGGCGATGGCGGGATGATGCAGCAACTGTTCGTCGACGAGATCGAGCACGATCGACGTGGTGTGCACCGCCTCATGGAAACCGAACGAGCCCGATTCGTAATGCGCCATCAATTCGGGCGCCGTCAGGTTGCGTTCTGCCGCGAGAATATCGAGCTGCTTCAGGCGCTCATCCTCGAGTTCGATATCCGAGCTTTCCAGCATGGCATTCTCCCGTTGTCCGTCCATCAGAACACCTCCACGCGCACATAACGGCGGACGATCGACAGCGACCGGTCCGGCTCGATGCGATAGGTCTCGAACACCTCGCGACCGCGGTCGTCGATGAACTGATGTTCGAACGTGCTGCCGACGGGGGCTTTCGTCAGCTTGGTGCGTGGCTGTGCGTGATAGGTGATGCTCCCCGGAATCGGTTCCAGCGTCATGCCGCCGGTCGTGCAACCGGCCAGAGCCAGGATAGCGAGAAGGGGAAGGGCAAAGCGTTTCATGACGGATCCTCTCGGCACCATCCTAGCAGATGGTGCAAAGGAAGAAACGGGCAACCGACATTGCCCGTTCCGATCGTAAGGTCTTATCAGCCCTGCGGCTGCAAGGTGACGGACGTGCCGGTCGCGGCGAGGTTCAGACCAAGCTGACCGCTGACGCTGATCGTCTGCAGCTGAATCGAACCCGACGTGCCGCCGACCAGGATATTGGTGCCGACACCCACGCCGACCGTCGCCTCGGCCGTTGCGCCCTGATACAGGCCACCGAGCGAACCCTGATGGTAGCCGGCGGTCGGCGCGAACACGGCCCAGATGATGCGGCCCTGCGTGGTGAAGCCGAGGTCGACGCCCATCTTGCGGATCACGCCCGAATAAACGTCCTGCTCGCCGTTGCTGGCTTTGAAAACGCAATCGACGCTCTTGGCCGAGCCGATGACATAACCGACACCACCGCCGACATCGCAGGTCAGCATGCCGATCTTCACACCGTCACGCGCGCCACGGTCGACATAGACCGGCGCATTGTCACGGCCGACCATGTCGGCTGCACCGGCGCTGGTGGCGACGACCTGTGCGAGCGTCAAGGCGAGAACCGTTCCAAGCTTCTTGTTCATTTGTGCACTCCTTCTGTCTGGCACGATAATGGCGAGCCCGGCGCATTGGTTCCCGGTCGCGACGCATCTCATGGCGAAGATCATGGCGGAGTGTGGGCGCGCGGGCCGCCGAACACAGGAAGCGGCAGCTGACGGAAGCGATTCATATATTTAGATTCGATGAAATACAGGCAACAAAAAAGGCCGGGGCGAAATCGCACCGACCTTCCTCATCATCGCCTGTTTCGCCAGTGCCAGTACATCCGTGGTCAAAAGCACCAGGCGATGGCGGCATCGCGAGCGGCAGAAGCGTTCCAGCGCTCATCAGCAATGCCGATGACGGAGATATAGGAGGCCATTGCGGCCAAAACAAGGGGTGGCCACGAAATCGTCCTGCCGAGCAGCGAAACGCCTCGCTCGCCGACAGTGGACGTCTTCGAGAAATGGCGGATGGGGTGGGATTCGAACCCACGGTAGGCTCTCACCTACGCCGGTTTTCAAGACCGGTGCCTTAAACCGCTCGGCCACCCATCCTTGCATGGGGCGTTCCCCGTCCAAGCGATGCGGCTTTGTAGCAGCTTTGCCCGGCGCGTCAACGGGAGGCGCGTGCGGTGGCTGCCTGAGGCGTGGCCTCAGGCAAGAAATATCACGGCACCGTGTTCAGAGATATAATTCAGTTTGCTGCGGTGAAAATTCCGTAGAGCACCGTGAAGGTGTAGAGCACGAAGGCTGCAACGCCGACGCCGCAGATCACCATGATGGCGCCCCGGCCGATCTGGAGCTTGCGCCTCTTCTCTTTTGGGGAAACCGCTGACGGTGCGAGACCAACAGGTGTCTCGTCTTTATCCATGTCGTCCTCATTCAGATTGATTGATCGCGTTCGGCAATGGAGGTCGCTCCATGGCGCCTGGCGTCCAGAACACGATGTAGAAGCCGGCCAGAAGCAGGGCGATCCCGAAGAGGATGACGACGAACCGGTACATTCCGGCCTTGGCTTTGCGTTCGGTGTCTTTCAGTCAGCCCGAACGACGGAGACTCGTGAATGTTCCAGACGCCGAGCGAGTCTGCCGGCCGGGGCTCCGCGCTACCGCAGGATTTTACCCCAGGACGGATCCCATTCCACGCCCTCCACGAGCTCCACATAGATCGGCGCCTCGCCCTCGCTGTGAGATGCGGCCAGCTGGAATGCCTTGGCCGGCTCCATTTCCTCGCCGGGAAATATCGTGTCGTTCTCGGCGGGATCGGCGATCTTGCGCACATAGCCCCTGATCTTGTCACCGGACGTGTAAAGCTTGACGACGATCGCGTCCGGCACGGATGTGTTGGGGTCGAAGGTTCTGTAATCCATGTCTGTTCTCCCTTGCGCGAGAAATCCGCGGCCGTCGGAGAAGTTCCAATTTGTCCCGTGATGAGGATGTTGGTGCAGCCAGGCGCGGAGAAGACAATCGCCGCGGCTAAGATGCGTCATCCAGGCAAAAGCGAAGCCCGTCACGGCCTTTTGCCGTGCGGGCGTCTTTGCAGACGAAATTTGTAAAGCTGAGTACGTTGATTTGAGTGGCGACCCCTGCAGGGCTCGAACCTGCGACATTCTGCTTAGAAGGCAGATGCTCTATCCAGCTGAGCTAAGGGGCCGTCGGGACCTCAGTGGGTCCAGGGCTGCATGCGGTTGAAGCGGAAATTGTCGGGATAGGCGACGCGCTTGCGGGTCGCTTCCTTCGGCTCGATCAGGCGATATTCGATGCCGTTGCGCTCGGCATAGGCGATCGCCTCCTCGCTGGTTTCGAAGGTCAGCTTGACCTGCTGGTACATGTCGCCCGAGCTGGTGTAGCCCATGATCGGATCGATCGTCCGCGGCTTCTCCGCATCGAACTCCAGAACCCAGAGATGGGTCTTGGCCTTGCCCGACTGCATCGCGGTCTTGGCGGGACGATAGATCTTGGCGGTCATCGACATGGCTCCAGAATTCGCGCATCGCGGCGCAACGATCCGCCGGCGAGCATGAGGAAATGCATGAACCGGTTTGATTGGGGAACAACAACCGGAGCGACAGACTGCGCCGAAATGCTCACTGCGGGGCAGGGCGAGGAGACCATTTCGAAGACGAACATGGGTTCGTTTCCAAAGACGATTCCACGCGCGTTGATGCCCGTGCGGTTGCCATTCAGACACGATTTGCAAGCGTTGATATAGCCGCGAATATAGGGGCTGACAACCTCGCTCACACCCAATCTTCGTCGCCTCTCCAGGCAATTGCGAGAGTGCCCGCCGGGCTTTTCGACATGCATGCATCAGCCTGCCTGCGAGAGGTCCCCCATGCGGTTCCAGGCGTCCAGACCGGCGATCTTGTAGGCTTCGGCGAGCGTGGGATAGTTGAAGGTGTTTTCGACGAAATATTCCACCGTGCCCTTCAGGTTCAGCACAGCCTGGCCGATATGGACCAGCTCGGTCGCGCCTTCGCCGACGATGTGCACGCCGAGCAGGCGGCGGGTCTTCAGCGAGAAGATCATCTTCAACAGGCCGGAATTCAGGCCCATGATATGCCCACGCGAGGTCTCGCGGAAGCGCGCCATGCCGCATTCATAGGGAATGCCGCGTTCCTTCACCTCTTCCTCGGTCAGCCCGCAGGTAGAGATTTCCGGCACGGCGTAGATGCCGTAGGGGAAGTATTTCGGCGGCTCCTTGGCGATGGCGCCGACGGCAACGCGCGCGGCGATGCGGCCCTGTTCCATCGACGTCGAGGCAAGTGCGGGAAAGCCGACCACGTCGCCGGCGGCGTAGATGTGCGGCACATCGGTCTGGAAGGTTTCCGGGTTGACGCTGAGGCGGCCGCGCGAATCGGCGGTAAGGCCGGCGGCGGCGAGGTTCAGGCTATCCGTCGCGCCGACGCGGCCGGCCGCATAGAGAACCATGTCACAGGTGACACGGCGGCCGTTGTCCAGCGTGATCTCGCATTTGCCGTTGGGCAGCTTTTCCACCTTGTCGGCCTTCTGGCCGAGGATCAGCTTCATATTGCGGTCGCGCAGGTCGTGGATGAACTCCTCGATGATCTCCTTGTCGATGAAATCGAGGATGGTCGACTTTGGGTCGATGACGGTGACCTGCGTGTCGAGCGCGGAAAAGATCGTGGCGTACTCGATGCCGATGACGCCCGCGCCGATCACGGCCATCGAGCGCGGCAGTTCCTGGATGTCGAGCAGTTCGTCGCTGTCGAGCACGCTTACGCCGTCGAAAGGGATGCTTTCCGGGCGATAGGGCTTCGTGCCGACGGCGAGCATGATGCTCTTGCCCTGGACATGGATGGTCTCGCCGTCGTCCTTGGCGATCTCCATCGTATCCGGTGTCAGGAACGTCGCCTTGCCGCGAATGTGCTGCACGCGGTTGCGGGCGAACTGGTGCTCCAGGACCTCGACCTCGTGGTCGAGCGTGATGAGCAGGCGGCGGCGCAGATCGTCCGCGCTGATCTCCTGCTTCACGCGGTAGGCCCGGCCGTAAAAGCCGCGCTCGCGCCAGCCCGAGAGGTTCAGTGCTGTCTCGCGCAGGGTTTTGGAGGGGATGGTGCCGGTGTGGACGGACACGCCGCCGACGCGTTTGCCCTGCTCGATGACGAGAACCTTGCGCCCGAGCTTGGCTGCCTGGATGGCGCCGCGGCGGCCGGCCGGGCCGCTGCCCACGACGACGAGATCATATTCCTGCATGTAAGATAGCCCCAGTCCTGTGCGGGAAGAATCATATTGCATCGCAGCAATTGTCTTCGCCCATCCAATTTCGTCAACCGAATGTGGCAGCAAACCGTTTCAATCGGATGAAAGACCGATCGTCCGATTTCGGAATTCACATAAGTCTCAAACCCTTGAGGCTGACATGTCCGTCCTTGCCGATGATGATATGGTCATGCACCGTGATACCGAGCGGGCGGGCGGTTTCGACGATCGTCTTCGTCATGTCGATGTCCGCCCGCGACGGGGTGGGGTCTCCCGACGGATGATTGTGGACCAGGATGATGGCGGTGGCGGAGAGCTCAAGCGCGCGGCGCACCACCTCGCGGGGATAGACGGGCGTGTGATCCACCGTGCCGCGGCCCTGCACCTCGTCGGCGATCAGTGTGTTGCGCTTGTCCAGAAAGAGGATGCGAAACTGCTCGCGCGGCTCGTGGGCCATGGCGGCATGACAGTACTGTATGACCGAGGACCAGGAGGCGAGCACCGTCTTGTCCCGGATCTCGCTCTTCAGCGTGCGCTGGGCGACGGCGGCGATCAGCTTGATATCGAGCGCGACGGTTTCTCCGATGCCGCTGACTTCCTGGAGCAGGGCTGGTGTCGCACCGAAGACCCCGGCAAGCGTGCCGAATTTGCTGAGCAGCGCTTTGGCGATCGGCTTGGTGTCGCGGCGGGGAATGAGGCGAAAGAGAAGGAGTTCGAGGATTTCATAGTCGGCGAGCGCCGTATCGCCGCTTTCACGAAAACGAAGACGCAGACGGTCACGGTGCCCGTGGTAGTGCTTCTCTTCAGGTTCGCTCGTGGCAATGGGAGCTGCGGTCCGCGCCGGCCGCTCCGCAAAATATCCGCGTTCGTCGGTTTCATGGAAAAGATCGCCGGCAGGCGGCGCGTTGTCCGCCTTGGCGGCGGACGAGGGCTGGTCGATACGGCCGCGCGATCCCTTCATGGCGATCCTTAAGTAGGCAAACCGGGGCGATCGAGGCCGCCGGGCGACAGCGTGAAGATTTCACATCCGTCGGCGGTGACGCCGACCGTGTGCTCGTACTGGGCCGAAAGCGAGCGATCACGCGTTACGGCCGTCCAACCATCGGAAAGCACCTTCACATGCGGGCGGCCGAGATTGATCATCGGTTCGATGGTGAAGATCATGCCTTCGCGAAGTTCCGGGCCTTCGTTCGCCCGCCCGTAATGGAGGATGTTCGGCGCATCGTGAAACAGCCGGCCGACGCCGTGGCCGCAGAAATCGCGCACTACCGAGCAGCGCTCGGCCTCGGCATAGGCCTGGATGGCTTCGCCGATGGCGCCGGTGCGCGCACCGGGCTTGACGGCGGCAATGCCGCGCATCAGGCATTCATGGGTGACTTCGAGCAGCCGCTCGGCGGCACGCTTGATCTCGCCGACGGGATACATGCGGCTGGAATCGCCATGCCAGCCATCGAGAATGTAGGTGACGTCGATGTTGACGACGTCGCCTTCGCGCAGCGGCTTGTCGTTGGGGATCCCATGGCAGACGACATGGTTGATCGAGGTGCAGGTCGATTTCGTATAGCCGCGATAGTTGAGCGTGGCGGGCAGGGCGCCATTGTCCATGCCGAACTCGAAGACGAAGCGGTCGATCACGTCGGTCGCGACACCGGGCTTCACGAGCGGATAGAGTTCGTCCAGGCAGCGGGCCGTCAGCTGACAGGCCTTTCGCATGCCCTCGAAGGCCTCCGCATCGTAAAGACGGATGACGCCCGTGTTCTTCAACGGCGCCGCCGACGCTTCAATATAAGTCACCATGGTCCAGCTTTCTTCATTCTCTAGCGACCGTCATAAAACAGCGGCACCGGGTTCGTCCATGGCGATCGATGCGACAGGCCGGATTTGCGACGGCGCAACGGCACATTTGACCGCATAGGCCTCCACGCCACGGGAAAGCGCCCGCCGGAACCCGGCCGCATAGAACGGATCGAGGTCGGCGCAGATGCGGAAGAGATCGCAATCCTCGCGCTGAACGAGATAGAGCATGATCGCGCGAAAACCGGCGTCAACCATATCGCCAAGCTCTTCGAGATGCTTTGCGCCCCGCGCCGTCACCGTATCCGGGAACTCGGCAAGCCCCGCGGTGCGGCGGAAATGCACATTCTTGACCTCCACATAGGCGGACGGCCGCGCATCGCCGGACAGGAGGATATCGATGCGCGAGTTGCGGCCGTACTTCTTCTCGCGTTCGACCAGCGGATAAGTCGCGAGGTCGGAAACGAGGCCGGCATGGATAGCCTCTTCCGCCAGACGGTTCGGCAGGCCGGTATTGATGCCGACCACGGTGTCATCCGCCTCGACAAGCTCCAGCCGGTAACGATGCTTTCGCGTGGGACTATCGCTCGTCGACATCCAGATGCGGGATCCGGGCGCGGTGAGGCCGCGCATCGAGCCGGTGTTCGGGCAGGAGCCGGTAATCGCCGACCCGTCGTCGAGGATCGCATCGAACAGGAAGCGCTTGTAGCGCTGCACGAGGGTGCCGGGGATAAGCGGCGGATCGAAGATCATCGCTGGATCAATTCGTCAGGCGCGCACGCGCACATAGGATCCGGGGGCTTCCTCGATGGAGTTCATGCTGCCGCCGGTCTTGCGGGCCGGCACCATCCGGTCGTCCTCGGCCTTGATCCAGGCATGCCAGTGCGGCCACCACGAGCCGGCGGTTTCCTTCGCCTTGCCGATCCAGGCCTCGAATTCGCCCTTTGCCGGGCCGCCGGTCCAGTACTGGTACTTGTTCTTATCCGGCGGGTTGACGACGCCGGCGATATGGCCGGAGCCGGCCATGACATAGGTGACCTTGCCGCCGAACAGCTGGCTGCCGACGAAAACCGACTTCGCCGGCGCGATATGGTCTTCCTTGGTGGCGAGATTGTAGATCGGAATTTTCACGTCCTTCAGGGAAAGCGTCTTGCCCGCGAGCACCATCTCGCCCTTGCTCAGCGTATTGTTGAGATAACAATTGCGGAGATAAAACGAGTGGTTGGCGGCAGGCATTCGCGTGGAGTCTGAATTCCAGTAGAGGAGGTCGAAGGGCATGGGATCCTGGCCCTTCAGATAGTTGTTCACGACGTAGGGCCAGATCAGTTCGGAGGCGCGCAGCATGTTGAATGCCGTCGCCATCTTGGAGCCGTCGAGGTAGCCCGTGGCCTGCATGCCGCGCTCGATGAGGTCGATCTGCTCCTCGTCCGCGAAGACCTTGAGGTCGCCGGCATAGGTGAAGTCGACCTGCGTCGTGAACAAGGTCGCGCTTCGGATGCGTTTGTCGCCCTCCTTGGCATGCAGCGCCAGCGTCGCCGCCAGCAGTGTCCCGCCCACACAATAGCCGATCGCGTTCACCTCGTCCTCGCCGGTCGCCTGCTTGATCGTGTCGAGCGCGAATTCAATGCCCTCGCGGGCATAGGCCTCCCAATCCTTGCCGGCATGCCGCTCGTCCGGGTTCACCCACGAGATGACGAAAACCGTATGGCCCTGGTCGACTGCCCATTTGATGAAGGATTTCGCGGGATTGAGGTCGAGAATGTAGAATTTGTTGATCCACGGCGGGCAAATGAGGAGAGGGCGTTTCAGAACCTCCGTGGTCGATGCGTCGTACTGGATGACCTGACAGACGTCGCTCTGCGCCAGAACCTTGCCTGGCGTCAGCGCCATGTTCTCGCCGATCGCGAACTTGCTGGTATCGGTCTGGCGCAGCTTCAGGTCGCCGCGGCCGGCCGCAATGTCCTCCGCCAGCATCTGCATGCCGCGCACCAGGTTCGCGCCGTTCGCAGCGACCGTTTCGCGATAGAGCTGCGGATTGGTGGTAACGAAGTTGGAGGGCGAAACCGCACTTGCGATCTGCTTCACGTAGAAGGCCGCCTTGTGGCGTGTGTGCTCGTCCAGGCCCTGGGCGTCGGTCACGAGTTTCTCGGCCCAGTCCGACGTCACGAAATAGGCCTGCCGCAGGAAATCGAAGAAGGGGTTCTTCACCCAGTCCTCATCGGCGAAACGCTTGTCCTTGGCGTGGGGATCGGGCGCGGAAGCCGCATCCTCGCCGCCCATCCGGCCGAGCGTGCGCGACCATATGTTGAAATAGCTGCCCAGCAGCATGGTCTGCGCTTCAAGTGTGCGGCGCGGATCGGCCATCCAGTATTCGGAAACCTTCGAGAGGGTCTTGACCATGTCGACCATCGGTTCGGAGACGGTATCGACCTTCGCGCCGCTTTCGCGCGGGGCAAGCCAGGCGGAGGCGGCCTTGCCGAGCTGCTCGACCATGCGGGCGATATTGACCGTCAGCGCCTCGGGGTCCTTCACGACATAGGGCTCGATCGTTGCGGGATCGAAGGGCTGGAAACCGGGCTTTTCGCCGGCGGCATCGCGTTCACCCGCTTTGCTGTCCTGCGCCATGCTTTCCTCCCGATTTTATTGTCTCGTTTTGCATTTTTACATTCTCTGCGAAACAGATTACAAGGGCCAGACAGCCTTTCGCGGCACGATCCGGAACCCGTCGTTTCGACAGGAGCATACAGCCATATGGCGTTCGAATTCAGGCGCTTGAGCGTCGTCCTTCTCATGGCCGCCCTGCCGGTGGCTTTCGGTTCCTGCAGCTCGACGCCGCGGGATCCCTCGGTCAATGCCGGTGCCAACCGCGCGGACGTCTATCCGGATATCACCGCCATCGTCAGCGCGGAGACGCAGCAGATGAGCGACGAGCAGGCGGCCGCCAACGGCGAGAGCCTGGCGGCGCTCGCGAAACGGCGCAGCGCCGGCCAGATTTCCGATGCGGAATACCGGCGCCAGCTCGCCGAATTGCAGGCGCTGCGCGAGAACCACGGCAAGGCAACGCTTTCGGAGATCGAAGGCACGAATTAACGCTTGCGTTTCTTGCCGTTTGGCAGCAAAGCGAAAGGCGGTCGAAGGGCCGCCGGCGCGGGCGAAGCGTGTTCATTTCGAACGTTTTCGCCGCTGCATGATTCCTTGAACCGGGCACGATCCAAGGACAAAATTATGCGGCAATTGAAATGCTACTGCACCGTCTGCGCGCCGATTGTGACGCGCAGACGGTGCAGTAGCGCCGGTTGATCGAATCGCGCGGGGTTTGCTCCGGCCAAGCCGGGATAGGGCGCCGCGCCCAACGGGGTTGAAGATGGAAGAGTTTCACAAGGTCCGGCGTCTGCCGCCATATGTTTTCGAACAGGTCAACCGTTTGAAAGCAAGCGCGCGAGCGGGTGGCGCCGACATCATCGACCTTGGCATGGGCAATCCTGATCTGCCGACCCCCAAGGCGATCGTCGACAAGCTCTGCGAAGTCGTCCAGGACCCGCGCACCCATCGCTACTCCTCCTCCAAGGGCATTCCGGGCCTTCGCCGCGCGCAGGCCGCCTATTACGCCCGCCGCTTCGGCGTGAAGCTGAACCCGGAGACGCAGGTCGTCGCCACGCTCGGCTCCAAGGAAGGCTTCGCCAATATGGCACAGGCGATCACGGCGCCCGGCGACGTGATTCTCTGCCCGAACCCGACCTATCCGATCCACGCCTTCGGTTTCCTGATGGCGGGCGGCGTCATCCGCTCCATGTCCGTCGAACCCGACGAAAGCTTCTTCCCGCCGCTCGAGCGCGCCGTGCGCCACTCGATCCCGAAGCCGCTGGCGCTGATCATCAACTACCCGTCGAACCCGACGGCACATGTGGCCACGCTCGATTTCTACAAGGATGTCATCGCGTTCGCGCGCAAACACGACATCATCGTGCTGTCCGACCTGGCCTATTCCGAAATCTACTTCGACGACAACGCGCCGCCGCCGTCCGTTCTGGAAGTGCCAGGCGCCATGGACGTGACGGTGGAGTTCACCTCCATGTCCAAGACCTTCTCCATGCCCGGCTGGCGCATGGGCTTTGCCGTCGGCAACGAGCGGCTGATCGCCGCGCTGACGCGCGTGAAGTCCTACCTCGATTACGGCGCCTTCACGCCGATCCAGGTCGCGGCCACGCACGCGCTGAACGGCGACGGCTCCGACATCGCCGAAGTGCGCAACGTCTACAAGCGTCGTCGCGATGTGATGGTCGACACGTTCGGCAAGGCCGGCTTCGAGGTTCCGCCGCCGGCGGCCACCATGTTCGCCTGGGCGAAGATCCCGGAAAAGTTCCGCCATCTCGGCTCGCTGGAATTCTCCAAGCTGCTCGTCGAAAAGGCGGATGTCGCGGTCGCCCCGGGCGTCGGCTTCGGCGAGATGGGGGACGATTATGTTCGCCTCGCGCTCGTCGAGAACGAACACCGCATCCGCCAGGCGGCGCGCAACATCAAGAAGTTCCTGTCGACGGCCGACGAGACGATGCACAACGTCATCTCGCTCAACGCCCATCGCTGAAATCCACCCTCCGCGGCCTGCGGAGGGTCTCTTCCAAAACGTTAGGACATGACCATGGCTGATGCCCTGAAGATCGGCATTGCGGGCTTGGGGACCGTTGGTGCCTCGCTCGCGAAGATTCTCGTCGAACGCAGGGATATGCTCACCACGACGTGCGGCCGGCCGATCGAGATCGTTGCAGTGACAGCCCGCACCAAGGGCCGCGACCGTGGAGTCGATCTGTCCGCCGCCGAATGGTTCGACGACCCGGCCGCCATGGCGCGCGATGCGACCATCGACGTCTTCGTCGAGCTGATGGGCGGGGCCGGCGATCCGGCACTCGCGGCGGTAAAGGCGGCGCTGTCGCGCGGCGTGCACGTCGTCACCGCGAACAAGGCTCTGCTCGCCGCCCATGGCGTCGAGCTTGCCGCCATCGCCGAGAAGAACGGCTGCATCCTCAACTATGAGGCGGCAGTCGCGGGCGGCATTCCGGTCATCAAGGCGCTCAGGGAATCGCTGACGGGCAATACGATCTCGCGCGTCTACGGCATCATGAACGGCACCTGCAACTACATCCTGACCAAGATGGAGAAGGAAGGCCTGTCCTTCGAGGTGTGCCTCAAGGAAGCCCAGCGCCTTGGCTATGCCGAGGCCGATCCGGCCTTCGACATCGAAGGCAACGACACCGCTCACAAGCTCTCGATCCTGACGACGCTCGCCTTCGGCACGAAGATCGCGGCCGATGACATCTATCTCGAGGGCATCACCAACATCTCCATCGACGACATCCGCGCGGCGGCCGATCTCGGCTATCGCATCAAGCTTCTGGGTGTTGCGCAGCGGACCGATACGGGCGTGGAGCAGCGCGTGCATCCGACCATGGTGCCGCTCGACAGCGTGATCGCGCAGGTGGACGGCGTGACGAATGCGGTAGCGATCGAATCGGACATCCTCGGTGAGCTGCTGATGGTCGGTCCGGGGGCGGGCGGCAACGCCACGGCCTCCGCGGTGCTGGGCGATATCGCCGATATCGCAAAGAGCCGTCCCGGTGCGCAGACCGTTCCCGCGCTCGGCCGTCCGGCTGCGGCACTTGCACCGTACAAGCGCGCGCAGATCCGCAAGCATCACGGCGGCTACTTCATCCGCCTCTCGGTCGAGGACCGCACCGGCGTCTTCGCCAGCATTGCCAAGCATATGGCGGAAAACGGCATCTCGCTCGAATCCATCGTACAGCGTGCCCAGTCCACGGCCGAATCGACGGATCCGAAGACCATCATCCTCGTGACCCATGCGACGATGGAGGATTCCGTCCGCAAGGCGGTGGCGTCCATCAAGGCCGAGGGATACCTGGTCGGCGAGCCGCAGGTGATTCGCATCGAGCGTCCCAAGACGGCGTGATTCGCGCTGACGGTATCGCGGCGCGGATCGGCCGTTCATCCTGACCTCTTCGCGCTCGCGCGTGGAGGGCGGCCGACGGGCCGGATGAGGGACGGCCTTCGGATGCAGGGGGTAAAACGACCGGAGTCGCGATGAGCATGTTGGAAAACGCCGATCCCGTCCCCCGCGCCTTTCTCGGCGTCGAGCGCTCCGCGACCGGGCAGCGCTGGATGGCGCGGCTCGATCAGGCAGGAGAGAACCGCGCGCTGGCGATGAGCCAGACCCACGGGCTGCCCGACCTGATTTCCCGGGTGCTTGCCGGGCGGGGCGTGCCGTTCGAAAACGCGCTCGAATTTCTGGATCCGACATTGCGCCGGCTGATGCCGGAACCCTACAGCCTGATGGACTGCGAAGCGGCCACCGAGCGGCTGGCGCGCGCTATCGCAAACCGCGAGCGCGTGGCCATCTTCGGCGATTACGATGTCGACGGCGCATCGTCATCCGCACTGCTTTATCGTTTCCTCGCGCATTTCGGCGTCGAGGCCGAAATCTACATTCCCGACCGGATCTTCGAAGGCTATGGGCCCAATCCGGCGGCGATCGGCCAGTTGATCGAGCGCGGTGCGCAACTGATCGTCACGGTTGATTGCGGCTCCACCAGCCACGAATCGCTTGCCGTGGCGCGCGAACGCGGCGTTGATGTCGTGGTGATCGACCACCATCAGGTCGGCGTGGACTTGCCGCCCGCGCTGGCCCTGGTCAATCCGAACCGTGAGGACGATCTTTCGGGGCAGGGGCATCTGTCGGCCGCCGGCGTCGTGTTCCTCGTGCTCGTGGCCCTGCAACGGCTCCTGCGCACGCGCGGCGATGCCCGAGCCGGCACGATCGATCTCCTGTCCATGCTCGATATCGTCGCGCTGTCGACGGTGTGCGATGTCGTGCCGCTCAAGGGCCTGAACCGCGCCTATGTCGTAAAAGGCCTCGTCGCCGCCCGTCATCTCGGCAATGCGGGATTGACGGCGTTGCTCAAGCAGGCAGGCATCGGCGGCCCCGTGACGCCCTATCACCTCGGCTTCCTCGTCGGGCCGCGCATCAATGCCGGCGGGCGCATCGGCGACGCGGCGCTCGGCAGCCGGCTTCTCACCATGGAAGAGCCCGGAGAGGCCGAGCGCATCGCCCGGCAACTGGACGAACTCAACCGCGAGCGGCAGGCGATGGAAGCGGCCATGCTGGCGGAGGCGGAAGCCGAGGCGCAGGCGGAATACGGCACAGGCGAGAACGCTTCCGTCATCATCACGGCCCGCGAGGGCTGGCATCCCGGCGTCGTCGGCCTGCTGGCCTCCCGTCTCAAGGATCGTTTCCGGCGGCCGGCCTTTGCCATCGCCTTCGATCCTTCCGGCAAGGGCACCGGCTCGGGCCGCTCGATCAGCGGGTTCGATCTCGGCCGCATGGTGCGTGCCGCGGTGGACGAAGGCATTCTCGTCAAGGGTGGCGGCCATGCCATGGCGGCCGGCCTCACGGTGGAGCGCGCCAACCTCGGCCGGCTGCGCAGCTTCTTCGAGGAGCGCGCCGAGCGTGTCGTGCGCGACCTCGTGGCGGTTGAAACGTTGAAGATCGACGGGGCGCTCAGCGCCAGCGGTGCGACGCTCGCGCTTGCCGACCAGCTTGAGCAGGCGGGCCCCTATGGTTCCGGCCATCCGCAGCCGATCTTCGCCCTGCCGGCGCACCGTGTGCGCGATGTGCGGCCTGTGGGTGCCAACCACCTGCGCGTCAACCTGGAAGGGCCGGACGGTGGCCGTCTCGACGCCATGGCGTTTCGCGCGGCCGAAGCCGATCTCGGCCTCTTCCTGATGAAGGAACGCGGTCAGGCGGTGCATTTCGCCGGCACGCTTTCCGCCGACAGCTGGCAGGGCAACAGGCGCATACAGTTTCGCATTCTCGATGCGGCAAAGGCATTCTGAGCGCGGCTGTCTGTCTGAACAGGGGAGAGAACCGTGGCACGCCCTAGGGGAGTCGAACCCCTCTTTTCAGAATGAAAATCTGACGTCCTAACCGATAGACGAAGGGCGCGTGCGGTGGGCGTCTTCTAATCAGGGCAGCGGATTCGTGCAAGCCCTAAATGCAGGATTTTTCTATTTTTCTTGCCCGCAAACAGAGTGCCCATCGGCACCGGTGGCGGGCGTATAAAAGCATTCGAGGGGAGAGAACCGTGGCACGCCCTAGGGGAGTCGAACCCCTCTTTTCAGAATGAAAATCTGACGTCCTAACCGATAGACGAAGGGCGCGTGCGGTGGGCGTCTTCTAATCAGGACCGGCCGGATGCGCAAGACGAAAAATGCCGTAAGTCGCAACTTTTTCAATGCCGAACGAACGGGTTCGGATGATTGCGCGATAACGATCGTGACCTGGGGGAGAGGGACCGTGGCACGCCCTAGGGGAGTCGAACCCCTCTTTTCAGAATGAAAATCTGACGTCCTAACCGATAGACGAAGGGCGCGTGCGGTGGGCGTCTTATAGAAGGGCGTTTTCGGTTCCGCAAGCGGGAAAAAGCCGTTGTGACAAAAAAATGAAAGGCCGCCTCAAGGGCGGCCTCAACATTTGGAAAACTGAAGTTTCCCAGATATTTACGGCTGAAGTCCGGCTACTTGCGGCGGCAGCGCCAGTTCCAGTCGCGCTCCGGTCCGATATCGATATGCACCGATTCCGTATGGCAATAGGTGCCCACGCCGCCGCGGCCGGGCATGCTGCGCAGATATTCGGCGAGCTCCCATTTGCTCACGCCGGCAATCTGGATATCGGCGGCTTCGCAACGCGTGTGCAGCGATTGTTTCGCCCGGTTCACCTTCACGTCGCGTAGGCCGGACGTGACGATGATGGGCTTGTCGTAGTGGTGCTCGATGTTCTTGAGAACCTGCAGCAGCTCCGGCTTGAAGCAACCCGTCTTCACCTTCTCGGTCTGCAGCCACAGTCCGTTCGGCGCGAGGCGCGCAAGGCCGGCGAGCGAGGCCACTTCCTTGAACTGCGGTGCGTCGTCCTCGACCTCATCGGATTCCGAATGGTTTGTGGAGAACATCGCATTGGCGGTGGAAACGCCGGGCAGGGTCCCCAGCGACGCCTTCTGCGTGGAGCCCGCGGTGTCGCGGTTCAACACCCGCCGCTCTCGCGTGGCAAAGCGCTCGCCGCTGAAATCGTCTTTCGCCGCATCCCGCTTGTTGGCGAAGAGCGAGGCGAGGGTGACCTGCTTGCGCTGTCCGGTCTGCGTCTCCGGCACACTTCCCACGGTCGCGCCGAGGGTGTTCTCACCGTCCTGGGCGGCAATCGCCAGTTCCGCGGGATTGGCGTTTTGCGTTTCCGCAACGAGCGCCGTGCGTGCCGTCTTCGGGATCGGTCCCGTCTCTGGCAGGGCGAGCGCCTGCTCGCCATCAGCCGACGGCTGCACGGACACGCCCACCTGCGGCATGTCCTCGACCGGCAGGCGGCCATCCTCCTCGGTCGTCTGCGCAGCACCTGTGGAATAGAGGCTTGTCGTTGCCGGATTGGTGCCGGTCCTCTCGGCAGCATAGGCCGCGCCCGACGGCGTCACCTGGCCGCCGTTGGAGTAGATGCTGGCCTTGTTGGCATCGAGCGACGCGGGCTGCATGACGAGGCCGGCCATCTCGGCCTTTTCCGTTTGCTGGCCGGTCGTCGCCGCATCGGCGGAGGCCTCGGCAGACGCCGTTTCGGCGACGACAGGCGTGGTCGTTTCCTCGCCGCTCGCGGCGACGGCATCGTCCTTGGCCCGGGCGGTCGCATTGTCCGCGCGCAAATCTGTAGAGACTGCGGAAACGCAGCCCGAGAGTGTGGCGACCGAGACGGCCAGCAGCAATCCATACCGCAGCGTCTTGAGGCCGGGCCACTTTCCTTGCATGTCCTGCAAAGGCTTTCCCCCGCTTTCGACGTTCGGGCCTCCGGTCTTGCCGCCGGAAAGGCCAATTCTTCAAACAGTCGCAACCGCAGTCGATGAAGCCGTGAGGCCGAGCTGCGGTTGCCGCGATGTTAGCGCTTGAGCCGATGGTGTAAAGGCCGGAGCGCCGGGTGCCGTGAGCGCAAACGAGCGCAATCCGGCCGAACAAAGGCCCGAATCGCCGCGTTACGCTTGAAGAACGGCCGGGAAAGCAAGAAATCCTGGCCGAATACGGCGAAACGATGGTTTGTCGCGTTCACCCTAGAGCCCGGGGTTTGCCCGGGGCTTGCGTTGCGGGCGAATTACCAGCTGCCGGTGTTCTGCATCGAGGCCCAGGGTTCGGCAGGCGCAAGGTTCTCGCCCTTCTGCAGGATCTCGATGGAAATGCCGTCCGGCGAGCGCACGAACGCCATGTGGCCGTCACGCGGCGGGCGGTTGATGACGACGCCGTTGTCCATCAGCTTCTGGCAGACGGCATAGATATCGTCGACCTCGTAGGCGAGGTGGCCGAAATTGCGGCCACCGGCATAATCCTCGGTGTCCCAATTATAGGTGAGTTCGAGGCAGGGTGCGGCGTTCGCGCGCGCCGCCTCGACATCCCCAGGGGCGGCCAGAAAGATCAGCGTGAAGCGGCCCTTCTCGTTCTCGTACCGGCGAACCTCCTCAAGGCCGAAGAGCGTGCAGTAGAAGTGAAGGGACTGGTCGACGTCTTTGACGCGAACCATCGTGTGAAGATAACGCATGAAAATATCCTCTGAACCCGGAATCAAGCGGAAGGTTATGGTTTTGTCAGCTTGAGGCAAGCCTTGAAGGCTACCAATGCAGCCGGCAAAAGTTTCAAGGGGGCTTGCGCAGTCGCATCGGGACAATGTTATTCTTATTCTCAAGAATCAGTTAACCGTAACTCATGTGACGCGTAAACGAGGGGCTGGCAGGTCATGGCAGACAGGGTGTCTTCAAAGGAAATCACGACACGTGATGACCAGAGCAATGACGCCGTTGATCTGATCGAGATCACCGGGGTCATCAAGTGGTTCGATGTCGCCAAGGGGTTCGGCTTCATCGTGCCCGACAACGGCATGCAGGACATCCTGCTGCACGTTACCTGTTTACGCCGCGATGGCTATCAGACGGTTCTGGAAGGCACGCGCGTCGTCGCGCTCGTACAGAAGCGTGAGCGTGGCCACCAGGCTTTCCGCATCCTGTCCATGGATCAGTCCACGGCGGTCCATCCCTCGCAGATGCCGCCGGTTCGCACTCACGTGCAGGTCACGCCGTCCAGCGGGCTCGAGCGCGTGCTGGTAAAATGGTTCAACCGAACCAAGGGCTTCGGTTTCCTGACGCGCGGCGAAGGCACCGAGGACATCTTCATTCACATGGAGACCCTGCGCCGCTTTGGCCTGACGGAGCTGCGGCCGGGCCAGGTCGTGCTGGTGCGCTTTGGCGACGGCGAAAAAGGCCTGATGGCAGCCGAAATCCACCCTGATCTTCCGGTCGCGGGCAACAGGCCGCATTGATGGCGGTCGGCGCGCGAATGGCAGGCCTTGTACGTCTGGCCGGGTTTTTCGCGGCATTCTTTTTCCTCACGTCTTTCGGTGCTTCCGCCGCTGAGACATTCGATACCCAATCGCTGACCATCGTCACCCGCGACGGCCGCAGCCATGCCTTCACGGTGGAGCTTGCCGTAACGCCGCGCCAGCGCGAGCAAGGGCTGATGCACCGCCGCGAGATGGCGCCCGATCACGGTATGCTCTTTGCTTTCGGCGAGACGCGTCAGGTCTTCATGTGGATGAAGAACACCTATATTCCGCTCGACATGCTGTTCATCGCCAAGGACGGCAAGATTACCGCGATCAAGGAAAATGCCGAGCCCCATTCCGAATCGATCATCGATTCCAAGGGCCCGATCGACTTTGTGCTGGAGCTCAACGGCGGCACGGTCAAACGCCTCGGCATCCGCACGGGCAACCGCATCCAGAACGAACTCGTGGAATCCATGCGCAAGGCGAAGCAGCCCTAAGGCGAAGTAGCTCTGGGCAATTCATTCACAAGCGCACGGAAAACAACCGTTTGCTGTTGCGGCAAAGACCGGATGCGTGTATCTCCCCATCGCCGGGACGGACGGAGTGTAGCGCAGTCTGGTAGCGCATCTGGTTTGGGACCAGAGGGTCGGGAGTTCGAATCTCTCCACTCCGACCACCGGCGAAGGCTTCAGAACCGGGAAATCCCGCAAGTTCAGTAGGTTCAGCTCAGCTTTCTGTTGCAAACCTCGTCACAAACGGGGCGCTAGCAGATGGCAGAAACAACAAATACCTCTTGAACTGCGTTGAACGCTATTTCGCCCGCGTCGTGAATCCCAAAGACCTTCGCCCCTTTCTCGACAAAGAAAAACCGAACTTCGGCGCTGACTGACGCACCCCGCGATCCCGGCTTCAACGACCGTCGCAGAGCTTCAGGTGCGCCTATGAGCCAGGAATGGCGAGCGGTGGTTCTGCACAGAAGAAAAGGCGAGGGCGGCAGGAGGGCGCAAAGCGCCAGTTGACCTGTGAGAAAGGCGATGGATTAAACCCTGGAAATCCCGATAACGTTGTCAAGGAGGTAGTTCAAGAATGACGGGCCGGAGAATAGGAGCTCTAAGCGCCTTGGTTGCGGTTTTGGTCGCTATTTACGCTTACTACGCTTACGAGGAGGCCCAATTCGAGGAATCTCAACTCAGAAAGCCGCTCGCCGCTGCCGAGATTGACGGGCTCGCTGCAATTAATGTGGGGCAGGGAGGATGCAGCCGGCCCTATGAACTAACACGCAAAGGCGAGCGGTTGGAACTCAGATTTCGCGCTGAACGAGAGAGGGATTCGACGATCCAAGCAAGGTTCATGGCAGCGCAAGAGAACTACCGGGGGCTTGATTCGGACGAGAAATGCACACTGTTGCGCAAGTTTTCTGACTTGGTTCAAGAATGGCGTGATTAGGCTTGCCAAGCCGTGGCATAGGGCGGATGTAAAGTACGGTTCTGTCGGCACTCTTAGTGCTGCTTCCCAGCGTATCCGCGCGTGCCGCCTCCATCAATATTAACCATGCATAAACCATAATTCGCGGAAGCTGGACCGGAGTTTGGCGTTCGCTCGCAATTTTGCCACGTTGCTGGCATGATTAACGCACTGTTATTTACTGAGTGGCATTGACGGTCGACTTGCAGGGGCAGGGTTAGGCTGGCACACCGTCGGGGACAATAGCGGCGTGGGACATAAAGACATCAAGAACACTGTGAACCGATTTGGCACGGCCCTCAGGTTCATCGCGATTCCGCTTGTATGCGCCGGCCTCGCTGCCTGCGCGACGACGTCGGCACCGACCAAGAAGAAGCCCCGCAGCAAGGAGTTCTTCTCCGAATCCGAATATGGCGTGAAGGCAAGCCCGCGCGTCGTGGAGGAAGGGCAGGCCGTTCCCAAGGGCGGCGGCCGCTATCAGGTCGGCAAGGCCTATCAGGTGCGCGGCAAGTGGTACCAGCCCAAGGAAGAGCTCGGTTACAACAAGACGGGTCTTGCCTCCTGGTACGGTTCCGCATTCCACGGCCGCCGCACGGCCAATGGCGAGGTCTACGACAAGTATCACCTGTCGGCCGCCCATCCGACCTTCCCGCTGCCCAGCTATGCGCGCGTCACGAACATGGAAAACGGCACGTCCGTCATCGTGCGCGTCAACGATCGCGGCCCGTTCCATGAGGGGCGCGTGATCGACGTGTCCTCCAAGACGGCCGACCTGCTCGACATGAAGCGCACGGGCACGGCGAAGGTCCGCGTGCAATATGTCGGCAAGGCGCCGCTCGAGGGCAACGACATGCCCTATCTCATGGCATCCTATGTCACCAAGGGCTCGCGCGTTCCCGCCGTCGATCCCGGCGGCCAGATCGCAACGGGCGTGATGGTGGCCTCCGCCGACAGTCGTTCGCTGCCGAGCGACGGTTCCGGCACGCTTTCTGCGCCGACGGGCAGTGCCATGACCGCGCTGGCCAACACGGCGGCCCAGGAAAACACGCCGTTCCAGGTCATGGAGCAGTTCGTTTCGCTGCCCGATATCGGCCCGATGCCGATGGAGCGGCCGAATTTCACGCCCCAGCTTTCCGCCGATCCGAGCTATGCGGCCGCCTATGCCGACGAGCGCGTGCGCGACGCGTCGGGCGCCTTCGACGCAATCCTCACCATCGACGGCAAACTGACGCCGCTGTCCGCACTCGCCGATAACGCCGGCTGACCCGTGGCGGCCGTCAAAGCCGTTTGCGATTGGCGCGGGCCTATGGGAGTGTGACGGCATCCGGAGTCGTCATGCATCATCGTCTGTTCATTCTCCTCGCTTTCCTCGTCTTGCTGCCGGGATTTGCGTCCGCCCAGTCTGCGGCGCCGCAGGCCGGTTTCGACGTGAAGGCCAAGCAGGTCTACCTCATCGAGGCCGAGACGGGCACGGTGCTGTTCGCGCGGGCGCAAGACGAGCTCGTGCCCGCTGCGTCGCTCGCCAAGCTCATGACCGTGGCGACGGTCTTCAAGGCCCTGGCCGCCGGCGAAACCACGCTGGAAACGCAATATCCCGTCAGCGAATACGCTTGGCGCACGGGCGGCGCGCCGTCGCGCACCTCCACGATGTTCGCCGCGCTGAAATCGAACATCCGCGTCGAGGACCTCATCCGCGGCATTGCCGTTCAGTTCGCCAACGATGCCTGCATCATCCTGGCCGAGGGCCTGGCCGGTTCGGAAAGCGCCTTCGCTGAACGCATGACGAAGGAGGCGAGGGCGCTCGGGCTGGAACGCTCGGTCTTTGCCAATGCCACCGGCCTGCCAAATCCCGACAACAAGGTGACGATGCGCGAGATGGTGGTTCTGGCCCGCCACCTCCAGACGACCTATCCCGAGCGGATGGGGTATTTTGTCGAGCCGGAGTTCGCGTGGAACAAGATCGCGCAGCGCAACCGCAATCCGCTTCTGGCACTCAATATCGGTGCGACCGGCTTTGTCACGGGCTTTTCCGAGGAGGGCGGTTATTCCATCGTCGCGTCGGTCAACCGCGACGGCAAACATCTGCTGCTGGCCATGAGCGGGCTGGAGAACGACAAGGTCCGCATCGAGGAATCGCGCCGGATCATCGAATGGGCGCTGTCGTCCTTCGAGCGGCGTACGCTCTTCCGTGAAGGCGAGACGATTGCCGATGCGAGCGTCTATGGCGGGGCGAGCGGCAAGGTGCCGCTGGTGGCCGGCGAGCAGGTCGATGTCTTCCTGCCGAAGGACAACTCGCAGCGCCTCGTCGCCCGCGTGGTCTACACCTGGCCGCTGCGGGCCCCTGTCCAGCCGGGGCAGGCCGTTGGCACGCTGCGCATATCCAATGAGAAGCAGCTCCTGCGCGAGGTCCCGGTAAAGACGGCGGGAACAGTGGAGGTGGGCACGCTGCGCGCGCGGGCGCTGGATGCGTTGGTCGAACTCTTCTTCTTCTGGATATGAACGGACAGGGCGGGGCGAAAAGCGTTTCGCCTGCCGGAAACATGGGGTAGTAGTGGTCCGATTCATCTCGGCCCTGCCGGATTTCGACTGAAGAGGCCGCGTTGCGGCCACAGCAACGGAAACAGGATTTGTCTGCCGCACCCGGTTTGTTTGTCACGTTCGAAGGCGGCGAGGGCGCCGGAAAGTCGACGCAGATCCAGCTTCTCGCACAGGCCTTGCGCGCGCGCGGCATGACGGTGCTCACGACGCGTGAACCGGGTGGCTCGAAGGGTGCGGAGGCCGTCCGTCACGTCCTTCTTTCCGGCGCTGCCGAACCGTACGGCATCCGCATGGAGGCGATCCTGTTTGCCGCCGCACGCAGCGATCATGTCGAACAGGTCATCCGTCCGGCGCTTGCGGCGGGCAGCGTCGTGCTGTGCGATCGCTTCATGGATTCCTCGCGCGTCTACCAGGGCATTACCGGCAATCTCGAACAGACCTTTATCGAGGCGCTGGAGCGGGTCGCGGTCAACGGCGTCGTGCCGGACTGTACGGTGATCTTCGACCTGCCGGCCGCCGTGGGGCTGGAGCGTGCCCGCAAGCGCGCCGCCGGGCCGAACGAACAGCCCGACCGTTTCGAAAAGGAAGAGCTGCAGACGCACGAGAAGCGGCGCGAGGCCTTTCTCGATATCGCCGAGCGCGAGCCGCTGCGCTGCCGGGTCGTCGATGCCACACGGACGCAGGAGGCGATTGCCGCGGACGTCCTGGCCATCGTCGAGCCGTTGCTGCCCATCGCTGCCGCCCGCAGGCAGGATCCGGAGCAGGTTTCGTGAGCGACGAGCGCCCGGGCATTCTGGATGGAGCGGTGCATCCCGCCGAGCAGACGAAGCTTTTCGGCCATGCCGAGGCGGAGGATTTCCTTGCGCGCTCCTATCGTTCGGGCAAGGGGCATCATGCCATCCTGATGGAGGGGCCGGAGGGGATCGGCAAGGCGACGCTCGCCTTCCGCTTCGCCAACCACGTGCTGCATAACCCCGATCCGTCCGCTGCGCCGGAGAGCCTCGCCGCGCCTTCGCTCGCCTCGCCGATCACCCGTCAGTTGGCGGCCGGCTCCTCCCACAATCTGCTGCACCTTACACGCCCGGTGGACGAGAAGAGCGGCAAGGTGAAATCCGCCATCACCGTGGACGAGGTGCGCAAGGCCGGAAAATTCCTGGCGCAGACCTCGGGCACCGGCAACTGGCGCATCGTCATCATCGATCCCGCGGATGATCTCAACCGCAACGCCGCCAACGCCATCCTGAAGATCCTGGAGGAGCCGCCGAAGCGGGCGCTCTTCCTTGTCCTGACCCATGCGCCCGGCAAGCTGCTGCCGACCATCCGCTCGCGCTGCATGCCGTTGGCGCTTGCGCCATTGTCGGATGCAGATCTCGTCTCGGCCCTGGACAGTCTCGGCGTCGCACCGTCAGGCGGACGGGCAGGGGCGCTGATCGAAGCAGCGCATGGCAGCGTCTCCGAGGCGCTGAAACTGGTCAACTACGGCGGTTTCGACATCGTGGAAGCATTCCGCGCCATCGTCGACGGACCGGCCGAACCCCCACGCCGCGACGTGCACAAGCTGGCCGATGTGCTCTCCGCGAAAGACAGCGACACCGTCTTCTCCTTCTTCTGCCAGCACGCGGCGGATTTCGTGACGGACAGCGCCCGCGCCGCGGCCCTCGCCGGCGACATCGCCCGCGCCGACCGCCTTGCCCAACTCTCGTCGCAACTCGGCGAGCGCATCGCCATCGCGCAGGGCTACAACCTCGATCGCAAGCAGACGATCATCACCGTGCTCGACGATATCCGGGCGGCGCTTTAAAGCAACTTGCTGTTTCCCTCTGCGGCGGCATGGTCTAATACCTTGCGGCAACGCACAACTGAAAACAGAACGTAGCTTTCATGACCGACACGTCCCGCTTTTACATCACGACCGCCATTTCCTATCCGAACGGCAAGCCGCATATCGGCCATGCCTATGAACTGATCGCCACGGATGCGATGGCGCGCTACCAGCGGCTGGACGGACGCGATGTCTTCTTTCTGACGGGCACCGACGAGCACGGCCAGAAGATGCAGCAGACCGCGCGGAAGGAAGGCATTACGCCGCGGGAATTGGCCGATCGGAATTCGAAAGAATTCAAGGATATGGCCGTTCTTCTTAATGCATCGAACGATGATTTCATCCGCACCACGGAACAGCGCCATTACGAAGCCTGCGCCGAGATCTGGCGCCGGATGGAAGCCAGTGGTGACATCTACAAGGGCGGTTATGCCGGATGGTATTCCGTCCGCGACGAAGCCTATTACCAGGAGAGCGAGACCGAGGAGCGCGACGACGGCGTTCGCTACGGCCCGCAAGGCACACCTGTCGAATGGGTGGAGGAGGAGAGCTACTTCTTCAAACTCTCGGCCTATCAGGACAAGCTCCTGAAGCACTATGAGGACAACCCCGATTTCATCGGCCCGGCCGAGCGCCGTAACGAGGTCATCTCCTTCGTCAAGTCCGGTCTCAAGGACCTGTCGGTCTCGCGCACGACCTTCGATTGGGGCATTCCGGTTCCGGGCGATCCGGATCATGTGATGTATGTCTGGGTGGATGCGCTGACCAACTACATCACCGCGACCGGCTACTTGACCGATCCCGAGGGACCGCGCGCAAAGTACTGGCCAGCGAATATCCACATCATCGGCAAGGACATCATCCGTTTCCACGCCGTCTACTGGCCGGCCTTCCTGATGTCGGCGGGCCTGCCCCTGCCGGAACGGGTCTTCGCGCATGGCTTCCTGCTCAACAAGGGCGAGAAGATGTCGAAGTCGCTCGGCAACGTCGTGGATCCGGTCAACCTTGTCAGCCATTTCGGCCTCGATCCGATCCGCTACTTCTTCCTGCGCGAAGTCTCCTTCGGCCAGGACGGAAGCTATAGCGAAGAGGGCATCGCGACCCGCATCAACTCGGATCTCGCCAACGGCATCGGCAATCTGGCCAGCCGTTCGCTGTCGATGATCGTCAAGAACTGCGACGGCAAGATACCCGAATGCGGTGAATTAACGGATGCCGACCGTGCGATGCTGGCCTCCGTCGACGCGCTGCATGCGATCACGCGCGAGGACATGGGCAAGCAGCAGATCCACAAGGCGCTCGCCGCGATCATCGCCGTCGTGTCCGAGGCCGACCGTTATTTCGCGGGCGAGGCGCCTTGGGCGCTCAAGAAGACCGATCCAGTCCGCATGGGCACCGTGCTTTACGTGACGGCGGAAGTCGTGCGCCAGATCGCCATCCTGCTTCAGCCCTTCATGCCGGAATCGGGCGGCAAGCTGCTGGATCTCGTCGGCGCGGGCGCAGACAAGCGGGATTTCGCAGCACTGGGCACCGCAGGCCGCCTGGTCAGCGGCACGCCGCTGGAAGCGCCCGCACCGGTCTTCCCGCGCTACGTGGCGCCCGAGGCGTAAGGTTGCCATGCTGATCGACACCCACTGCCATCTGGACTTTCCGGACTTCGCGGCGGAGCGGGACGATATCGTCGCGCGTGCGCACGCGGCCGGCGTGAAGCAGATGATCACCATCTCCACACGGGTGCGGAAGTTTCCGGACATACTGGCGATCGCCGAGACCTATCCGAGCGTGTTCTGCTCGGTCGGCACGCATCCGCACAATGCGGACGAGGAGCTGGATATCACCGTCGCGGAACTCGTGGCCTTGTCCCGACATCCGCGCGTGGTGGCGATCGGCGAGGCGGGTCTCGACTATTTCTACGACAACGCGCCGCGTGACGCGCAGGCGATCGGCCTGCGCAACCACATTGCCGCCGCCCGGGAAACCGGCCTGCCGCTCGTCATCCACAGCCGCTCGGCTGACGAGGACATGGCGGCGATCCTGACGGAGGAAACGGGGAAGGGCGCTTTCCCCTTCCTGCTGCACTGCTTTTCCTCAGGGCCGGATCTCGCCCGCGTCGGTGTGGAACTCGGCGGCTATATCTCCTTTTCAGGCATCCTGACGTTCCCGAAGTCGGAGGAGCTGCGCGAGATCGCCAAAACCGTGCCGCCGGAGCGCATGCTGGTGGAGACCGATGCGCCCTACCTTGCGCCGAAACCGTTCCGCGGCAAGCGCAACGAGCCGGCCTATGTCGCGCACACGGCGGCTGTGCTGGCCGAGACCATCGGCGTCAGCACCGAGGACATCGCGCGCATGACCACCGAGAACGCCTTCCGCATCTTCTCGAAGATGCCGCGGGTGTAGCCGTGGTCTATCGGCGGCGCTTTACCATACTCGGCTGCGGTTCGTCGCCCGGCGTGCCGCGCATCACCGGTGATTGGGGTGCCTGCGATCCGCAAAATCCGAAGAACCGGCGGACGCGCGCGTCCTTCCTGGTGGAGCAGTTCGGGCCGGATGGGGTCACGACCGTCGTCATCGATACGGGGCCCGATTTTCGCACCCAGATGATCGCAGCCGGCGTCGCCGAGATCGATGCCGTTCTTTATACGCATCCCCATGCCGATCATATCCACGGCATCGATGACATCAGGGGTTTCGTGCTGCAGAACCATCGTCAGGTGCCGATCTGGGCCGACGAGCCGACCATGGAGCGCATTCGCGAAGGCTTCGGCTACTGTCTCAAGACACCCGCCGGCAGCATGTATCCGCCGATCATCACGGAGAACCTGATCGAGCCCAAAGACGCGCCGGTGACGATCCACGGGCGAGGGGGCGCCATGACGTTCCAGCCTCACCTTCAGGTGCATGGCCAGATCCATTCGCTGGGCTTTCGCATCGGCGATGTGGCCTACTGCTCCGATGTCAGCGATTTCCCCGAGGAAACCCTTCCGCGTCTGCACGGCCTCGACGTGCTGATCATTGACGCGCTCCAGTATCGCTATCACGCCAGCCATCTCTCGATCAGCCAGGCGCTGGAATGGATCGAGCGATTGAAGCCGTCCCGCGCGATCCTGACCCACATGCACGTGCCGCTCGATTACGATACCGTGCAGCGGGAAACGCCGGATCACGTGGAGCCCGCCTATGACGGGCTGAGCTTCGAAATCAAGCTGGCCGGCGATCAGGTGAAGTAAGGCGCCAGATTCTTGCGGATTCGGTGGAGGACCGTATCCTCGGAAAGATCGGGAACGAACGTCTTTCCTGTAATCTGTTCAAAGGCCTGGATGTAGACCTTGGAGGTCTGCTCGACCAGGTCGCGCGGGATTTCCGGAATCGGATCCTTGTAGGGATCGCAGCGCTCGGTAACCCAGGCGCGCACGAAATCCTTGTCGAAGCTCGCCGGACGCCCGCCGGCGGCAAAACTTTTCTCGTAGCTGTCGGCAATCCAGTAACGGCTGGAATCCGGCGTATGGATCTCGTCCGCCAGCACGATGCGGCCGTCCTTGTCCGTCCCGAATTCGTACTTGGTATCGACGAGGATCAGCCCGCGTTCGGCTGCGCGCGCCTGTCCGCGTGCGAAGAGTGCCAGCGCATAGCGCGACACCGTTTCCCACTGTTCCGGCGTCAGCAGGCCCTGGGCGAGGATTTCTTCGCCCGACAGCGGTTCGTCATGGCCGCCGTCGAAAGCCTTGCTGGTGGGCGTGATGATCGGCTCGGGAAGCTTTTCGTTGTCCCTGAGGCCATCCGGCAGCGTGATGCCGTACATTTCGCGCTCGCCCTTGCGATACTTGGTCAGGATCGACGTGCTGGTCGTGCCGGCCAGATAGCCGCGCACCACGATCTCGACCGGCAGGATATCGAGCCGCGTGCCGATCACCACATTCGGATCCGGATAGGACTGGACGTGGTTCGGGCAAATGTCGGCGGTTTCCTCGAACCAGTAGCGCGCCGTCTGGGTCAGGACTTGGCCCTTGAACGGAATGGCGGTCAGGATAACGTCGAAAGCGCTGAGCCGGTCCGTCGCGATGATGATGCGGCGACCATCCGGCAGGTCATAATTCTCGCGAACCTTGCCATTGTAGCGGTTCGGCAGTTCCGGAATGTAGGCGTCGGAGAGAATGCGCAAATCGCTCATGAGCAAGGCTTTCGCTGTTGGTTCCGTCTGCCGTTTCGCTTAAGGCTGGGAGAGGTTCCGGGTCAAGGCGGAAACCGGTTTTCCAGCGTCTTTGGCGTATTTCGTCCGATGGTTAGTTCCATAATCTATCTTATCTGATTTAAATATGCAGCCCCCTAGTTCCTCAATCCCGGTCCTCGAAACGTCCCTCATTCTCCCGGTCGCGCTCGTAGAGCTTCTTGATTGGAAACGGCGGAAGCCAGGATTCCCGGCGGATGGTCCAGAGTTCGTAGGTCGGTACCAGCTGGTCGGGCGCGTCGAGCGCGCCGAGGTTCACCTCGATCTCGTCGTCGCTGCGGGAGAATACGGAGGAACCGCAACGCGGACAGAAGAAGCGGCTTTGATAGTCCCGCGTCTCTCCGTGCACCGTGACCGCATTGTCCGGGAAGATCGCCGAGGCATGGAAAAGCGCGCCATGGTGCTTGCGGCAATCCATGCAATGACACAGGCCGACGCGATACGGCGGCCCCGCCGCCTCGATGCGAACGGCACCGCAGAGACAACCACCTGTGAACCGCTGCATGGTCTGACCTCCTGCTCTTGCCGTGCCGCTCTGAAACTGAAAATGAGCTCGCCCAGCATTGACCACTTCTCTCACACGCAGGCGCGGCTGACAACGCAACGCGCAAATTCATAAACTTGCGCCAAGTAAGCGACATTAAAATACGGTGATATATATATGAAATAAAATAATAAAATACATGAGAGCGCGTAAGTGGGGTGGCAGCTCGATAAGCATGCGTTCTGCACGAAAACACGCTATTCTAACCGACGATCAGAGTGAGGAGCGTGCCATGAAACGTGCTGCCGCCATATCCCTCAGTGCATTGTTCGTGGCGGCCTTGCCGTCTGTGGCTGGCGCGGCTGAGCCTCTGGACACCGTCCAGGATATTATCGAACGTCAGATCGCCGCGTTCCTGGCTGACGATGCGGCAACCGCCTATGCCTTCGCCTCACCGGCCATCCGCGAAAAATTCGCGACCGAAGACGCGTTCTTCGACATGGTCAGAAAGAGCTACGCGCCGGTCTATCGCGCCGGCAACTTCGCCTTTGGCCGCTCGAAGATCGTTGGCGACATGGTGGTGCAGGAGGTGTTGATATCCGGGCTCGACGGAAAGGACTGGACGGCACTCTATCAACTCCTGCGGCAGCCCGACGGCAGCTACAGGATCAATGGCGTGCATATGGTGCGCACGGCGCCGGGGCCTGAAATCTGAACGTGCGAGCGGTCAGAGCGGGGCGAGATCGCCCCTCGCCCAATTTTCCTGCGTCTCCGCCATGAAGTCGGCGAAACGGCCCTCCTCGATCGCCTTGCGGATGCCGGCCATCAGGTCCTGGTAATAGGACAGATTGTTCCACGTCAGCAGCATGCCGCCGAGGGATTCGTTGGCGCGGATCAGATGATGCAGATAAGCGCGCGAGTAATCGCGGGCTGCCGGGCAGTTCGATTCCTCATCCAGCGGACGCATGTCCTCGGCATGGCGGGCATTGCGCAGGTTGATGCGGCCGCGCCGGGTGAAGGCCAGGCCGTGGCGGCCCGACCGGGTCGGCATCACGCAGTCGAACATATCGATGCCGCGGGCGACGGATTTCAGCATGTCGTCTGGCGTGCCGACGCCCATCAGGTAACGCGGCTTCTCAAAGGGCATGTGCGGAATGGTCGTGTCGATCATGTCGAGCATGACCTCCTGCGGTTCGCCCACCGCAAGGCCGCCGATGGCATAGCCCTTGAGATCCAGCCCGGCGAGCGCCTGCGCAGAGCGCACGCGCAGATGCGGGATATCGCCGCCCTGCACGATGCCGAACATCGCCTTGCCGGGCTGGTCGCCGAAGGCCGCCTTGCAGCGCTCGGCCCAGCGCAATGACATTTCCATGGCGCGCTCGATCTCCGTGGGCGATGCCGGCAGCGCCACGCATTCGTCGAGCTGCATCTGGATATCGCTGTCGAGCAGGCCCTGGATTTCGATGGAGCGTTCCGGCGACATGTGATGCAGCGCGCCGTCCACATGGCTCTTGAAGGTCACGCCCTGCTCGTCGAGCTTGCGCAGGCCCGAGAGCGACATGACCTGGAAGCCGCCCGAATCGGTGAGGATCGGGTGCGGCCAGCGGATGAGCTCATGCAGGCCGCCCAGGCGCGCGACGCGCTCCGGTCCGGGCCGCAGCATCAGGTGATAGGTATTGCCGAGAATGATATCCGCGCCAAGCTCGCGGACCTGGTCCAGATACATCGCCTTGACCGTGCCGACCGTGCCGACGGGCATGAAGGCGGGCGTGCGAATGGTGCCGCGCGGCATCGAGACCTCGCCGCGACGGGCCTTGCCATCCGTGGCGAGAAGCTTGAACTGGAAGGTTTCGGTCATGCGTGGTCCCGGAAAAGCAGGCTGGAATCGCCGTAGGAATAGAAGCGGTAGCCGGACGAAATGGCATGCGCATAGGCGCCGCGCATCGTCTCCAGGCCGGAAAAGGCCGAAACGAGCATGAACAGCGTCGACTTCGGCAGATGAAAGTTCGTCATCAGGATATCGGCCGTGCGGAAGCGGTAGCCGGGCGTGATGAAAATACCCGTCGCACCGGACCATGGCTTGATCGTGCCGTCCTCGTCGGCGGCACTTTCCAGAAGGCGTAGCGAGGTCGTGCCGACGGAGACGATGCGGCCGCCCCTCGCCTTCACGGCATTCAGCGCGGCGGCGGTTTCCTCGGAGACATAGCCGATCTCCTCGTGCATGACATGCTCGGTCGTGTCGTCGGCCTTGACCGGCAGGAAGGTGCCGGCGCCCACATGCAACGTCACGAAATGCCTGATGACGCCGAGCGCGTCGAGCTTCTCGAACAGCGCGTCGGTGAAGTGCAGGCCGGCGGTCGGCGCGGCGACGGCGCCCTCTTCGCGGGCATAGATCGTCTGGTAGTCCTTGCGGTCCGCCTCGTCTTCGGCGCGCTTGGAGGCGATATAGGGCGGCAGGGGGATATGGCCGACGGTCGCGATGGCGCGGTCGAGTTCGGGGCCGGACGCATCGAAATGCAGCGTGACCTCACCGCCCTCGCCCTTGTTTTCCACGGTCGCCCAGAGCGTGCCGAAGGCGATGCGGTCGCCCGGCTTGATGCGCTTGCCGGGCTTGGCGAAGGCCTTCCAGCGATCGCCGGCTATGCGCATGTGCAGTGTCGCCGACACCGCCTGCCCGCCCGCTCCTTCCCGATGGCGGATGCCTTCCAGTTGAGCGGGAATGACACGCGTATCGTTGAAGACAAGCGCATCCCCTGCCCGGAGCAGCGACGGCAGATCCCCGACGGTGAAATCCTCGTAGGGTGTCTCCGTGCCCGGACGCACCACGAGCAGCTTTGCCGCCTCGCGCGGGGTCACGGGGCGCAACGCGATGTTTTCTTCCGGCAGGTCGAAATCGAAAAGGTCGACGCGCATGGTTTTCTCAGAGGAAGCGGATCATAAGGGCGCCCGCGACGAGCAGGACGGCGCCGCCGATGCGCCCGACGGAGATTTCGCGAACGGCCATGCCGAGAAAACCGATGCGGTCGAGCAGGATGCCGGCGAGAAGCTGGCCGGAAACGGCAAAGGCCATGACAGCGGCCGCACCGATGCGCGGCGTGAGAAAGATCGCGGTCGTGACATAGACCGTGCCCAATGCGCCGCCGGCGATATAGAGCCAGAGGTCCGGGCCGCGCCAATCCGGCGAGCGCCCTTCAAAGGAAGAGGTCAGCAGAACGACAAGGGCGAGGATGGCGGCACCCGACAGGAATGACACGCAGGCGGCCGCGACCGGCATGCCGAGACCACGTCCGAGCATGGCGTTGATCGGGGCCTGAATTGCGATGCACGCGCCGGCCGCGATGCCGAGCAACGCCCAGAGGAAAGCAGCCATATCGCCGGTCCTTGAAAAGAAAACAAACAAAACCGCGCCCGCCGGGGCGGGCGCGGTCGAAAACGATCGGTTTCTATCAGGCCGCTACGTCGGCGGCAACCTTCATCGAAACGATGGTATCGGGATCGCGCACCGGCTCGCCGCGCTTGATCTTATCAATGTTGTCCATGCCTTCGATGACCTGGCCCCACACGGAATACTGCTTGTTCAGCCAGGGTGCGTCGGTGAAGCAGATGAAGAACTGCGAGTTGGCGGAGTTCGGCATCTGGCTGCGGGCCATCGAGCAGGTGCCGCGCACATGGCTCATATTAGAGAACTCGGCCTTGAGGTCCGGCTTGTCGGAGCCGCCCATGCCGGCGCGCGACGGATTGAAGTCCGCGCCGCCGGTCTTGCCGTACTGCACGTCGCCCGTCTGGGCCATGAAGTCCTCGATCACGCGATGGAAGACGACGCCGTCATAGGCACCTTCGCGCGTCAGTTCCTTGATGCGTGCCACGTGGCCCGGTGCGAGATCCGGAAGCAGCTGGATGACCACCTTGCCCTTCGTGGTCTCCATGATGATGGTGTTTTCCGGATCCTTGATCTCGGCCATGGTCTCTCTCCTTTAAAAGCCTGCCCCAGAGGTGTGTTCTTCCTTCGGGATTGCAACAGGCACCTCATCAAAAAATGGCGTTACTTGCCGACGGTGACCTTGATCATGCGGTCGGGATCGGTGACGGAGCCGTTGTTGGCGTCGTCGCCGCGCTTGATCTTGTCGACATTCTCCATGCCAGAGACGACCTTGCCAACGACCGTGTACTGGCCGTTCAGGAAGTCGCCAGGCGCGAACATGATGAAGAACTGCGAGTTGGCGGAATTCGGATCCTGCGCGCGCGCCATGCCGACGGTACCGCGCTCGAACGGGATATCCGAGAACTCGGCCGGCAGATCCGGCTGGCTGGAGCCGCCCGTGCCGGCTGCCTGCGGCTGATAGCCGTTCTCCATGTCGCCATACTGCACGTCACCCGTCTGGGCCATGAAACCGTCGATCACACGATGGAAGGCGACGTTGTCGTATTCGCCGGCCGCAGCAAGCGCCTTGATGCGCTCGGCGTGCTTCGGCGCCTTGTCGTTCAACTCGATGACGACGGGGCCGTCCTTGAGCTGGATCGTGATGAAATCGGCAGCCTGGGCCACGAAGGCGCCGGTTGCCGTCGCCAGGAACAGGGCGCCTGCGAAGGCGGTGCGGAGAATGTTCATGATAGCTCCCTTGATGGGTTCAGGATAATGGGCTCAGCCCTTCTGGCGGGCCTTGAGGGCCGCAAGGACGGGCGCCGGAACGAAAGCACTGACATCGCCGCCCATGGCCGCGATCTGACGGACCAATGTGGCGGTAATGGGCCGCGAAGCAGCGCCGGCCGGCAGAAACACCGTCTGGATATCCGGCGCCATCTGCCGGTTCATGCCGGCCATCTGCATCTCGTAGTCAAAATCCGTCCCGTCGCGCAGGCCGCGGATCAAGAGACGCGCGCCGTGTGCGCGCGCGGCATCCACCACGAGATTGGAGAAGGAGACGACGCTGACATCCCCTGCCCGTTCAGGCAGTACACCGGCGACCGACTGGCCAATGAGGTCGGCGCGCTCGTCAAAGGAGAAAAGCGGCGTCTTGCCGGGATGGACGCCGATCGCGACGATGACCCTGGACGCCACGTTCAACGCCTGGACGAGAACGTCGACGTGGCCGTTGGTGAACGGATCGAAAGAGCCAGGATAGAAGGCGACTGTCATCGGCGAGGTCCCGTTTGCCCGCCTTTTGTCACGGACAGCGGTGATCTGCAAGGGCACGGCCCGACGCGCCCGCGCCTATCCCCTGCGGCGATCATGAACAGCACATGAATGAACCGTTCAAGGTCATTTCAGGCGGGCCATGTCTAAATGACAGCATAAGGCCGGGAACAAAAGTCGTTGCGGGGCATTTTACCGACCGAATGAAGTGAATGAAGCATTGCGTTTCCTTAGAACGGAAAGGAACACCAAGATGGCACTCGCTCTACTTTGCATGGCAATGTTCATCGCGCTCAGCGTTGCGGCTTTCAATGCCCTTCGCGAAGAGGATCGCCCGGCTGCCGCTGAAGGTGCCGGTCGCGGGAAATGGCTGCGGTGAGCGAGTACGTGATCATGGCTTTGCTTACCATCATTTCCACGCTCTTCATCAGCGCGGTTTTCGTCGTGGACTTCGCGCGGACAATTCTTGATCTGAAACGAGATCGTGCGGCCCTGAAGAAAACAAGGCTGAAGACGGAAGCAGGCGGCTTCGGCGTATAGCGCCCCTTTGCCGCCGTTAGTGCGGGTGGCTTCCCTCCAGGCCGCCCGCCAACATTGAAAAGCCGGACGGTCGTTCCCTGCCCGTCCGGCTTTTTCACGTTTGCTGAGCTTTTCCGGCGAGGCTTACGCCTCGCCCTCGCCTTCACGATTGGCGTCGATCTCGCCATCCACGACGGCAGCCTCGCCCTCGCCCTCAATCTCGTCATCGCCTTCCGGCTCGCTGATGCGCTCCACGGAGACAACCTTCTCGTCCTTTGCGGTGGAGAAGATCGTGACGCCCTTCGTGGCGCGGCTGGCGATACGGATACCGTTGACCGGCACGCGGATCAGCTGGCCACCGTCGGACACGAGCATCAGTTGGTCCGTTTCCTCGACCGGGAACGCGGCGACGAGTTCCCCGATTTCGCTGGTCTTGGAGGTGTCCGTTGCGCGGATACCCTTGCCGCCGCGGCCGGAGGTGCGGAAGTCGTAGGACGACGACCGCTTGCCGAAGCCACGCTGCGACACCGTCAGCACGAACTGCTCGAGCGCCTTGAGTTCCTGGTAGCGCTCTTCCGAGAGGTCGCCGACTTCGCCGACATCCTCGCCGACCAGTGCGATCTCCTCTTCATCCGCGCCGCTTGCGCGCCGCTCGGCGGCGGACCGCTTGAGATAGGCGGCCCGTTCCCACGGCTCGGCGTCGACATGGCTGACGATCGTCATCGAGATGATGCGGTCGCCGGCGCCCAGATTGATGCCGCGCACGCCGACCGAATTGCGGCCGGCGAAGACACGCACATCATCGACCGGGAAGCGGATGCACTGGCCGAGCGCTGTCGTCAGCAACACGTCGTCACGATCCGTGCAAGTCTCGACATTGAGGATCTCGTCGCCGTCCTCCTCGAGCTTCATCGCGATCTTGCCGTTGCGGTTGACCTGGACGAAGTCGGAAAGCTTGTTGCGACGCACCGTTCCGCGTGTCGTCGAGAACATGACGTCGAGGTTTTCCCACGTCGTCTCGTCCTCCGGCAGCGGCATGATGGTGGTGATGCGCTCGCCGGGCTCGATCGGCAGCATGTTGATCAGCGCCTTGCCCTTGGACTGCGGCGTGCCGATCGGCAGGCGCCAGACCTTCTCCTTGTAGACGATGCCACGCGAGGAGAAGAACAGCACCGGCGTGTGCGTATTGGCGACGAACAGGCGGGTTGCGAAATCCTCGTCCTTCATGGCCATGCCGGAGCGGCCCTTGCCACCGCGGCGCTGGGCGCGATAGGTCGCCAGCGGCACGCGCTTGACGTAGCCGGCATGCGAGACGGTGACCACCATGTCCTCGCGGGCGATCAGGTCTTCGTCGTCCATGTCGGGACCACCTTCGGTGATCTCCGTGCGGCGCGGCGCGCCGAACTCGTCCCTGATGGCACCGAGCTCGTCCTTGACGATCGTCATGATGCGCAGGCGCGACGACAGGATGTCGAGGTAATCCTTGATCTCCTCGCCGATCTTGTTGAGCTCCTCGTCGATTTCGTCGCGGCCGAGCGCCGTTAGGCGGGCAAGACGCAGTTCGAGGATCGCGCGGGCCTGTTCCTCCGAGAGGTTGTAGGTCAGGTCCTCGTTGATGCGGTGGCGCGGGTCGTCGATGAGGCGGATCAGCGCCTCGACGTCCTTGGCCGGCCAGCGGCGCTCCATCAGCTGCTCGCGCGCCGTCTGCGGATCGGGCGCGCTGCGGATGAGCGCGATGACCTCGTCGATATTGGCGACCGCGATTGCGAGGCCCACCAAGACATGGGCGCGGTCGCGCGCCTTGCGCAGCAGGTACTTCGTGCGGCGGCTGACGACTTCCTCGCGGAAGGCGACGAAGGCGCGCAGCATGTCCAGCAGCGTCATCTGCTCCGGCTTGCCGCCATTGAGCGCCACCATGTTGCAGCCGAAGGAGGTCTGCAGCGGCGTGTAGCGGTAAAGCTGGTTCAGGATGACGTCGGCATTGGCGTCGCGCTTCAGCTCGATGACGACGCGGTAGCCGTCGCGGTCGGACTCGTCGCGAAGATCGGAAATGCCTTCGATACGCTTGTCGCGCACCAGCTCGGCCATCTTCTCGATCATCGTCGCCTTGTTCACCTGGAAGGGAACCTCGGTGATGATGATCTGTTCGCGGTCGCCGCGCATCGGTTCGATGGTGGCGCGGCCCCGCATGACGACGGAACCGCGGCCGGTCTCATAGGCCTGGCGAATGCCGGAACGGCCGAGGATCAGCGCACCGGTCGGAAAATCCGGGCCCGGAATATGCTGCATCAGCTCGATGAGATCGATCGCGGGATTGTCGATCAGCGCGATGCAGCCGTTGATCACTTCCGAAAGGTTGTGCGGCGGAATGTTCGTCGCCATGCCGACGGCAATGCCGCCTGCGCCGTTGACCAGCAGGTTCGGGAACTTCGCGGGCACCACGACGGGCTCGCTCATCGTGCCGTCGTAGTTGTCGCGGAAGTTGACGGTCTCCTTGTCGAGATCGTCGAGCAGCGAATGGGCGGCCTTTTCCAGGCGGCATTCCGTGTAGCGCTGGGCTGCCGGCGGGTCGCCGTCGATGGAGCCGAAGTTTCCCTGGCCGTCGATCAGCGGCAGGCGGAGCGACCAGTCCTGCGCCATGCGCGCCAGGGCGTCATAGATCGCCGAGTCGCCGTGCGGATGGTATTTACCCATCACGTCACCGGTGACGCGGGCCGACTTCACGTATTTCTTGTTCCAGTCGACGCCCATCTCGCTCATCGAGTAGAGAATGCGCCGGTGCACGGGCTTGAGACCGTCGCGCACGTCCGGCAGCGCACGGGACACGATCACGCTCATGGCGTAATCGAGATAGGACCGCTGCATTTCCTCGATGATGGAAATCGGCTCAATGCCAGGAGGGTTCTTTCCGCCGGGTGTCGTTTGTTCTGTCAATTTCGGTCACGATCGTTGTTCAGAATCAGATGCAATTTTATAGCCTACCGGCGCCGGAAGCGCCAATTTTGCCAAGGGTTTTGAACAGGCTTTTCCCGGGAAATCCGCGAATTTGCGCATTTTCATGGCCGGGCCGCCGCCGCTTTGCGCGCGCCCTTCCCTTCGGGCGCGCCCTCGCCTAACAATGTCGCTTCAAGGCCGCGTGGAACGGTCATGCAACGGCGAGGGAAACGACCGGATGCTCACCACGGACACTGTGATCAATGCGATCACGACGCTGCTCGTCACCATCGATCCGCCCGGCCTTGCGCCGATCTTTCTCGGGCTCACCGTCGGCATGACGCGTGCGCAGCGCAAGCAGGTAGCCTTGCGCGGCTCGCTCATCGCTTTCTGCATCCTCGCCGTCTTCGTGGTCACCGGGTCAAGCGTGCTGTCTCTGCTCGGCATCTCCATCGGCGCCTTCCGCATTGCCGGCGGCCTGCTCCTCTTCTGGATCGCCTTCGAGATGATCTTCGAGCGCCGCAACGAGCGCAAGGAGAAGACGAGCGAGGTGGCGATCACCCGCGACCACATCCACAACATCGCGGTCTTCCCGCTCGCCCTGCCGCTGATTGCCGGTCCGGGCGCCATTTCGGCCGCGATCCTGTTGTCCGGTTCATTTCCCTCGGCGCTGGAGCGAAGCGCGCTCATCGGCGTGCTGGCGCTCTGCATCGCCATCCTCTTCCTCGCCCTCGTCATCGCCGACCGCATCGACCGCTTCCTCGGCAACACCGGCCGCGCCATCCTCACCCGCCTGCTCGGCGTCATCCTCGCGGCGCTCGCGGTGCAGTTCGTGGTCGATGGCGTGAAGTCGGTGTTTATCCTCTGATGCAGCGGTCACGCGCGGCGCACCGCCTTCCACTCCCTTGCCAGGGCGGCATAGATAAACTCGTCGCCCCAGACGCCATTGAACCTGTCGTTTTCGATAAGGTGCGCCTCGCGGCGCAGGCCCAGACGCTCGACCACACCGATCGAGCCCGCGTTTTGCGCATCCAACCGGGCGAATATCCGATGGAAACCGAAGGTCGAGAAGCCGATATCGATCATTGCGGCCACCGCTTCCGTGGCATATCCGGCACCGGCATAGTCCGGGTTGAAGATATAGCCGACCTCTCCCTGAAGAGCCTCCCTGCTGTCGAGCTTCAATAGCACCTCGCCAAGCAGCGCCTCATCGCCCCTGCGCACGACGGCGAGCCGAAAGACATCGCCGTCCTGTTCGAAGGGAGCCTTCAGAACATCGGCAAATGTCTGCTCCAGCGCTTCGCCCTGCAGTGGATCGGCGTAGAGGTAGCGGTAGACTTCCGGGCGGGAGTGGTAAGCCCCGAAGGCCGGAAAGTCGGTCTGGACGAACTTTCTCAGGATGAGGCGGTCCGTCCTGGTGGTCATGTGCTTTTCCTGCTGCATGGTGCCCTAGCTAGGAAGGCACAGAGCCAGCCGCAAGGCATCGGGTGTGCCCGGCCACGGGAAACCTGCCCACAAGAAGCCATCTCGCCCGGATGTTTGCTACGTATGAAACAGAAACCCGGCGCCAGGCCGGGTTTCTTGGTGTGGTCGAGAAGAACCGAACTTTCAGACCGGTTCTCAGAACGGGATGTCATCATCCATGTCGCGCGAGAGCGAGCCACCGCCCGAACGGCTGCCGCCGCCGCTGCTGGCGCCACCGGAGGCCGGACGCGAACCGTAGTCGTCGTAGCCCTGGCCGCCGCCGGCACCGCCGAAATTGCTGCTACCGCCGAAGTCGCCGCCGCGGCTTGCGCCGCCGCCCTCGCCCCGCCCATCCAGCATGGTCAGGGTGGAGCCGAAGCCCTGCAGCACCACTTCCGTCGAGTAGCGGTCGTTACCTGTCTGGTCCTGCCACTTGCGCGTCTGCAGCGCGCCTTCGATATAGAGCTTCGCGCCCTTCTTCACATATTGCTCGACGACCTTGCACAGGCCTTCGTTGAAGACGACGACATTGTGCCATTCCGTCTTCTCGCGGCGCTCGCCGCTGTTGCGGTCACGCCAGGTTTCGGACGTGGCGATGCGCAGGTTGGCGATCGGCCGACCGTCCTGCGTGCGCCGGATTTCCGGGTCCGCACCGACGTTCCCGATCAAGATCACCTTGTTGACGCTTCCAGCCATACCCGTATTCCCGTTGTCGCGCCGGGCAAAGGGGCACCCGGCATGTGTCACTCGATTTAAGATACCTTATCGACTGGAGCGCGCCAGCGCGCCCCACACAAGCGACAATCCACAGATTGCGCATTTTTGTTCTTTTTTTGTTCTATTAATTCCCTACACTCTTGTCAACCGAATCGGAAACGGGCACGGAATCTTCTCAAGGGCGCATGGACACGCGGCTGCCAATCCCTACATAGGAGCCGACCTTTCCTGAATGCGCAACGACTTCTGACGCTGGATACCATGAGCGAACTCAAGACCATTTCCATACGCGGCGCGCGCGAGCACAATCTCAAGGGCATTGATCTCGATCTGCCGCGCAACAAGCTGATCGTCATGACCGGGCTGTCCGGATCGGGCAAGTCGTCGCTCGCGTTCGACACGATCTATGCCGAGGGCCAGCGCCGCTATGTCGAGAGCCTCTCGGCCTATGCGCGCCAGTTCCTCGAGATGATGCAGAAGCCGGACGTGGACCAGATCGACGGCCTGTCTCCGGCCATCTCCATCGAGCAGAAGACGACCTCGAAGAACCCGCGCTCGACCGTCGGGACCGTCACCGAGATCTACGACTATATGCGCCTGCTGTTCGCGCGCGTCGGTGTGCCGTACTCTCCGGCCACTGGCCTGCCGATCGAAAGCCAGACCGTCAGCCAGATGGTCGACCGCGTCATCGATTTCGGCGAGGGCACCCGTCTTTATATCCTGGCTCCCATCGTGCGTGGCCGCAAGGGCGAGTACAAGAAGGAACTCGCCGAGCTCATGAAGAAGGGCTTCCAGCGCGTCAAGGTGGACGGTCAGTTCTACGAGATCGCCGACGTGCCTGTTCTCGACAAGAAATACAAGCACGACATCGACGTGGTGGTGGACCGCGTCGTCGTGCGCCCGGATCTTGCCTCGCGCCTCGCCGATAGCCTTGAGACGTGCCTGAAGCTCGCCGATGGCCTCGCCATCGCCGAATTCGCCGACAAGCCGCTTCCAGCAGAGGAAACCGCCGCCGGCGGCTCGGCGAACAAGTCGCTGAACGAGACGCATGAGCGCGTGCTGTTTTCCGAAAAGTTCGCCTGCCCGGTCTCCGGCTTCACCATTCCGGAAATCGAGCCGCGGCTCTTCTCGTTCAACAACCCCTTCGGCGCCTGCCCGACCTGCGATGGCCTGGGCAGCCAGCAGAAGATCGATCCGGACCTCATCGTGCCGGAAACGGAACGCACATTGAAGGATGGCGCGATCGCGCCCTGGGCCAAATCCTCCTCGCCCTATTACAACCAGACGCTGGAAGCGCTCGGCGCCGCCTATGGCTTCAAGCTGTCCAACCGCTGGTCGGAACTGTCGGAAAAGGCGCAGAACGCCATCCTGCACGGCACGGACGAGAAGATCGAGTTCAACTACAAGGACGGAGCCCGCTCCTACAAGACGGTGAAGACCTTCGAGGGCATCGTGCCGAACCTCGAGCGCCGCTGGAAAGAAACGGATTCGGCCTGGTCGCGCGAGGAGATCGAGCGCTACATGTCGGCCGCGCCCTGCCCGGCCTGCAACGGTTTTCGCCTGAAACCCGAGGCGCTGGCGGTCAAGATCAACAAGCTGCATATCGGCGAGACGACGGCCATGTCGATCCGCGTGGCGCGCGACTGGTTCGAGGCGCTGCCGGAGCATCTCAACGCCAAGCAGAACGAGATCGCGGTGCGCATCCTCAAGGAGATCCGCGAGCGGCTGCGCTTCCTCAACGATGTCGGCCTGGAATATCTGTCGCTGTCGCGCAATTCCGGCACGCTGTCGGGCGGCGAAAGCCAGCGCATCCGGCTTGCCTCGCAGATCGGCTCCGGCCTGACGGGTGTGCTCTACGTGCTGGACGAGCCGTCCATCGGCCTGCACCAGCGCGACAATGCGCGCCTGCTGGATACGCTTCGGCACCTGCGCGACATCGGCAACACCGTCATCGTCGTCGAGCATGACGAGGATGCGATCCTGACGGCCGACTATGTCGTCGATATCGGTCCCGCCGCCGGCATCCATGGCGGCCAGGTCATCGCACAGGGCACGCCGGAGGAGGTCATCGCCAATCCGGCCTCGCTGACCGGCAAGTATCTTTCGGGCGAGCTGTCGGTCGCCGTTCCAAGCGAACGCCGCAAGCCGAAGAAGAAGAAGGAGATCAAGGTCGTCGGCGCCAAGGCCAACAACCTGAAGAATGTCACGGCTTCCATTCCCCTCGGCGTCTTCACGGCGGTCACGGGCGTGTCGGGTGGCGGCAAGTCGACGTTCCTGATCGAGACGCTCTATAAGTCCGCCGCCCGCCGCATCATGGGCGCACGCGAAATTCCGGCGGAACACGAGCGTATCGACGGCTTCGAATATATCGACAAGGTCATCGATATCGACCAGTCGCCGATCGGCCGCACGCCGCGCTCCAACCCGGCGACCTATACCGGCGCCTTCACGCCGATCCGTGATTGGTTCGCGGGGCTTCCGGAAGCGAAAGCGCGTGGCTATCAGCCGGGTCGTTTCTCCTTCAACGTCAAGGGCGGGCGTTGCGAGGCCTGCCAGGGCGACGGCGTCATCAAGATCGAGATGCACTTCCTGCCCGATGTCTACGTCACCTGCGACGTCTGCCACGGCAAGCGCTACAACCGCGAGACGCTCGATGTCACCTTCAAGGGCAAGTCCATCGCCGACGTGCTCGACATGACGGTGGAGGAAGGCGTCGAATTCTTCGCCGCCGTGCCGGCGGTGCGCGACAAGCTGGTGACGCTCAACCAGGTCGGTCTCGGCTATATCAAGGTCGGGCAGCAGGCCAACACGCTGTCGGGCGGCGAGGCGCAACGCGTCAAGCTTGCCAAGGAACTGTCCAAGCGTTCCACCGGCCGCACGCTCTACATTCTCGACGAGCCGACGACGGGCCTGCATTTCCATGATGTGGCGAAACTGCTGGAAGTGCTGCACGAGCTGGTCAACCAGGGCAATTCGGTCGTCGTCATCGAGCACAATCTCGAGGTCATCAAGACCGCCGACTGGATCATCGACTTCGGCCCCGAGGGCGGCGATGGCGGCGGCGAGGTGATCGCCGAAGGCACGCCGGAGGATGTGGTGAAGATCGAGCGGTCCTATACCGGGCAGTTCCTGAAGGAGCTGCTGGAGCGACGGCCGATCAAGCGGATCGCAGCGGAATGAGGAAAAAGGGAGGACGATGATGAGCGCATCCGGCACGATCAGAACCGGAATCGGCGGCTGGACCTTCGAGCCCTGGGAGGGAAGCTTCTATCCCGAAAAGCTGGTGAAGAAGCGCCAGCTGGAATTCGCCAGCCGCGAACTGACGACGATCGAGGTCAACGGCACCTATTACGGCTCTCAGAAGCCGGAGACCTTCGCGAAATGGGCGTCGGAAGTGCCTGACGGTTTCATCTTTTCCCTCAAGGCCAGCCGATTTACCACCAACCGAAAGGTTCTGGCCGATGGCGGCGAGTCCGTCCAGAAATTCCTGACGCAGGGCCTGACGGAGCTTGGTGAGCATCTCGGCCCGATCCTCTGGCAGTTCGCGCCGACCAAGGCGTTCGATCCGGAGGATTTCGAGGGCTTTCTCAAGCTCCTGCCGGAAAAGCAGGATGGCTTGACGCTGAAGCACGCGCTCGAAGTGCGCAACGAAAGCTTCATGGCACCGGAATTTGCCGCGCTGGCCCGCAAATACAATGCGGCCGTCGTCTACGCGCATCACGCCGAATACCCCGAGATTGCCGATGTGACGGCCGATTTCGTCTATGCCCGCCTGCAGAAGGGATCCAACGATATCGAGACCTGCTATCCGCCCAAGGCGCTGGATGAGTGGGCGGAGCGGCTGAAGGCCTGGGCGGCAGGCGGTGAGCCATCCGACCTGCCGAAGATCGATCCCGACACGAAGCCGGCGAAGAAGCCGCGCGATGTCTTTGCGTTCTTCATCACGTCGGGCAAGGTCAATGCGCCGAATGGCGCGCGCGAATTGCAGAAACGTACGCAGCCGCGCGCGTAGTCATTCGCGCTTCGCGATGGGCGATATTCAGCCTTGCCCATTGATGTCGCCCGGAGAAACCTCACTTCAGCTGGTCGAGGCCGGTCAGGGCGTCGATCAGCGTTTCGGCCGTCAGGCCTTCGCCGGCCAGGCGCCCCGCCTCTCCATGGCGCCACACCGCGCTCGCCGCGGCCTCGAAAGCCGGCATGCCCTGTGCGAGATGCGCGCCGACGAGACCGGCCAGCACGTCGCCGGACCCGGCGGTCGCGAGCCATGGCGGCGCATTGTCATTGACGAGCGCGCGTCCGTCCGGTGCTGCGATGACGGTGTCCGCGCCCTTGAGGACGACCACGCCGTTGCTGCGCGCCGCGGCCTTTTGCGCCCGCTCGATCTTCGAAAGCGTGCTGTCTTTCGCGATATCGGGAAACAGCCGGGCGAATTCGCCGTCATGCGGCGTCAGGACCAGGCGCAGCGCCGGTCCTTCGAAAAGATCGAAAAGTGCCTGCGGGTCATCGCGGAAAGCGGTTATGCCGTCGGCATCGAGAACCAGGCGCCGTTCGCCCGAGGCGATCAGGCCGGCATAGCGTCGCGCCCGTTCACCGTCGCCGAAGCCGGGGCCAAGCACGAAGGTCTTGAGCCGGGCATCCTCCAGCAAGGCGGCGAGATCGCCTTCATCATCGATCGGCTTCAGCATGACCGCCGTCAGCTGCGCGGCGTTGGCGGGCAATGCCGCGATCGGAGACAACAGCGTGACAAGCCCCGCGCCGGCGCGAAGGCCTGCCATCGCCGAAAGCCTTGCTGCCCCCGTCGCGGTGGCAGGCCCGGAGAAGACGGCGAGATGACCCCGCACATATTTATGCCCCGCCCCCGTTTCTATCGGCAGGACATCCCGCCAGGCGGCCGGCGCATTGACGCCGATCTCTCCCCCATGGGCGCGCAGGATGCGCTCGGGTATGCCGATGTCGAAGATTTCCAATGCGCCGGCCAGCATCCGGCCCGGCAGGAGAAGATGCCCGGGCTTGCGGCACATGAAGGTGACGCTCGCGGCGGCCTGGAAGGCGGCGCCGCGGACTGTGCCGGTTCTGCCGTCGATACCCGAGGGAAGATCCACCGCAAGCACCGGAATGGCGCTTTCATTGATGCTTTCGATAATCGAGATCACATCCGCTGCAAGGTCCCTGGCCAGCCCCGCGCCGAACAGGGCATCCACCACGACGTCGCCGGTCCGGGGACGATAATCCGCAAGCGGCGCGACTAAGCCTGTGAACTGCCCGAAGGCCGTGGCCGCATCGCCGCGCAGCGCTGCCGGGTCGCCCAGTGCGTGAACCGCGATTTCCGCGCCGGCCGCCTGCAGCGCCCGCGCCGCCACATAGCCGTCTCCGCCGTTGTTGCCGGGACCGCAGAGGATGACGAAGCGAAGGGCACCGGCAAAGCGGCGCAGCGCGCAGGCGGCCACCGCCTGCCCTGCCCGCTCCATCAGGCCATAGCTGGAGAGACCCGATGCGGCGGCGGCGCGATCGACCTGCCCCATCTCTTCGGGCGTGAGCAGCAATGTGTCCTTATGGCTGTGCATGGCACACCATGCCCGGAAAATCCTCAGCTCGGCAAGAGCGGTAACCCGTCCTCCCAATAAGTCTATTATTTATGCAAATGCCCATATTGAATGCTCAAATTTGCGGCTTTTGAAGCCATGGCCGACGACATGTTCGCGCCGCACGGCAACCGGCCCCGAAAAGTGATAAATTTTAGGCAGATTTCGCTGGCCCTTTCGGCTGCAAATCCGCATCATCGGCGACGTGGCGACGAGCGGTTTCATCTTGAAACGGGATTTTTCGGTTTCGACACCAATCCTGCCTCAAGTTGGCATGCTACATGCATTGGATGTTTGCAGCGGGCGCAAAACGCGCGCAAACGGGAGAAGCGGAGAGACATTTTCTCATGAAAAAGATCGAAGCGATCATCAAGCCCTTCAAGCTCGATGAGGTGAAGGAAGCCCTTCAGGAAGTTGGCCTGCAGGGTATCACCGTCACCGAAGCGAAGGGCTTTGGACGCCAGAAGGGGCACACGGAGCTTTACCGCGGTGCCGAATATGTTGTCGACTTTCTGCCCAAGGTGAAGGTCGAGGTCGTTCTGGCCGATGAAAATGCGGAGGCCGTCATCGAGGCCATCCGCAACGCCGCCCAGACCGGCCGCATCGGCGACGGCAAGATCTTCGTCTCCAATGTCGAAGAAGTCATCCGCATCCGCACCGGCGAGACCGGTGTCGACGCCATCTAATCCCGCCTGGCCGTCCGGCCCGGGCTTTCATAACCTCGTCATCTCACACAGGGACTACACACATGACGACTGCCAATGATATCCTCAAGCAAATCAAGGAAAACGACGTCAAGTTCGTCGACCTGCGCTTCACCGACCCGCGCGGCAAGCTGCACCACGTCACGATGGACGTCGATTGCGTCGATGAAGACATGTTCGCCGACGGCGTCATGTTCGACGGCTCCTCGATCGGCGGCTGGAAGGCCATCAACGAGTCCGACATGGTGCTGATGCCCGATACCGCGACGGTTCACATCGACCCGTTCTTCGCGCAGTCCACCCTCGTCGTCATGTGCGACATCCTCGATCCGGTCTCGGGCGAATCCTACAACCGCGACCCGCGCGGAACGGCCAAGAAGGCTGAAGCCTACCTCAAGGCATCGGGCATCGGCGACACCATCTACGCCGGTCCGGAACCCGAATTCTTCGTCTTCGACGACGTCAAGTACAAGGCCGACCCGTACAACACCGGCTTCAAGCTGGATTCGTCGGAGCTCCCCTCCAACGACGACACCGACTACGAGACCGGCAACCTCGGCCATCGCCCCCGCGTCAAGGGCGGCTACTTCCCGGTTCCGCCGGTCGACAGCTGCCAGGACATGCGTTCCGAAATGCTGACCGTGCTCAAGGAAATGGGCGTCACGGTTGAAAAGCAGCACCACGAAGTGGCGGCCGCCCAGCACGAGCTCGGCGTCAAGTTCGACACGCTCGTCCGCAGCGCCGACAAGGTGCAGATCTACAAGTACGTCGTGCACCAGGTCGCCAATGCCTATGGCAAGACGGCAACCTTCATGCCGAAGCCGATCTTCGGCGACAACGGCTCGGGCATGCACGTCCACCTGTCGATCTGGAAGGACGCCAAGCCGCAGTTCGCCGGCGACGAATATGCCGGCCTGTCGGAAACCTGCCTCTACTTCATCGGCGGCATCATCAAGCATGCCAAGGCGATCAACGCCTTCACCAACCCGACGACGAACTCCTACAAGCGCCTCGTCCCGGGTTATGAAGCACCGGTTCTGCTCGCCTACTCGGCCCGCAACCGCTCGGCATCGTGCCGCATTCCGTTCGGTACGGGTCCGAAGTCCAAGCGCGTCGAAATCCGCTTCCCCGACCCGCTCGGCAACCCCTACCTCGGCTTCGCCTCCATGCTGATGGCTGGTCTCGACGGCATCAAGAACAAGATCCATCCCGGCAAGGCCATGGACAAGGACCTCTACGACCTGCCGCCGAAGGAACTGAAGAAGATCCCGACGGTCTGCGGCTCGCTGCGCGAAGCTCTGGAAAGCCTCGACAAGGATCGCAAGTTCCTCACGGCCGGCGGCGTCTTCGACGACGACCAGATCGACGCCTATATCGAACTGAAGATGGCCGAAGTCATGCGCTTCGAAATGACGCCGCACCCGGTCGAATTCGACATGTACTACTCTGCCTGATCGGCGCTTTTCCTCCCGCCTTCGGGCGGGAGGCCTCCCGAGACGAAAAACCCGGCCAGTGGCCGGGTTTTTTGTTGGTCTGCGATGCGGTCAGGGCTTCAGCCGCTGCTTGAGGAGATTGAGATATTCCTCGTTCGAATCGTCCGTGGCGCCCGTTGCCGCGCCGGCTTGCGGCTTGCAGGCCGGCTTGTAGTCCAGCGCCATGCCGGCCTTGACGCAGACCCCGACCTGCCAGCCCGGCGGCAGCGCCGTCAGGTCGACGGTCTTCCATTTCGGATGTCCCGTCGCCTTCAGCTTGTCGAGGCCGCCGATGATCAGGCTGGAGAAGTCGGCGACGGTCTTGCAACTGTCGCGATGATAGGCGTTGCGCTTGACGTCGTAGTCATAGGTCATCATCACGGCCTTTACCGCGACGAGATCGACGGGCTCGTCCTGGAACGAATAGGTGCCGGCTTCTATGCGCGAGGGCGTATAGGTGGCGAGCAGCGGCGCTTCGGTGATCGGCAGGAGGTGGAACTTCGCCTTGTCGATCGTGTTGCCGGAAAACAGCGATGCGGGCGCGCCCGCGACATAGAAGAACGCGTCGATCTCGCCGGAAAGCAGCTTCGGCAGCGCCTCGTCCGGGTTGATGTCGACCCGCTCACCCGCCTTCACCTGGAGGATGTCCATCACCAGCGTCGCGGTCAGGAAGGTCCCGGAATCCTTCTTGCCGACGGCGACCTTCTTGCCGGCGAGGTCCTTTACGCCGGCAATCTCCTTGCGCGCCAGCACGTGGATTTCCTCGTTGTAGAGCGGGAACATGATGCGCACGCCCTTTACCGCCTTCTGCACCTCGGGATCGTTCGCCTCGAAGGTCTTCAGATATTCGAGCACGTCGCTCTGGACGATGCCGAACTGCGTGTTGCGGCGGTTGCGCACGCCGACGAAGTTCTCAAGCGACCCGGCGCTTTCGACGACGTTCAGCGTCAGGCCGCACTCGGCGCCGAGCGCGGCGATGTCACGGCCGATCTTGATATAGGTGCCCTGGGGGCCGCCCGTCATGATGCTGCGCTCGAACGCCTGTGCCGATGCCGTTCCCATCGACAGTGCAAGGCCGAGTGCGGCGGCCAGAACTGATCGCTTCATGCAAATCTCCTTCCGTGGGCGGGCATTTTTCCCGCAGGTCAGGGCCGTCTGTTAAACGCTTTAACCGCCCATCGACGTGTCTTCGCGACCTGGCAGAACAGTATCGTGCCCCGCCTTCGCCGCAAAGGCCTAGCAGTCGCTGTCGAGATCGCGCATCAGGCCGCGAAGCGCCAGGATGGGCACGCGGTTCAGCACGCTGCCGAGCGCGTTGGTCACGCATTCTCCGGAAACGAGGGTCTGCTCCAGCTGTGTGCGTTGCGTCCCCGTCAGCCGGTCGAGCCCCGGCGTTCTCTCGATGACCTGCGCCACAAGTGCGGCGTTGCGGGGGCTGCGACCGTCGGCCGGTTTGGCGTTGTCGCGCGCGCGGTTGTCATCCGCCTGTTGCGGGCTCTTCGGCTGGGCGGCCGTCTCCAGCGCGGCAATCCTCTCCTCTAGGGCGGCGTTGCGCGCCGTCAGTGTCGCGATCTCCTGGTTCTTTCGGGCGATTTCGGCCACCAGGTCGGGCAGCTCGCGGGTGCGGAGCCTTTTAGCGGCTTGCTCGGCCTCGGCAAGTTCCCGGCGCAACGTCTCCGCCTCGGCCTCGAGGCGTTCGGTCTCGGTATTCCGGTCGGCCGCCTGCGTGCTGCGTGCCTCCTCGATCGCCTTTTCGAGCTGCGCAATTTGCCCGGCTCGTTCGTCGAGCTCACGGGCGCGCTCGGTTGCAGCCGCCTCGGCGTCCTTCCGCAGCCGTTCGACCTCGGCGAGTTTTTGACCAGCCAGCTCCAGTTCGCGCTGAAGTCCTGGAACGATCTCCTGTGCCAGGCGCACGTTTTCTGCGCTCTCCGCCGCGTCGGATCGGCTGGCATCGGCGCGCAACGCATCGAGCTGGCGCTTCAGGGCATCGTTTTCATCGGCCAGATCTGCAATGCGCCGGTTGCTGTCTTCGAGGGCATTTTCGGAGGGGGCGCCGGACATCGCGCGGAAGGCGCCATAACCGGCAGCGCCACCCAGCACCAGGCAGACGATCGACGCGAACAGAATGCCGCCGATGCCGCTACCGCCCCCGGTTGCCCCGCCGCTGCCTCTGCCCCACTGATTGTTCATGCATTACGACCCGCTTGACGCTGTCTTTTGGAGGTACGCCGAAACCGGAGCAGGCGCAAGCGCCGCCGCCCTGTTCGGAACGCGTAACGCACGCGACCGGAACTATTGATGTTTCAGCGCAATTACCCAAATATAAGGAGAAAGGTAGGTACGCCATGAAGATGCGTCATGCAAAATTTGCCATCGGCGATGTGGTCCGCCACCGGGTTTTCCCGTTCCGTGGCGTGGTCTTCGACGTCGACCCCGAATTCGCCAACACCGAAGAGTGGTGGAATGCCATTCCGGCGGAAATCCGCCCGTCGAAGGACCAGCCCTTCTACCATCTCTTCGCGGAAAACGACGAGTCGGAATATGTCGCCTATGTCTCCGAGCAGAATCTGGTCGCGGACGATAGCGGCAAGCCCGTCCGCCATCCGCAGGTCCGCGCGCTGATGGACGTGGATGAAGGCCACTACAGGTGGAAGGAACAGAGCGGTATCTTCCATTAACCGCTCCGGCAGGCCGCGAGGCCGACTGTGACGATCCGAAAGGCGCGTCACGGGTGCTTCAAACGAAAAAGGCGCTCCGCTGGAGCGCCTTTCTGTTTTTGGGATGATCGATCCGATCACTTCGGCAGTTGGTCGTCCACGCCGGCGATGTAGAAATTCATGCCGAGAAGCGTGCCGTCGTCGGAAACGGCGCCATCAGCCAGCCAGTCCGAGCCGTCCTGCTTCTTGATCGGGCCGGTGAAGGGGTGCAGCTCGCCGGAGCGGATCTTCGCTTCGGTCTCTTCTGCCAGCTTCTTCACGTCGTCAGGCATGTTCGTGTAGGGCGCCATGGTGAGGATGCCGTCCTTCAGGCCATCCCACATCTGTTCGGACTTCCACGTGCCGTCGAGAACGGCTTGGGTGCGCTTGATGTAGTAGGCGCCCCAGGTGTCGACGATCGCGGTCAGCTGCGTTTCCGGGCCGGCCTTGATCATGTCGGAAGCCTGGCCGAAGGCCTTGATGCCACGCTCGGCGGCAACCTGCATCGGCGCGGTCGTGTCGGTGTGCTGCGTCAGGATATCGACGCCCTGGTCGACCAGCGCCTTGGCGGCATCGGCTTCCTTGCCCGGGTCGAACCAGGTGTTGGCCCAGATGACCTTCACCTTGAAGTCCGGGTTCACGGACTGGGCGCCGTGGACGAACGAGTTGATGCCCATGACGACTTCCGGGATCGGGAAGGACGCGATGTAGCCGGCGAGGCCCTTCTGCGACAGCTTGGCGGCAATCACGCCCTGGATGTAGCGGCCTTCATAGAAACGCGCATTGTAGGTCGCGACGTTCGCGGCCGACTTGAAGCCGGTTGCATGCTCGAACTTCACGTCCGGGAATTTCTCCGCAACCTTGATGGTCGCGTCCATGAAGCCGAACGACGTGGTGAACACCAGGGCGCAGCCGGAGCGGGCCATGCGCTCGATTGCGCGCTCGGCATCCGGGCCTTCCGGCACGTTTTCGAGGAAGGGCGTCTCGATCTTGTCGCCGAAGTGGTCCTGCAGCGCCTGGCGGCCGATGTCGTGCGCCTGCGTCCAGCCGCCGTCGGTCTTGGAGCCGACATAGATGAAGCAGATCTTCGTCTTGTCCTGAGCGCTGGCAGCGGCGGCAAAGCCGAGAACGGCGGCCGATGTCGTGAGAGCGAGAATGATTTTCTTCATTTTATCCTCTGTAGGTGGGTTGGATTGGTTGTGTCCCGTCTTCTTGTTCTTCGTCACCGATCAGGCACGAATGGCTTGCCGAGGCAGGCGGGCGTGTTGATCAGCGTCATGCGCCGATTATGCGATATCAGGATTAGTACGATAACAGTGGCGGCATAGGGAAGAGCCGACAGGAATTGCGAGGGAATGCCGAGACCGAGCGCCTGGGCGTGCAGCTGGCTGATCGAGACGGCGCCGAAGAGATAACCGCCCGCCAGCAGCCGCCACGGCCGCCAGGAGGCGAAGACGACGAGCGCTAGCGCGATCCAGCCGCGCCCGGCCGACATGTTCTCCACCCATTGGGGCGTATAGACGAGCGACAGCTGCGCGCCGGCGAGACCCGCGCAGGCGCCGCCGAACATCACGGCGAGGTAGCGCGTGCGGATGACATGGATACCGAGCGCATGCGCCGAGGCATGGTTGTCGCCGATCGCCCGGATCTTGAGCCCCGCCCGGCTGCGGAACAGGAACCAGTTCACGCCGAACACCAGCGCAATCGACAGGTAGAAGATCAGGTCCTGCTTGAACAGAATGGGCCCGATGAACGGAATATCGGAGAGGAACGGAATGACGATGGGCTGAAGCTTGACGCCGGACATGCCGACATAGGGCTCGCCGATCTGCCCGGATACGCCAAGGCCGAGGATGGTCAGCGCGAGGCCGGTCGCCACCTGGTTGGCGACGAGCGTCAGCGTCAGGAAGCCGAAGAGCAGCGAAAACAGCGCGCCGCAGGCAATGCCCGCGAGAATGCCGATATAGGGCGAACCGGTGGCCTGCGTGGCGGCGAAGGCGAGCACCGCCCCCATCACCATCATGCCCTCCACGCCGAGATTGAGCACGCCCGCCCGCTCGGAGACGAGCTCGCCGAGCGAGGCGAGCACCAGCGGCGTGGCGGCGGTGACGACCGTCAGGAGGATGGCTTCGATGATACCCATCAGTGCGCTCCCCCCTCGCTCGTCTGGCCGAACCGGGAAAACACCAGCCGGATCCGGTACTGGATCAGCGTGTCGCAGGAGAGCACGAAGAACAGCAGCAGGCCCTGGAAGACGCGTGTCACCTTGTCGGAGACGCCGAGCGTCAGCTGCACGGCTTCGCCGCCGACATAGGTGAGCGCCAGGAACAGGCCGGCGGCGATGATGCCGAGCGGATTGAGGCGGCCGAGGAACGCGACGATGATGGCGGTGAAGCCGTAGCCGGGCGAAATGATGGGCTGCAGCTTGCCGATGACGCCGCTGACTTCGGAAATGCCGGCAAGTCCGGCGAACGCGCCGGAAAGCAGCATGGAGAACCAGATCATGCGCTTGGAGGAAAAACCCGCGAAGCGCCCTGCCCGTTCGGACTGGCCGAGCACGGTGATCTCGAAGCCTTTCAGCGTATAGCGCATCATGATCCACAGGCCGACCGCGGCGACGATGGCGAAGACGAAGCCGAGATTGGCGCGCCCGGAGGATATGAGTTCGGGCAGGATCGCTTCCGGCGCGAAATCGCGTGTAACAGGAAAATTGTAGGCATCCGGGCTGCGCCAGGGGCCGCGCACCAGCCAGTCGAGGAAGAGCTGTGCGATATAGACCAGCATCAGGCTCGTCAGGATTTCATTGGTGTTCATCTGCGCCTTGAGGAAGGCGGGTATGGCGGCATAGAGCGCACCGCCGATCATGCCGAAAATCAGCATCAGCGGCAGCACCAGCGACGAATGCCAGTCGTGGAAGACGACCGGAACGATGGCCCCCGCAATCGCGCCGGCGATGAACTGCCCCTCCGCGCCGATGTTCCAGTTGTTGGATCGATAGCACACGGACAACCCCGCGCCGATCAGGATCAGCGGTGCGGCCTTGATGGCGATCTCATGCAGCGACCAGATGTCGAGCAGCGGCTCGATGAAGAAGCTGTACAGCGCCGAGACCGGGTCCTTGCCCAGCAGCGCGAACATGATGCCGCCCGCAATCACCGTCAGCGCCAGCGCCAGAAACGGGGACAGGACGGAAAACAGGAGGGACGGGTTGGCGCGTCGTTCCAGTTCAATGCGCATGGGCCACCTCTTCGCCTTCCGTCTTGCCGTACATTCCACCCATCAGGAGGCCGATCTTTTCGCGCGTCAGCGCGTGCGCGGGATAGGCATCCGACAGGCGTCCCTCGCTGATGACGGCGATTTCGGTCGCCACCTCGAAGATCTCGTCCAGGTCCTGGCTGATGACGAGAACGGCCGAGCCGGATTTGGCGAGATCGACGAGCGCCTGACGGATGCGGCTTGCCGCTCCCGCATCGACGCCCCAGGTCGGCTGGTTGACGATCAGCACGGAGGGCTGGCGGTCGAGTTCGCGGCCCACAATGTATTTCTGGAGATTGCCGCCCGACAGCGAGCCAGCCGCCGGATCGTCACCGCTCTTGCGCACGTCCATCGTCTCGGAAATGCGGCGCGATGCCAAACGCACGACCGCATGCTTGATGATGCCGAGCACGCCGCCGCCGAGAAAGGTTCTCCGGTCGGACTGGTTGCGCGCCAGGACGAGGTTGTCCGACAGCGGCAGCGAGGGCACGGCGGCGTGGCCATGGCGTTCTTCCGGCACGAAGCCCGCGCCCATCAGGCGGCGCGCCGTGATGCCGAGATTGCCGGCCGGCTTGTTGCGGATGAACACGGCGGAGGCGTCCGCCGCGGGATATTCGCCCGAAAGCGCATCGAAAAGCTCGCCCTGCCCGTTGCCGGCGACGCCGGCGATCGCCAGCACCTCGCCGCCCCGCACCTTGAGACAGACGTTCTTGAGGGCGACGGCGAAGGGCGTGCGCGCCGGCACGCTCAGATGACGCGCCTCCAGCAGCACGTCGCCCTTGGTGTTGGTGCCGGCGGTGCTCACGGACGCGACATCGCTGCCCACCATCATGCGGGCGAGCGAGGCGGGCGTTTCCTTGCGGGGATCGCAGGCGCCCGTCACCTTGCCGTGGCGCAGCACGGTCGCGCGGTCGCAGATGCGCTGCACTTCTTCGAGCCGATGGCTGATGTAGAGAACGGAGCGTCCTTCGGCCTTCAGCTTGTCCAGCGTCTCGAACAGCCTGTCGGCCTCCTGCGGCGTCAGGACGGAGGTCGGCTCATCAAGGATGATCAGTTCAGGGTTCTGCAACAGGGCGCGCACGATCTCGATGCGCTGGCGCTCGCCGACCGAGAGATCCGCGACATGCGCCTTCGGATCGAGGGGCAGGCCGTAGAGATGCGAGAGGCGCGACGCTTCCTCGGCGACCTTCGACAGCGATATGCCGGGGCTCAGCGAAAGCGCGATGTTTTCGGCGACCGTCAGCGCCTCGAACAGCGAAAAATGCTGGAACACCATGCCGATGCCGAGACGGCGGGCGGCGCCGGGGCTCGGGATGCGCACGGCCTCGCCCTTCCAGACGATCTCGCCGCTGCTCGGCGCCAGAACGCCGAAAAGCATCTTCACGAGCGTTGATTTTCCCGCGCCGTTCTCGCCCAGCAGGGCATGGATTTCCCCGGGCTGGATTTCGAGGTCGATGCCGTTGCAGGCGGCAAACGAACCGAACAGTTTTGTCAGGCTGCGAACGGCCAATAAAGGTCTGCCCGCGGATGCTCCAACGGCTGGCACTTTGCCCCTCTTTCCTGCGATCCCAGCCTTTTTGCCCCGTCGGGGCGGTCAGGGAATGAGCAGTGTCGTTCCACTCGTTTTTCTTGTTTCCAGATCCGTGTGCGCGCGCCCCGCGTCCGCCAGCGGATAAGTCTGATTAATATTGATACGCACTTTGTTGCTTTGCACAATATCAAACAGCGAGTTTGCACATGCATCGAGTGCCTCGCGCGTGGCGATATAGGCAAACAATGTCGGACGCGTCGCGAAGAGTGAACCCTTCTGGGCGAGCAGTCCCATGTTGAACGCTTCGACCGGACCGGAGGAATTACCGAAACTCACGAACAGGCCGCGCGGCTTGAGGCAATCCAGCGACTTCGGAAAGGTGTCCTTGCCGACGGAATCGTAGACCACGTCGACACCCTTGCCGTCCGTCAGTTCCCGAACGCGCGCTGCGAAATCTTCCTTGCCGTAATCGATGACATGGTCGTAGCCATGGGCAAGCGCGAGATCGATCTTGGCCTGCGATCCCGCCGTGCCGATCACGGTGGCGCCCAGCGCCTTGGCCCATTGTCCGGCGATGAGGCCGACGCCGCCTGCCGCGGCGTGGAAGAGGATCACGCTGCCGGGCTTCACCTGGTAGGTCTGCAGCAGCAGATACTGCGCCGTCATGCCCTTCAGCATCATGGCGGCCGCCGTTTCGAGCGAAATGCCGTCCGGCACGCGCACCAGATGCCGCGTCGCGACATTGCGTTCCGCTGTATAGGCGCCATCGGCCGAGGCATAGGCGACGCGGTCGCCGACGGCGAACTCGGTCACGCCCTCGCCCAGCGCCGTGACGATGCCTGCGCCTTCCTTGCCGGGAATGAACGGCAGCTCCGTCTTGTAGAGGCCGGTGCGGAAATAGACGTCGATGAAATTGAGGCCCACGGCCGCCTGCCGGATCTGCACCTCGCCCGGGCCGGGCGCCTCAAGCACAACGTCCTCAAGCTTCAACACCTCGGGTCCGCCGAGGCTGCGAATGACGATCGCCTTGGTCATGGCATGCTTCCTTATATTCTAGCGGCGGCCGAGGCTGGGGAACACCTGCATCACGGCGCCGATGACATAGAGATAGAGACCCGTCGCGACCACGCCCCAGACCACCCAGGTGGGCGACGCGAAGTGAAGAAGCAGCGCATACCCACTCAGCAGCGCCCAAAGGAAGAAGACGGCGAGATTGACGTTGCGCAGCCGCTCCACGCGCACCGGGTGCAGGAAGTTGATCGGCATGAAGGTGAGGAAGACGGACACGAAAACGATGATCGACGCGGTCAGTTCGCTCGCCTGAATGACGAAAAGCGTGAACACCACCATGTTCCAGACCACGGGGAAGCCCGAGAAGAAATATTCGTCGGTCTTCATGCCCATATCGGCGTAATAGATGGCGCTGGACACCACGATGGCGCCGGCCGCCACGAAGGACCACGGCTCGCCGATCATGCCGCTCTGGTAGAGCGCGAAGGCCGGCAGCAGCACATAGGTCACGTAGTCGATGACATTGTCGAGCGTGTCGCCGGACCAGTTCGGCAGCACTTCCTTGACGCGCACCTTGCGGGCGATCGGCCCGTCGATACCGTCGACGAGCAGCGCGAGCCCCAGCCACCAGAACATGTCGACGAAACGGTGTTCCGCTGCGGCAACGACGCCGAGAAAAGCCAGGAAGGAACCGGATGCCGTCAGGATGTGAACGGAAAAGGCGCGGATTTCCGCGTAGGGCACGCGCTTGTAGTTGAAAAATTTCATTGCCGGTCGCAGTCCATCCTGGGGCTTTGTCACGCGTTCGTCCGTGCCGAACGCGCCCTCCTGTGCGGTCACGTCAGGTAATATGCATTGATTGCTCGCCATCGCCAGTGAAAATCCCCGCATTTGCGAGCCGTTTGCCGCCTGCGCGGATTCATCCCATGGAAATTGCCTCTTTGCCGGCCTAGTCTTGAGGGATAGAAGCCCAGCAAAATCTGTGGGTAATCGCGTCGCGCTGCGGAGGCCGGTCATGAGACAATTCGATATCGCCATCGTCGGGGCCGGCCTTGCCGGCAATCTCGCCGCTTTGGCGCTCGCCGACTCGGGGTCCAGCGTCGCGCTCATCGCCCCGCCCGCCCGCAAGGCAGACGGCCGCACGACGGCCCTCATGGACCAGTCCATCGCTTTCCTGAGGACGCTCGGCCTCTGGGAGGACATCGCCCCGCATGCCGCGGCGCTGGAAACCATGCAGATCCTCGACGGGACGACGCGCCTGCTGCGCGCCCCGCCCGTTGCCTTCCGTGCCGGCGAAGTCGGCCTGCCCGCCTTCGGCTACAACATCCCGAACGCGCCGTTCCTCGCGGCGCTGGATCGCAGGATTTCCGAAAACGCCGGCATCTTGCGCATCGAAAACGGCGTCAAGGCCGCCAACACGTTCGAAACCGGCGTCGAACTTGTGCTGGATGACGGCGAGCGCGTCATGGCCGGACTGGTGGTCGGCGCGGACGGTCGGCAATCGCTGATCCGCCAGAGCGCCGGCATCGGCGTGCGCGCCTGGTCCTACCCGCAATCGGCGCTCGTGCTCAATTTCGCCCACGACCGTCCGCACGGCCATGTCTCGACGGAGTTCCACACGGAGAGCGGCCCTTTCACCCAGGTTCCCCTGCCCGGCGATCGCTCCAGCCTTGTCTGGGTGCTGCCGCCGAAGGAAGCGGCAAGACTCGCCGCACTCCCCGTCGCCGAACTGAGCATCGCCGTCGAGCAGCGCATGCAGTCCATGCTCGGCAAGGTGTCGGTCGAAGCCGGCGCCCAGAGCTTTCCGCTGTCCGGCATGACCGCCGACCGCTTCGGCAAGGATCGAATGGTGCTGATCGGCGAGGCCGCCCATGCCTTCCCCCCGATCGGCGCGCAGGGCCTCAATCTCAGCCTGCGCGACATCATGGCCCTCAAGGACCTGCTCAAGACGTCAGCGGCGGCGAGCGATGCCGCGATCGGCGCGCGCTTCGACCGCAAGCGCCAGGCGGATGTCCGTTCGCGCACGCTCAGCGTCGATCTCCTCAACCGCTCGCTGCTGTCGGATTTCCTGCCCGTGCAGTTCCTGCGCTCGGCCGGCCTTCACCTGCTCTCCACCATCGGCCCGCTTCGCAGCGTCGTCATGCGCGAGGGTATCGAGCCGCTGGGCTCGCTCAAGGCATTCCGCGACAGCTTACGGGAACGGGTCGGCCGGAAGCAGGCCTGACTTCACGAGGTAGAGAAGCGCCGTCACAGTGGCGACGGACAGCACCGTCGTCACGAGGATGGTCGCGGACGCCCGCTCCTGCCAAACGCCATATTGCTGGCCGATGACGAAGACATTCGTTGCGGTGGGAAGCGCTGCAAGCAACACCGCGGTATAGACCCAGACTGGATCGAAACTGCCGGCAAGCCCGAGCATGAGATACATCGTCACCGGCAGCAGGACGAGCTTCGCCGGCACGATATAGCCGATCTCGACCGGCACCCGCTTCAACGGCCGCAGCGCCAACGTCACCCCCATGGCGAAGAGCGCGCAGGGCGCGGCCGCCTGTGCCAGATAATCGATCAGCCGCTGCAACGGTGCCGGCGCTTCGAACCCGGTGAACGCGGCAAGGAAGCCGGCGGCCGTGGCGATGATGAAGGGATGCGTGACGATCCGGCGTGCGACGCCTGCGGCAAGCCGGTGCAACGGCTGCTTCTCACCACCGCCCAGCGCCATCAGGGCCGGCGCAATCGAGAAATGCAGCATGTTCTCGAAGCAGAAGATGAGCGCCACGGGAACGGCCGCCGGCTCCCCGAAGGCGAGCAACGCAAGTCCCGGCCCCATATAGCCGATATTGCCATAGGCGGCGGCAAGCCCCTGGATCGTCGCCTCGCGCGTCGTCGCGCGGCGCAAAAGCAGGCCGGCGGCGAAGATGAGCGTGAAAACCAGATAGGTGGCGCTGACATTGGCCAGGATGAAATCGATACGCGTCAGCTGCTCGATGGGCGTCTTCGCCACGAGCTTGAAGAACAGCGCCGGCAGCGCGATGTAGATGATGAACGTGTTGAGCCAGCCCAGAGCCTCGATCGGCTGGCGCGTGATCCTTGCGACGACATAGCCCAGGAAAATCATGCCGAAGAACGGCAGAACCAGTCCGATGATGTCCGCCATGGTTTGTCGCCCAATCCCGCATGCAGAGGCTGATGCCCCGCACTAGCCGATTTGCGAGAGAATGGGAAACGTTTGCTGGAACCAGATGGCGACGGCGCTGATATAGCCGAAGATGAAGGCCAGTCCGGTGAGGATGAGCAGGATGCCCATGACCTTCTCTACCGTGCCGAGGTGACGGCGGAACCTGACGAGAAAGCGCATGAAGGCGCCGGAGAAGCCTGCCGCGATCCAGAACGGAATTGCAAGCCCCAGCGAGTAGACGGCAAGCAGCGCGGCACCGTCCCCGACCGTCTCGCGTGCGGCCGCCACGCCGAGAATGGCACCCAGCACCGGCCCGATGCAGGGCGTCCAGCCGAAGGCGAAGGCAAGACCCATGAGATAGGCGCCCGATGCCGTCGCCGGCTTGCCGCCGCCCTGGAAACGCGCCTCGCGGGCAAAGAGCCCGATGCGCAGCACGCCGAGGAAATGCAGGCCCATCAGGATGATGATGACGCCGCCGATCTGGGCGAGGATGTCGAGATGCCGACGCAGCACCATGCCGATCGTCGAGGCGCCGGCCCCGAGCGCCACGAATACGGTGGCGAAGCCGAGCGTGAAAAAGAAGGCGGCCAGCAGCACCGCACCGCGCGTGTCGCGCCGGACGGCGACCGCATCTGCGCCCTTGAACTGCTCGACGGAAATGCCGGCCATGTAGCAGAGATAGGGCGGCACCAGCGGCAGCACGCAGGGCGAGAGGAACGACAGCGCTCCGGCAAGCAGTGCGCTCAAAAGGGAAATATCGGCAATCGACACGGGCTACTCCGCAAGGCCGGGGCAAGACGGCCAAGCCGCGCAGCACCGTGAGCCTCCAAACATGCCTCCTGATAGCCGCCGCACCACCGCCCTGCCAATCACCTTTTGGAGAACGCGGCGAAATGTCTTGGTGCCCCGTGGTTGCCAACGGGGAAACAAGTCAGCGTCTGGTAAATGATGTGCAGCAAACGGAATTTCCATCGCAATAGCGCTTGCGAGGCTTCCAAAGTCACAGCGGCGTGTTATTTGAAGCTCAACGCGGGCGTGGCGAAACTGGTAGACGCAAGGGACTTAAAATCCCTCGGCCTTGGCTGTGCGGGTTCGATCCCCGCCGCCCGCACCAACCCTACAAAAGTGCGACAAACAACAAAAAGGGCGCGGCCCCTGACGCTGGCCGCACCCTCTTGTTCAGCGATGTTTCAGGAGAACATCAGGCCGAAAGCTTGGCCGCGAGCTTCGCGACATGGGCGCCCTGGAAGCGGGCGGCATCCAGTTCCACCTGCGAAGGCTGGCGCGAACCGTCGCCGTCGGTGATGGTGGAGGCGCCGTAGGGCGAGCCGCCCTTGACTTCATCGACGCCCATCTGGCCCTGGAAGGCATAGGGAAGGCCGGCGACGACGAGGCCGTGGTGAAGAAGGGTCGGAATGAAGCCGAGGATCGTCGATTCCTGGCCGCCATGCTGCGTGGCGGACGAGGTGAAGACCGAGCCTACCTTGCCGACCAGCTTGCCGGCTGCCCACAGGCCGCCCGTCTGGTCCCAGAAATTGCGCATCTGCGAAGCGACCGTGCCGAAGCGCGTGCCGGCGCCGACGATGATGGCATCGTATTCGGCCAATTCGTCGACCTTGGCGATCTCGGCCTTCTGGTCCAGCTTGTAGTAGGACGCCTTGGCGACTTCTTCGGATACCAGTTCCGGAACGCGCTTGACCGTCACCTCGGCGCCGGCCGACTTCGCGCCTTCCGCCACGGCGTAGGCCATCGTTTCGATATGGCCGTAGGCCGAATAGTAGAGAACCAGTACTTTCGCCATTGTCGTCTCCTGTTCGAAAAGGGCTTTCCGCTTGATCGCGGCATCCTCTTGGATGTAGCACTTCGGTGTGACAGCGTCACAACCCGTCGGGTCGACAGACTGTTCACCCCGCGTTGACAATACCCGGCCATGCGGTCGGATTTCCATTCGAAATTTCAGGAAATGACCATGAGTTCCACGTCTGTCGCTACGGCTGCCATGCTTGCCATCGGGGACGAACTGCTGTCGGGCCGCACCAAGGACAAGAATATCGGCCAGCTCGCCGATGTGCTGTTCCTCGCAGGCATCGACCTCAAGGAGGTGCGCATCGTCGGCGACGAGGAGGATGCGATCGTCGAGGCGCTCAATGCGCTGCGCGCGCGCTACACCTATGTCTTCACCTCCGGCGGCATCGGCCCGACGCATGACGACATCACCGCCGATGCCATATCCAAGGCCTTCGGCGTGCCCTGCCTGCATGATCCGCTTGCCATGCAACTTCTCGGCGCCATGTACGAACGGCGCGGCGTCGAGTTCAACGAGGCGCGCCAGCGCATGGCGCGCATGCCACAAGGCGCAGTCCACATCGAAAACGCCGTCTCGACGGCACCCGGCTTCCATATCGGCAATGTCTACGTCATGGCCGGCGTTCCCCAGGTCTTCACCGCCATGCTGGGAACCATCATCCCCAAGCTTGAGGGCGGCGTGCCCATGCTGTCGCGCTCCGTCGCCTCCCCCTTCGGCGAGGGCGATATCGGCAGTGCGCTGGCGGCCATCCAGAAAAACCATCCCGAGACCAGCATCGGCTCCTACCCGCGCTTTTCCGAAAACCGGTTCTCGACGGAAATTGTCATTCGCAGCCGCGAGGAAGCGCCAGCGCACGCCGCAGAACGTGATATAATGGCGATGATCGCCGAAATCGCGGGCGGCAAGGCGGCATCTTGATCCTGATCAAGGTTGCGGCGGCCGTGCTGGCGCAGATTTCGGACGAACCAGACAGGAGGCCGACATGACCTACAAGACGATTGTCGCAGTGCTGAGCACCGCAGAAGACGCCGGCAAGGTGACGGATCACGCCTTGGCGCTTGCCCGCCGCACCGGCGGCCACGTCATCGGTATTCACGCGGAAGCGCCCGTGGTGGTGACGCTGATCGCACCGATGGAATATCCTGATCCGAACGCCGTGCTGCAATTGCAGGACCGGGCGCAGCAACAGTCCCGCGCGGTCGAAGAGGCGTTCCGGTCCCGTTGCGAGCGCGACGACATTTCCTATGAATGGCGGCTGTTCACAGGTTCGGCCGGCTACGCCTCCGCCGGCGTGATCGACAGCGCACGCAGCGCCGATATCGTGATCGCCGCCCAGTTCGATCCGGATATCGACGGCCCGGCGCGCGAGGACATCGAGGACCTGCTCTATGAAAGCGGCCGCCCGCTCTATCTCGTGTCGAATGCACAGGCGGGGCCCGCGCCCATCGAGCGCGTGCTTGTCGCCTGGAATGGCTCGCGCGAATCGACCCGCGCCGTCTTCGATGCCCTGCCCTTTCTGACCGCCGCAAGGGAGGTCGAGATTTTCGCGATCGATCCGCCGGAGACCGCCCTGCAGTCGCGGGATTTCTGCGGCGCGGAGCTTGCCGCCACCCTGGCGCGCCATGGCGTCAGGGCAACGGTGTCCTCCGGTGCCTCAGAGGGCCGCTCGGTCGCCGACGCGCTCAATCATCGCGCGACCGAAATCGACGCCGGCCTCATCGTCATGGGCGCCTACAGCCATTCACGCCTGCGCCAACGCCTGTTCGGCGGCGTCACCAGCGCACTGATGCGCGGTGCCCGCGTGCCGACGCTGATGTCGCGCTGACGCGCCGAATGCGGTGACTTGCCTGTGGATCGGCGGCAGACGAGGGTCGGCCGCCGATTTTCTTGGGGTCAGGTTTGCAGTAGAGAGGTGGAATCTTGTTTTTCCGCCGTTCAGGAGCCCGTCATGTCGCTGCCCGACAAAGCCTTCCCCGTTTCCTGGGATCAGTTTCATCGCGACGCACGCGCCCTTGCCTGGCGCCTGGCCGACGGCGACCGCGAATGGAAGGCGATCGTCTGCATCACGCGCGGCGGCCTTGTGCCGGCTGCCGTCATTTCGCGCGAACTCAATATACGCCTCATCGAGACCGTCTGCGTCGCCTCCTATCACGACTATGTCTCGCAGGGAGAAATGCACGTCCTGAAGGGCATCTCGCCGGAACTGACCCAGCAGGGCGGCGAAGGCATCCTCATCGTCGACGACCTCACCGACACCGGCAAGACCGCCGCCCAGGTGCGCGCCATGTTGCCGAAGGCGCATTTCGCCGCCGTTTACGCCAAGCCGAAGGGCCGTCCGCTGGTCGATACCTTCGTGACCGAGGTCAGCCAGGACACCTGGATCTATTTCCCCTGGGATATGGGCTTCACCTACCAGGAACCGATTGCAAAGGGCTCGCGCGGATAGGCCACCGACTACCCTGACGCCGCGCCGAGCGCGGCCTGCTTGTCTCAAGCCGGCGCATGTGCCTGACATGCCGCCGGCTTTTCCTTGCCTGCGCATGGCTGGAGGACGGAGGATAGAATCACCTTATCCACGGATCACATCGTGGTCGGCATGGCCATCCCGAAAGTCGTGGCGGAGAAAAATCCCGTGTTTTTACCCCTCATTTCTTCTTGTTTTCCACAACGGTCTGGCCGCCGCCCTGCCCTTTGCACCGGAACCGCCTGAGTTTTCAGGCGTTCGGCACTGTCCCCATTTTCCACAGCCAGGAGGCACAAGATATGGGGTTCAAACTTCGTTCACAAACCAGCCCTTGACGAGAATCAGGCAGATGGGGTTAATGAAAACCAAGGTTGCGGCGGCGCCTGAACCGTAAGTCACGAGGTCGGTTCTCATCACGAAAATCGCGTTTATGCGCATGTGGCCGGGCGGTAGGTCCGCTCGCCGCAGGGGTATTTCGCGCGTCCGTTTTCTGGTGCGCCAAAGTTTCCTGAACCACTGGCATAAAGAAACTGTTAATACTATATTTAGCGTTTGCAGCCAGAATAAGCACAAGATACAGGAATATCCGAGATCAATCGGGTTTCCCATACGGACTGGAAGATCGGGGCTGGCTGCAGGGACATTGCGGCCTGGCGGGGATTATTTTTGCCCTGTTTTTGCGACAGGATGCGGCACAGAGGACAACGGACAATGCGTATAGAACGTCGTTTCACCAAACCTGGCCAGTCGGCCTATGCGGACATCGCGTTCCGCAAGGCCACAAGCGAGATCAAGAACCCGGACGGTTCCATCGTCTTCCGGCTGGCCGATATCGATGTGCCCCAGCAGTTCAGCCAGGTCGCAGCCGACATCCTGGCCCAGAAGTACTTCCGCAAGGCGGGCGTGCCCGCGCGGCTGAAGAAGGTCGAAGAAAACGACGTTCCGTCGTTCCTGTGGCGCTCCGTGCCGGATACCGAAGCCTTGAAGGCGCTCCCCGAGGGTGAGCGCTTCGGTTCGGAAACCGATGCCCGCCAGGTCTTCGACCGTCTCGCCGGCACCTGGACCTACTGGGGCTGGAAGGGCAAGTATTTCGCGACCGAGGAAGATGCCGCCGCCTTCAAGGACGAGCTTGCCTATATGCTCGCCACCCAGCGCGTCGCACCGAACTCGCCGCAGTGGTTCAACACCGGCCTGCACTGGGCCTACGGCATCGATGGCCCCGGCCAGGGCCATTTCTATGTCGATCCCTTCACTGGCAAGCTGACCAAGTCCAAGTCGGCTTACGAGCACCCCCAGCCGCATGCCTGCTTCATCCAGTCCGTCGAGGACGATCTCGTCAACGAGAACGGCATCATGGACCTGTGGGTGCGTGAAGCCCGCCTCTTCAAATACGGCTCGGGCACCGGCTCGAACTTCTCCCATCTGCGTGGCGAAGGCGAAAAGCTTTCGGGCGGCGGTCGTTCCTCCGGCCTGATGAGCTTCCTGAAGATCGGCGACCGCGCGGCGGGCGCCATCAAGTCGGGCGGTACGACGCGCCGTGCGGCCAAGATGGTCGTGGTCGATATCGACCATCCGGATATCGAGGCCTACATCAACTGGAAGGTCAAGGAAGAGCAGAAGGTGGCGGCGCTCGTCACCGGCTCGAAGATCGTCGCCGGCCACCTCAAGGCCATCATGAAGGCCTGCGTCAACTGCTCGGCCGAAGGCGACCGGTGCTATGACCCGGCGGAAAACCCGGCGCTGAAGCGCGAAATCCGCGCGGCCAAGAAGTCCCAGGTTCCGGAAAACTACATCAAGCGCGTCATCCAGTTCGCGCGCCAGGGCTACAAGGACCTCGAGTTCACCACCTATGACACGGACTGGGATTCGGAGGCGTACCTCACCGTTTCCGGCCAGAACTCCAACAACTCCGTCTCCTTGAAGGACGACTTCCTGCGCGCCGTCGAGAACGATGGCGACTGGAACCTGACCGCCCGCAAGGACGGCAAGGTCATGAAGACGCTGAAGGCCCGCGACCTCTGGGAGCAGATCTCCTACGCCGCCTGGGCATCGGCCGATCCGGGCCTGCACTTCAACACGACGATGAACGACTGGCACACCTCGCCGGCCGCGGGCCCGATCCGCGCCTCGAACCCGTGCTCGGAGTACATGTTCCTCGACGATACCGCCTGCAACCTCGCCTCGCTGAACCTGCTTCAGTTCAAGGATGCGGTGACCAAGAACATCAACATCGCCGACTATGAGCACGCCGTCCGCCTCTGGACCATCGTGCTGGAAGTCTCGGTGATGATGGCGCAGTTCCCCTCGCGCCAGATCGCCGAACGCTCCTACGAATACCGCACGCTCGGCCTTGGTTACGCCAATATCGGCGGCCTGCTGATGTCCTCGGGCATTCCCTATGACTCGACGGAAGGCCGCGCCATTGCCGGTGCACTGACCGCGATCATGACGGGTGTGTCCTATGCGACCTCCGCCGAGATGGCGAGCGAACTCGGTCCGTTCCCGAACTTCGAGCCGAACCGCGACAACATGCTGCGCGTCATGCGCAACCACCGCCGCGCCGCCTATGGCGAGACCACCGGCTACGAGCAACTGTCGGTCAATCCGGTCGCCCTCGTTCATGACGAGTGCCCGGACCAGACGCTGATCGTCCATGCCAAGGCTGCCTGGGACAAGGCCGTGGAACTCGGCGAAAGGCACGGCTACCGCAACGCCCAGACGACCGTGATTGCGCCGACCGGCACGATCGGCCTCGTCATGGACTGCGACACGACCGGCATCGAGCCCGACTTCGCGCTCGTCAAGTTCAAGAAGCTCGCCGGCGGCGGCTACTTCAAGATCATCAACCGCGCCGTTCCCGAAGCCCTGCGCACGCTCGGTTATTCGGAAAGCCAGATCGCCGAAATCGAGGCCTATGCCGTCGGCCACGGCAACCTGAACCAGGCGCCGGCGGTCAACCCCGGCTCGCTGAAGGCAAAGGGCTTCACCGACGAGAAGATCGAGGCGGTCAGCGCCGGTCTCAAGGCGGCCTTCGACATCAAGTTCGCCTTCAACCAGTGGACGCTGGGTGCCGACTTCCTGAAGGAGACGCTGAAGGTTTCCGACGAGCAGCTCGCCGACATGTCCTTCAACCTTCTGGAGCATATCGGCTTCACGAAGAAGGAAATCGAAGCCGCCAACATCCACGTCTGCGGTGCCATGACGCTGGAAGGCGCGCCCTTCCTGAAGCCCGAGCACCTGGCGGTGTTCGATTGCGCCAATCCCTGCGGCAAGATCGGCAAGCGTTACCTTTCGGTCGAAAGCCACATCCGCATGATGGCGGCCGCCCAGCCGTTCATTTCGGGCGCCATTTCCAAGACGATCAACATGCCGAACGAGGCGACCGTCGAGGATTGCAAGAACGCCTACATGCTCTCCTGGAAGCTTGCGCTGAAGGCCAACGCCCTCTACCGCGACGGTTCCAAGCTCTCGCAGCCGCTCAATGCCTCGCTGATCGAGGATGAGGACGACGAGGACGACGCCGTCGAGGCGCTGGTCGCAGCTCCCGCTGCCGCCCAGGCCGTCACGGTCACCGAAAAGATCGTGGAGAAGATCATCGAGCGCGTCGTGCGCGACCGTGAAAAGCTGCCGAACCGCCGCCAGGGCTACACCCAGAAGGCCGTCGTCGGCGGGCACAAGGTCTATCTGCGCACCGGCGAATTCGGTGACGGCCGCCTCGGCGAGATCTTCATCGACATGCACAAGGAAGGCGCCGCCTTCCGTGCGATGATGAACAACTTCGCCATCGCCATCTCGCTGGGCCTCCAGTACGGCGTGCCGCTCGAGGAATATGTGGAGGCCTTCACCTTCACCAAGTTCGAGCCCGCCGGCATGGTCCAGGGCAACGACGCGATCAAGAACGCGACGTCGATCCTCGACTACGTGTTCCGCGAACTCGCCGTCTCCTATCTCGGCCGCCATGACCTCGCGCATGTCGACCAGTCGGACTTCTCCAACACCGCCCTCGGCAAGGGCATCCAGGAAGGCAAGACCAACCCGTTCTCGACCGGCTGGACGCGAGGCCACAAGCCGACGCTCATCCAGGGCGGCCAGTCGGGCGAACGTCAGCTCGCCGAGCCCAAGGGTGCGGCCACTGCCGCTCCGGCAAAGGCGGCCGTGGCCGGCAACGTGACGGCTTTCGCCGGCAGCGCCGCCCGCAAGATCGAGCCGACGGTTGCGATCTCCACCAACGAAATCGTCGCCTTCAAGCGCGATTACGAGGAGCGCGCGGCCGAACTGGCCGAGGAGATCGCGGAAGAGGTCGCCGGAGAAGCCGAACAGAGCGTGACTGCCCTCTTCTCCGACAAGGCCGCAGCCGAAGCGGCTTCCGCCAAGGCGGACGCCAAGAAGCTCGAAGCCGAGCGCCGCATGCGCTCGATTGCCCAGGGCTATACCGGCAACATGTGCTCCGAGTGCCAGAACTTTACCATGGTGCGCAACGGCACCTGCGAGAAGTGCGACACCTGCGGCGCAACGAGCGGCTGCTCTTGATCTGAGACCGATGACCGGGGCGGAAACGCCCCGGTTCTTGTTTTAGCTCAGAAAGACCTTCGCAATGTAAAAAGGCCCGGCGCTATGCGCCGGGCCTTTCGTCTTGAAGCCTTGCCTTTAGGTCAGAACTTGACCTTAAGGGAGGTCGAAATGGCGGAAACCAGGTCATTGTCGAAATCGTAGGAGGCGCGCTGGCCATAAGCGCGGCCGTCCTTAACCACCTCACGGGAGGAACCGCTTGTCAGGAGGCCCAGGGCACCGCTCAGGCGGAGCTCGATGTTCTCCGTGGGGGTATAGGAAACGCCCGCGCCGAGCGTCCAGGTATCGGTATGCGTACCAATCCCCGTGCTGACGCCGCGATCCCACGTCAGGCTTGCAGCACCGCTCCACTGCTCATTGAACTTGTGTCCCACACCGCCCGAAATCGTCCACCCATCACGATAAAGCAGGTCGAGCGACGTAACTTCGTTCGTCGGGTTAGCCGGAGTACTTGTCGAGCATCCGGCACTGCGCAATGCGGTAGGGCAGAATGGAATGCTCTGCAATTGGCTCCAATCAGTCCATTTCACTCCACCGAAAACCAGCCAGCCTGGCGCAACACCGGTCTGAAACTTGAACTCGAGCGAGTCCGGCATGCTGACTGAGCCGAACACAGGGATAATGGTGCCATTGACCTGACTAAGGTTAAGCGTGCCCGTGATATTATCCAGATCGACTGCGCTGTTGTAAACGAGGCTAGTGCGAAGGGCGTACTCCTCGATCTCGTACGCAACGCCGGCTCGCCATCCCCAGCCATCAGCCTTCAGACCGAGATGGCCGACGCCCGAAAGGGGTAATCCAAGCGCCGGTAAATCATAAACCAATCTATCCTGGAAGCCCGAGACTTCCTGATAGAATGCGCCGCCTATTATTCGGAGTTTTCCGGTTCCAGCGTCGAATGAATAAGAGCAAGTCGTCGCGTAATTTTGACTCTTGATCTTCGTCTCGATGTTCTCGTTGGCACCCGCCCAGTTCTCTCCCTGATTTAGATGAGCACCCCAGGGTTCGGAGTAATCGGCCATGCAATCGACGGCGTCGCCAATAGATGCTTTTACGCCTAAGCGCTTGACCCAATAGCCTTCTGTCGCTCGGATTCCTTCATTAGGACGTCCGTTCAGATTCCCGTCTCCACCGAGCGGCGGCAGAATGCCAGTGTTGCTGTCCCGCACATTGTTCAGCTTGCGCTGCGGATTTACGTAGGTCACGGACGAATCGATGACATAGTCTGACGGGTCGAACAGCAGGTCGATATTGTAACCGCCCCGTTCGAGGCCGCCCGCCTGTGCCGATGTGGCCGCCAAAAGCGTGGCGGCTGTCATGGCCCCGAGACCGAAATTCTTCTTACGCATGCGCTCCTCCCCTGCGAATAGCGACGTGCGGAAAGTGCCCCCTCGCACACGCCTGTCCATGAAGACTATCGAAGACGACATCCGACTTGGCAAACCCCAGTTTTTCGCGGTGTTTTCCAGCGCAGGTCGCGAAATTACGTAAGTTTTTTCTGAAGCCCCTCACTATGCCGAGCCTCCGGAAAATCTTTCCAAGAATCACTTAAAAATTCCTGAAATTGAGATGACCATTTCCGGAGAGCAGCGCAATGTCACATTTTTGATACAGCGCGGCTTTTGTGCCCTGTCCTCAAATACAAAACCGCGCCGAAACGTTTCGGCGCGGTTTCGCAACGTCGGCAATGGAGAATCAGCCGGCCTCGCTGACCCGCGAAAGCGCCAGGGCCAGGCTGGCGAGCTGCTGCTCCAGCTCGACAAAGCGTTCCCGCTCCGCTTCGACGAGTTCGGGCTTGGCGTTGGCAACGAACTTCTCGTTCGAAAGCTTGCTCTCGATACGCGCCGCCTCGGTCTTCGCCTTGTCGATCGCTTTTTCAAGGCGGGCCTTCTCCACCGCGAGATCGATCAGGCTGCCGAGCGGCAGGCAGGCCGTGGCTTCGCCGACGACGATCTGGGCCGCACCCTTCGGTGCGGTGTCCTCGAGCACGATTTCGGAGACCCGTGCGAGACGACGGATCGCCGAGTCGTGCGTGACCAGGCGGCTTCTCGTCTGCGCGCTGGTGCCGACCATGACGAGCGGCGCCGTCGCACTCGGCGGCACGTTCATTTCGGCCCGCACCGAGCGGATACCGGAAACGAGGTCCACCAGCCAGTTGATCTCGTCGGCGGCCGCATCGTCGGCATAGGCCGGGGCCGGCCAGCCCGCGTGGCAGAGGAGACCGTCGCGGCTCTTGCCCTCGCCGGCGGTATGCGCCCACAGTTCCTCCGTCATGAACGGCATGAACGGATGGAGCAGCTTGTAGATCTCCTCCAGAACATAGGCCGCGCAGCCCTGGGATTCCGCCTTGGCCGCCGCATCCTCGCCGCCGAACACCGGCTTCAGCAGTTCGAGATACCAGTCACAGAACTGGTTCCAGACGAAGCGGTAGAGCGTGCTCGCCGCATCGTTGAAGCGGTAGGTCTCGATGGCCTCGGTGACGTCACGTGCCGTACGGGCAAGCTCCGTCAGGATCCAGCGGTTGATGGTGAGCGAGGCGGTCTCCGGCACGAATGTCGGGTCGCTCGTCACGCCGTTCATCTCGGCAAAGCGCGTGGCGTTCCAGAGCTTGGTGCCGAAGTTGCGGTAGCCGGCGATGCGGGCCGGGTCGAGCTTTACGTCGCGCCCCTGCGCCGCCATGATGGCCAGCGTGAAGCGCAGCGCATCCGCACCGTACTCGTCGATCAGTTCGAGCGGGTCGATGACGTTGCCTTTCGACTTCGACATCTTCTGCCCGTTCTTGTCGCGCACCAGGGCGTGCACATAGACGGTGTGGAACGGCTCGACCGGATTGCCGGCCTCGTCCTTCATGAAATGCAGGCCCATCATCATCATGCGGGCAACCCAGAAGAAGATGATGTCGAAGCCGGTGACGAGAACATCGGTCTGGTAGTACTTTTCCAGCTCCTTCGTCTGTTCCGGCCAGCCGAGCGTCGAGAACGGCCAGAGAGCGGAGGAGAACCAGGTGTCGAGTACATCCTCGTCGCGCGTCAGGATCTCGCCCGGCGCGAAGTTCTCCAGCTTTTCCTCGACCCACGCCTTCCACGGACCTTCGTGGGCGATATAGTGCTGGATGGCAGCATGAAGCGCCTCTTCCTCGGTCTTTTCGACGAAGACCTGGCCGTCCGGGCCATACCAGGCCGGAATCTGGTGACCCCACCAGAGCTGACGCGAGATGCACCACGGCTCGATGTTCTCCATCCAGTCGAAATAGGTCTTTTCCCAATTCTTCGGTACGAAGTTGGTGCGCCCCTCGCGGACGGAGGCAATGGCCGGCTCCGCCAGCGTCTTGGCGTCGGCGAACCACTGGTCGGTCAGCATCGGCTCGATGACGACGCCGGAGCGATCGCCGAACGGCTGCATGATCTTCTTGTTCTCGACATAGGGAATGTCGTTGCCTTCGGCATCCTTGACGGTGACGGCAAGTCCCTCGGCATTGATCGAATCAACAATACGCTTGCGCGCCTCGTAGCGGTCGAGACCGCGGTACTCGTCGGGAACGAGGTTGATGTCATCAACCTCGGCCTCGGTGGGAACCGCACCCGTGCGAGCAATTTCCAGCGCCTGCGCCGCATAGAAGGCATAGGGCTCTCCGTCGGCGCGCATGGAAGCGCGGGTATCCATAAGGCGATAGAGCGGAATGTTGTTGCGGCGGGCGACCTGATAGTCGTTGAAGTCGTGCGCGCCGGTGATCTTGACCGCGCCCGAACCGAAATCCTTCTCCGGATACTCGTCGGTGATGATGGGGATCAGGCGGCGATGCTCTTTCGGGCCTACCGGGATTTCACAGAGCTTGCCGACGATCGGTGCATAGCGCTCATCGGTCGGGTGAACGGCGACGGCGCCGTCACCCAGCATGGTCTCAGGACGCGTCGTGGCGATCGAGATATAGTCGCGCTCTTCCTGGAAGACGACGTTGCCGTCCTTGTCCTTCTCGACATAGGTGTAGGTCGCCCCGTCGGCCAGCGGGTACTTGAAGTGCCACATATGGCCGTCGACTTCCTTGTTCTCGACCTCGAGGTCGGAAATCGCGGTCTCGAATTTCGGATCCCAGTTGACCAGCCGCTTGCCGCGATAGATCAGGCCTTCCTTGTAAAGCGAGACGAAGACTTCGCGGACAGCTTCCGAAAGGCCCTCGTCCATGGTGAAGCGCTCGCGCGACCAGTCACAGGAGGCGCCGAGGCGCTTCAGCTGGTTGAAGATCAGCCCGCCGGATTCCGCCTTCCACTCCCAGACCTTGTCGATGAAGGCCTCGCGGCCCATCTCGCGACGGCCCGGCAGCTTTTCGGCGGCAAGCTTGCGCTCGACGACCATCTGGGTGGCGATACCCGCGTGGTCCATGCCCGGCTGCCACAGCACGTCCTTGCCGCGCATGCGCTCGAAGCGGACCATGATGTCCTGGAGCGTGTTGTTCAGCGCGTGGCCCATATGCAGCGAGCCCGTCACGTTCGGCGGCGGGATGACGATGGTGAAGGTCTCGGCGCCGGGTTCGGCGCCCTCGCCGGCGCGGAAGGCATCCGCGTCTTCCCATGCCTTGGCAATGCGCGGCTCGACCGCTGCGGAATCGTAATTTTTCTCAAGCATTTTGGTGCGTGGCCTGCTGTTTATCGGTGTGGTTTGTAAACCGGATGGCCGGCATGAAGTCAACAATATCAGAAGAAAAGCCGCCCCGGGGGCCCGGCGCGGCTTAAATCGTTCCTGTTTGGGGAGAGACGGGGGCGATCAGCGGCGCGAGCCGCGCGCCACCCGTTCGATTTCCTCGCGCACGAGGCGCTCCACCAGCGTCGGCAGGTTGTCATCCAGCCATTCCTGCAACATCGGACGCAGCATGTCCTCGGCGATCTCGTCGAAGGAACGGCGCGGGCCGGCATCGACCGCCTGCGCCAGCGCACCGAAGGAGAGCGCCACACGTTCGCCGACAGCGGGCGACACGAGTGCCGCGATATCCCTGGTGACCTCGGCCGTGGCGGCCTGTTCCTGCCGGGCCGGCTGTATGTCAACGGGCTGAACAGGAGCGGGCTCAGGCTCCGACACCAGCGCGGGTGCCGGTTCTTCGGCAGCAGGCTCCATCCTGGCAACGGGTTCCTCAACGGGCGTGAAGCGGCCGGCGCCGGCGGACATGCGGCTCGTGACCAGCGGGCTCTCCTCGCGGGAAACCGGCGACGGGACGACCGGATCGCTTTCGGCCGGTTCGCGATGGGCAGCGACATGGCGCTCGGATGCGGCACGGACGCGCGCGGCGACATCCGCCAGCGAAAGCGCCGGCTGGGCGCCCTGCCCGGGCTCGCTATGCCGGATCGGCTGGATGGGAGCAGGCTGCGGCTCTTCCATCCTGAACCGCTCGAGGACGGCGGGATGGTCCGACAGCGCGGAATGGCTTTCCGTGGTGATGTCGAAACCGTCGTCCTGCGCATCGGGAGCAAGGTCCGGCTGGGCCTCGTTGTTCTCGATGATCTTGCGGATGGACGCCAGGATTTCATCCATGGACGGTTCACGCGCTACATTTGGCTGAGCCATTTCTATCCCCGTTCTCTCGCGGCGGCCGCGGCGTACAAGACGTGGCGGGCCGGACCTGCCGAAGACCCTAGGCGAGTTCGCAGACGAACTAAATCGCCGCGAATCATGTGTCATCAGTGATGCACAGATTTGTTTACCCTGCCAAGGCCACGGGCGGAGCAATGACCTGCGGCCCGGCAAAAGAAAGAGCCCGCAACGGGTGCTGCGGGCTCCTCGAATCCTTCCTGACAAAATCTCGTCAGAAAACGAAATCCTTGGCCTTGCGGAAGCCCGGCAGCGGCTTGACCGCCGTATTGAAGGCATAGCGCTCGGAAACATGGCCGCCTTCCTTGATGTAAAGGCGGGCCTGCGAGGCATTGCCGTAGCCTTCCACCACGACGAGGCGGCCGCCGTCGCGCAGCTGCGTGAAAAGCGCGTCGGGAACGAACTCGACGGCACCATGCACGAAGATCACGTCATAGGGGGCTTCAGCCGCATAGCCGGCCTCGAGATCGCCGGTGACGACGGCGACATTGTCGTAGCCGAGGCGCGCGAGCGTTTCGGTCGCGGTTGCAGCAAGGTCCGTATCGCTTTCGAGAGCCACGACGGAGCTGCCCAGACGCGACAGGATGGCCGAGGCATACCCCGTGCCGCAGCCCACTTCCAGCACCACGTCGCTTGCCGCGATCTCGGCGAGCTGGATGAGCTTGGCGAGCGGCGACGGCTCCATCAGGTAGCGGCCGGGCGCAATCTGGATATCGTTGTCGATATAGGCGAGCGGCTTTGCGGCCGCGGGCACGAACTCCTCGCGCGCGACGGTCAGGAAGGCATCAAGCACGTCGTGCGACGTCACATCCGTCGTACGGATCTGGTTGTCCACCATCTTCGTGCGCGCTGCTTTGTAGTCAATCATCTCTAGCCCTTGAAGTGAGACGGCGTGAACCGGCGCAAAGGCCCGGTCCCGTGCCGGATGCATCGCAGTTCTCTTAGTGCGCTTTCGGGCCGGGTGTCCAGTGGCGCAAGCCGATTGCGCGCAAAAACCGCGCCCTTTGCCGATGACGCCCTACCAGGCCCGGATTGCCGTCATTTTATCATGAATAATAGAGTCAACATATTATTGCCTCCCGCACCGTAAATGTCGTATTGGACACTCATGTTTTACGGCGCCAGCGCCGTGTCCCTGCCCCACCGGGCTCTTGAACTTGAAGATGCAAGAGGAATACGCCGTGCTGAAACGGTCTCGACTGCTTTTCGCGATCATCCTGATGGCGATCACCGCCCCGCATATGGTTCTGGCGCAGGCACAGACCCCGTCGGTCCAGACGGAAGGCCAGCCGGAGGCTGGCCAGAGCGAAGGCTCCACGCCGGCGGTTACGACGCAAACCAACACGCAGCCGGCAACGACGGACAACACGATCGAGGGCGCCACCGAACTCGATGCGCTCGATGCCGACGAGGCCGCGGGTGAGGAGCGCCAAGCCGGCCTCCCGCACGACCTGTCGCCCTGGGGCATGTTCATGGCGGCGGATATCGTGGTGAAGGGCGTGATGCTCGGCCTCGCCTTCGCCTCGATCGTGACCTGGACGGTGCTGCTGGTGAAGCTGGCCGAACTTGGGGCGGCCCAGCGTTCGGCGAGCCTCGCCGTTCGCGAACTCGTTGCCGCCCGCGGTCTGGCGGATGGCGAAGCGGCCGTCGGCCGCGGCGTCGTCGGTCGGATGACACAGGCGGCACGCGCGGAGATGAGTGCGTCGGAAGGCGTGCTCGATCATGTCTCCGACGGCGGCGTGAAGGAGCGCATCGCATCGCGTCTCGCCCGCATGGAAATCCATGCCGGCCGCAGCATCGCCAAGGGAACGGGCCTGCTTGCGACCATCGGTTCGACGGCGCCCTTCGTCGGCCTGTTCGGCACGGTCTGGGGCATCATGAACTCGTTCATCGGCATCTCGAAGGCCCAGACCACGAACCTTGCCATCGTCGCGCCCGGTATCGCCGAGGCGCTGCTGGCAACCGCCATCGGCCTCGTCGCCGCCATCCCGGCCGTCGTGATCTACAACTTCCTCGCCCGCGCCATCACCGGCTACCGCCAGAGGCTCGGCGATGCCTCTGCCGCAATCGAACGGCTTGCCAGCCGCGACCTCGATGTGCGCCGCGCCCACCGCCAGCACGCCCAGCGCGCCGCAGGCACCATCGCGAAGGTCGGGTAACGTCATGGCCAGCAAGATCAAGGAAGGCGGCGGCGACGATCTCGAGGAGAACAGCGAAATCAACGTGACGCCGTTCATCGACGTCATGCTCGTTCTGCTCATCATCTTCATGGTCGCGGCCCCGCTGGCCACCGTCGATATCAATGTCGACCTGCCCTCCTCCGTCGCCCGGCCGACGCCCCGCGAGGACAAGCCGGTCTTCATGACGCTGAAGAAGGATCTCACGGTCTCCATCGGCAATGGCGAGATCGCGCGCGATAATTTCGGCCCCGAACTCGATGCGGTGACCGAAGCCAACAAGGACACCCGGATCCTGCTGCGCGCCGACAAGAGCGTCGACTATGGCAGCGTCATGGATGTCATGAACCTGCTGCGCGCCGCAGGCTACGGCAAGATCGCCCTTGTCGGCCTGGAAGGCGCCCCAGCGCAATAAACGCATGAGGGGCACACCCTGCGGTGTGCCCCTCATGAAAGTTAGCTCAATTAAGCGCTCTGCCGTTCAGGCGGCAGCCTTTGCCCTGGTGGTCGTCTTGTTGATGGCGGTAACGGCAAGGTTCGTGAGCTTGTTGTTCGTCGCCTTCTCCTGGTCGAGGATTTCGCTCAGGATCTTGTGGGCCTCGTCATGGCCGAGGTCCTTCGCCCACTCCCGCAACGAGCCATAGCGCGCGATCTCGTAGTGCTCGACAGCCTGACAGGCGGCCAGCAGGCCGGCGTCGAGAGCCGTACCTTTGGCTTCCTTCATCAGGCCGTCGGCTTCCTTGATCAGCCCTTCGATGGCATCGCACTTTTCGCCTGACGCCGTCTTGCCGATCGACTTGAAGACCTGCTCCAGCTTCTTGATCTGCTCCTTTGTCTCCGCAAGATGCTCTTCGGCAGCCTTGCGCAGCTCCGCACTGCCGGCGGCCTTCGCCACTTTCGGCAGAGCCTTGGTGATGGCGTTCTCCGCGTAATAGACGTCCTGCAGCGTATGTTCGAAAATGTCGGATAGCGATTTCATGGATTCCTCCTTCAAGCTAATGACGCGAGGAAAATCCATCTGCCGCGGAAACGTTCCGACGCCTCGGCAAAATAGGTCGCAGCGCGACCATCCGACATCGATGCATGTTGAGGGAAGAGAGTGGAGGCCTCGCCCGGAATCGAACCGGGGTGCAAGGATTTGCAGTCCTCTGCGTAACCACTCCGCCACGAGGCCGTCCGTTTGCTATAAAGCGAGTGGTGCCGGGCGTTTAGAACGAATTGAGAAAGGGCGCAAGGGGCTTCGCTGCGATTGCCATCCTTTTTTCGTTACGGCCGCCCTTCCATCCGGCGCAACAGGGCGTCACCACCCTACCCGCGCCGGGATAGTCGATGCAGCGCATTAAAAAGACCAATCTAATATATTGTTTTCCTTACAGGAATGTAATGTTGTCATTCAGTTTTCGTTCATCCCGTCCGCAATAGGGTGTCCTCATCGACAACGAGGAACCACCACATGAAGCTCTTCACCCGCACGCTGCTCGCCGCCGTCGCCCTGTCCTTTGCCGTGGCACCCATGGCACAGGCCCAGCAGCATGGCCATGATCGCAAGCCCGGATATTCTTCCTCCTGGAAGAAGAACGATTACAAGAAGAAGCGGCCCCATTGGAGCAAGGGCCAGCGCTATTCGGATTGGAAGCGCCGTCCGCCCGTGCGTGATTATCACCGCCACGGCCTGCGCAAGCCCGGCCGCGGCCAGCAGTGGGTGAAGGTCGACGACACCTATCTCCTGCTGAGCGTCGCATCCGGCCTGATTCTCGGCGTCGCCGCAGCCCGGTAAGCAGAACAAGACAAACGCCACCGTCGCCTTCGGCCGCGGTGGCGTTTTCACATGTCAGCGCAAGAGCAGCGCCGTCCCGTAGAGCCCCAAGCCGAACACCGTATGGGCCAGCAGATTGAAGATGCGCACGGTGTTGGCGTTGGGCAGCCTTGAGGCCGCGACCCCGATGCCGAGGCCCGGCTGCAGCAGAAACCAGCCGGCGGCCACCGTGACGATCCCCCAGATCCAGGCCGGCAGGAAGGTGGGCGCGGCAAGCCAGCCCGGCCCGACCATCAGCACCAGAATCACACCGTAAAGAATGCCGACGGCATAATGAGCGATCCATCCCAGCGCGCGTTCATGGTCATAGGGCGCGGCGCGAGCGATATCGTCGTGAAAGACCGTGCCGTTTTTCAGATGCCAGAACCATCGCCCGACGGGCGCCCAGTTGGGGCGCGGCTGGCGGAAGACCCTCCATAACAGCACCGCCCAGATATCCATCAGCAGCGTGGCGCCCGTCCCGATCAGGACGCCCTTCAAAAGCAATTCCATCATTTTCCCCATCACGATCAACTTCGCGTTTAGAGCAGGTTCGGATGGGAGAGGCAATGAAGCCTACCGGCGGCCGTCGCGCCGCATCTTGCGCGTCGCCCACCAGACGGCAAAGCGGCGGCGCTGCCGGCGCACGAAATGGGAATCGTGGGAAAGAACAAGCAGGCCGAGCGGCAACATCCAGAAGCCGAGCACCGGCAGGAAGCCGAGAAGTCCGCCGATGACCAGAAGGACCCCGATCAGCGTTCGCATCCATCGCGATTCCGGCAATTTGATCCTGAGCGAACCGATGACGATCTCCCGGGTCCTGGGATCGATACCGAAATGCATGTTGGATTTTCGCGCGGACATTCACGGCTCATTTCTTGTAACGCCCGGAATACCAGGGCTCTTTCTCAACCCAGTTGGCGACTTCTCCACAATCAATCAAGCCCATTGCATTTTTTTGTCAAAAAGCGCTTGGCAAATCGATCAGGCATTTGTATTACGCGCTCACTCCGCAGCGAGCGGATGATCCCTGGTAGCTCAGCGGTAGAGCATTCGACTGTTAATCGACAGGTCGCCGGTTCGAATCCGGCCCGGGGAGCCAGATTCTGAAAGGGGCCGCGCTGTAAAGCGAGGCCCCTTTTTCGTTTCTGATTGATAAGTATTGCGAGACGACACCGTGGGGCACGCAAAGTCCCTCGGCGCCTGTCCGCTTCTATTTCCGATCATCGCAGATTTTCTGGATGACGCTTGATGTTCATCTGGAGTTCGTGGCGGCTGGCGAAGCGGCCGAGCAGCGTCAGCAGCTTGCGTTCCTGCGCCTTGTCGACACCATTCTTCTGGCAGTGAGCCGCGACGTCGATGACGGCCCGGCTCTGTGTTTTACCCAACTGGCGATTGTCGATGTGATGGGTCATGGCGGGCCTCCTCGTAAAGCTGACACCGAAAAACCGGCTGAGGCCGCACTTTGTTCCCGCCGGCTTTACATTTTAGGCGACCATGCCCGCGCCGGTCTGGCCGGCCGTGCGCACGGCGCCGTAATCGCGCTCGTGGCGGCTGCGGGATGCCCGGCTGCGCTCGCGCAAAACGGCGGAGGGGTCGCTGCGCAGCACCTCCATCATGCCGTCGGCATAGGTGCCGGTCGCGATGTCGTCGTCCCTGTCGGGGCTGGACTGAAAAAATCCGAAAAACATGAGCGCTCCTCCTTCACGATCGAACTGGACATGCAACGGGCGACATCGAGATTGGTTTCAACGGGCCGCCCGATAGACGCAAAATTAACCATGTTTGCTAACGGGTCGTTAAAGCGGGGTGCTTTTCCCGCACGTCGTTGATCCACTCCAGGACGATTTTCGTATTGGTGTTTCGCCACATTGACGTTAGCCTTCCCCGACATCGGGTTGGCAGAGGGGCAATCGATGATGACCAAAAACCTTACAGAAACGGCGTTTCCGGGCCAGGAGCGGCTGACGCGTGAGACATTTGCCGAGCGCACGAAAGCTTTGCCTCTGCGCGCGCGCATGGTGCTGAAAGGACTTCTGGACATCGAGGCGGGCACGCTCGCCATGACGTTGCCCGCCGGACAAGTCTTCGTGATCGAAGGCGAAAGGCCCGGCCCGGCCGCCGCCGTGACGCTCAACAACTGGAACCTCATTCACCGCGCCGTGAGCGGCGGCACGATCGGCGTCGCGGAAAGCTATATGGACGGCGACTGGGAAAGCCCCGATGCCGGCGCATTCCTTGAGCTCGTCCTCGTCAATCCGCAGGTGGGGCGCAACTATGCCAACGGCCCGCGCGGCCTCTTTCTTCTCGTCGAGAAGTTCCGCCACTGGCTGAATGCCAATACGCGCCGCGGCGCGCGCCGCAACATCTCGGCGCATTACGACCTCGGCAACCAGTTCTATTCCCAGTGGCTCGATCCGACGATGACCTATTCGTCGGCGCTTTACACGAGCGGCGCAAACGACCTGACATCCGCGCAGGTCGCAAAATACCGTGCGCTGGCGGAGGCGACCGGTATCGGCCCGAAGGACCATGTTCTGGAGATCGGCTGCGGCTGGGGCGGCTTCGCCGAATTCGCGGCGGGTGAGATCGGCTGCACGGTCACGGGCCTGACCATCAGCCGCGAGCAGCTGGCCTTTGCCCGCGAGCGCATCGCCAGGGCGGGCCTTTCTGACCGGGTCGAGCTGAAGTTCCAGGATTACCGCGACGAGAAAGGCACCTATGACCGCATCGTTTCCATCGAGATGTTCGAGGCGGTGGGTGAGAAGTACTGGCCGGCCTATTTCTCCAAGCTGCACGAATGCCTGAAGCCCGGCGGGCGCGCCGGCCTGCAGATCATCACCATCCTGCAGGAGGCCTATGCGGATTACCGCGCCAACCCCGATTTCATTCAGAAATATGTCTTCCCCGGCGGCATGCTGCCGACACGGGAGCACCTTGCCACGCTCGGCCGCCAATCCGGCCTGTTCACCGCCTCCGACATGGGTTTCGGCCACGATTACGCCCGCACGCTCGCCGAATGGCGGCACCGCTTCTGGGCGGCGTGGGAACGCATCGTTCCGCTCGGTTTCGACGAGCGGTTCCGCAAGCTGTGGGAGTTCTACTTCTATTATTGCGAAGCGGGATTTCGGGCGAAAAACATCGATGTTCGGCAGGTGGTCTATACACGCCCCCTCGCCTGACCGTGACAGTGGAAAAAATCCCTCACGATGAGTGCTTGGCAGGAACAGGATTTCTTGCAAACCGACGGCTGCCGGCCGAAAAGACGCTTCCCACCAAGGCAAACCACATGCGAGGCTCGTCTGCCATGTCCATTCTTCCGTCTGTTCTGGATGCCATCGGCAACACGCCGCTGATCCGCCTCAAGGGGCCGTCCGAAGCGACGGGCTGCGAGATCCTCGGCAAGGCGGAATTTCTCAATCCCGGCCAGTCCGTGAAGGACCGCGCGGCGCTCTCGATCATCCGCAAGGCCGAAGCGGCCGGAAAGCTGCGTCCGGGCGGCGTCATCGTCGAGGGAACGGCCGGCAACACCGGCATCGGGCTGGCGCTGGTCGCCCGCGCGCTCGGCTATCGGGCCGTCATCGTCATCCCGGAAACGCAGAGCCAGGAAAAGAAGGACGCCATTCGCGGGCTCGGTGCCGAACTCGTCGAGGTGCCGGCTGTCGCCTACAAGAACCCGAACAATTACGTGAAGCTCTCCGGCCGTCTCGCCGAACAGCTGGCGAAGACGGAACCGAACGGCGCGATCTGGGCCAACCAGTTCGACAACGTCGCCAATCGCGCGGCCCATGTCGAGACGACGGCGCCGGAAATCTGGCGCGACACGGATGGCAAGGTGGACGGCTTCGTCTGCGCCGTCGGCTCCGGCGGCACGCTGGCCGGCGTGGCGGAAGGCCTGCGCGCGAAGAACCCGAACATAAAGATCGCCCTCGCCGATCCCAATGGCGCCGCCCTCTATAACTATTATGCCCATGGCGAACTGAAGTCGGAAGGCAGCTCGATCACCGAGGGCATCGGCCAGGGCCGCATCACCGCGAACCTCGAAGGTTTCACACCGGACTATTCCTACCAGATCCCGGATGCGGAAGCCGTTCCGCTCATCTTCGACCTGATCGAGAACGAAGGCATCGCCGTCGGCGGCTCGTCGGGCATCAATATTGCCGGCGCCATCCGCCTGGCGAAGGATCTCGGCCCCGGCCACACCATCGTGACGATCCTGTGCGACTATGCTAACCGCTATCAGTCGAAACTCTTCAACCCGGACTTCCTTGATTCGAAGGGCCTGCCCGTCCCGGGATGGCTGAAGGCGAAATCGGGGATCAAGGTCCCTTACCAGCCGGTCGAATAGGTCTCATGTCCATAGCCACCACCGCCCTGTTTCGCGACGATTTCTATCTTTCGACAAACGAGGCGGTGGTGACGGCGGTGCATGCCGATGGCGGCATCGAGCTGGATCAGACCTGTTTTTATGCCACGTCCGGCGGACAGCCCGGCGACACTGGCTTTCTGGAGCGCTCCGACGGCAGCCGCATCGCGCTCGGCCCGGCCGTCACCGGCGCCACCAAGGATATCATCATCCACCGCCCGCTGGCCGACGAGACCCTGCCCATCGTGGGCGAAACGCTTGTCGCGCACATCGATTGGGCGCGCCGTTACAAGCTGATGCGCATGCATACGGCCTGCCATCTGCTTTCCGTCGTCTGCCCCTACCCCATCACCGGCGCAGCCGTCGGCGAGGACGAAAGCCGCGTCGATTTCGACATGGCGCAGACCATCGACAAGGACGAGGTGACGGAGAAGCTGATGGGGCTCGTCGGCGAAAACCACCCGATCTTCGTACAATGGATCACGGATGCGGAACTGGCGGCCAATCCCGGCATTGTGAAATCCAAGAACGTGCGTCCGCCGAGCGGCCTCGGCCGGGTCAGTCTGGTCTGCATCGGTGAGAATTCGTCGGTCGACAGCCAGCCTTGCGGCGGAACGCACGTGTCCGAGACGCAAGAGGTCGGCGCCATCTACATCGCGAAGATAGACAAGAAGGGCAAGGAGAACCGCCGGTTCCGCATCCGTTTCGGTGCGCCGGGTTCGGATGCCTGAGAGGAGGATATGATGTCCAAGAAAAAGAGCAGGTTCGTCGTTTCGGCGGATTGGGTTGAAAAGCAGCTGGGCGCACCGGAATTCCGCATCGTGGACGCCGCCTGGTATCTGCCCGCGCAGAACCGCAACGGGGCTGCCGAATATGCGAGCGGTCACATTCCGGGCGCCGTATTCTTCGACCAGGACGTGATCGCCGATCATTCCAGCGGCCTGCCGCATACCATACCCTCGCCGGAATTTTTTGCCTCCGAAGTCGGCAAGCTCGGCATTGCCGACACGGATGCGATCGTCGTCTATGACGGCCCGGGCATCTTCACAGCGCCGCGCGTCTGGTGGCTGTTCCGGGTGATGGGTGCCAAAAACGTCTTCGTCATGGATGGCGGGCTGGACGGGTGGAAGAAGGAGGGACGGCCGCTCCAGACGGACCTTCCGGAACCCGCCCCCGCCGTCTTCCACACCAATTTCAATCCCTATGCCGTCACCTCCTTCGAGGAAATGCGCGGGATCGTGACGACGCGTGCGCGCCAGGTCGCCGATGCGCGTGGAGCGGGCCGGTTCACCGGCGAGGAAGCCGAACCGCGTGCCGGCATGCGCTCGGGCCATATGCCGGGCGCGAAGAACATGCCGTCGGGCACGTTCTCGGTCGATGGTCATTTCAAGGATCTCGATCAACTCCGCACGCTTTTCGAGGACGCGGGGATAGATCTGTCCAAGCCTGTCGTCACGAGCTGCGGGTCGGGCGTGACGGCCGCGATCATCACGCTCGCGCTGCATTCGCTGGGGCACGAGGACAACACGCTGTATGACGGATCCTGGTCGCAATGGGGCGGACGCGAGGACACGCCTGTCGTGACGGGGAAAGACTGACCATGGCACGGAAGGTCACGCCCGCACCCATCGCGGTTCATATCACGGCGCTTGAAATGACCGCGCCGCCGAAGCAGAGCCTGCCGGTGCCCGTCAATGTGCACACGGCCATCCTGAATGCGCCGGACATTCCGCTCGCATTCTACCGTTTCCTCTACCGGCAGGTCGGCAGCCGCTGGCACTGGGTCGACCGGCTGCGCATGGACGACGCGACGCTGACGGCGACGCTGCATGACAAGCGCAACAGCGTGACCGTGCTCTACGTGAACGGCGCGCCGGCGGGCTTCTTCGAACTCCTCCAGATCGACGCCGATGTCGTCGAGCTCACCCATTTCGGCCTGTTCGAACACGCGCTCGGGCTCGGCATCGGCAAGTGGTTCCTGCTGCAGACGCTCTATGCCGCCTGGACGCTCGGACCGAAACGCGTCAGCGTCACCACGAACAATCTCGACCATCCGCGCGCGCTCCAGCTCTACCAGATGTTCGGCTTCTCGCCTGTGGGCACCGAGGATGCACAGCTCGTCCCGCTCTCGGATGCCGAATTGCTTGAGCTTGCCAAACGCGACTGTCTTCCGCCTGCGTAAAGGGCCGCAGCGCAACCTGCGGCGGAAGCCGCGCGCTTGTCCGCCGGCCGTTAAGCAATCTGAACGGGAGATAAAAGCCGGGTTCAGCTTTGCTTCAGATCGACGATGGCATTTTCACGCCAACAGATGATCAACACTACAGGAGACAAGCATGCAACGCCGCGCCTTTCTGACCGCGCTTTCCGCCGCCTTCGCCGCCCCGGCCCTTTCGAGCCTTGCCTTCGCCCAGGAAACGCCGTCGGCAGACGTCATCCTGCGCCGGCTCGACGCCGCTCCGACGCGGCGCATGCGCGAACAGGACCGCGTGACGATCCGCGAGTTCAAGCGCCGGCCGGACCTGCGTGGCGCCGCCCCCTCCATCAATATCCAGTCGATCAACTTTGCCTTCGGCTCCGCCGAAATCCCGCATTCGGAATATCGCAAGGTGCGGCAGATCGCGCGCGCCATGGAGCAGCTGCTGCGCCGCCGGCGTCATGCGGTTTTCCTCATCGAAGGCCATACCGATGCGGTCGGCTCCTTCGAATCCAACCAGATCCTGTCGGAACGCCGTGCCGAATCGCTGAAGCGCGTCCTCGTTCGCGAATTCCTCATCCCCGCCCGCGCCCTTGAAACGGTCGGTTACGGCGAGGAATATCTGCTGGTGCAGACGCAGCTCGAGGAATGGCGCAACCGCCGCGTCACGCTGCGCCGTATCGACGAATTCGTCCGCTGATCGCACGGAAGAACGCCAAAGGCCCGGATCGCTCCGGGCCTTTTCTGTTTCCGGGGATAGCTGCGTCTTACGCGACGTTGAGCACCGCCTCCGGTGCGACGGATTCATAGCCCAGCGCATCGGCGACGGGTCCGTTCGTCACGCGGCCCCTGTGCACGTTGAGGCCGGCGCGCAGGTGCCTGTCCTCGGCAATCGCCTTCAGGCCCTTGTCAGCCAGTTGCAGGCCGTAATGCAGCGTCGCGTTGTTGAGCGCATGCGCGGAGGTGACCGGCACGGCGCCCGGCATGTTGGCGACGCAATAATGCACCACGCCGTCGACCTCGAAGGTCGGATCGGAATGGGTGGTGGCATGGGAGGTCTCAAAGCAGCCGCCCTGGTCGATGGCGACGTCGACGATGACGGCGCCCTTCTTCATGCCCGACAGCATTTCCCGTGTCACGAGCTTCGGCGCGGCGGCACCGGGGATGAGCACGGCGCCGATGACGAGGTCGGCCGCGAAAACCTCCTCCTCCAGCGCATCGATCGTCGAGTAGCGCGTGTGCACGCGGCCGCCGAAGAGGTCATCGAGCTGGCGCAGGCGGGGGATGGAGCGGTCGAGGATCGCGACATCGGCGCCAAGGCCCGCCGCCATCCTGGCGGCATGCAGGCCCACCACGCCACCGCCGATGATGGCGACCTTCGCCGGCAGCACCCCGGGCACGCCGCCGAGCAGCACGCCACGACCGCCATTCGCCTTCTGGAGCGCGGTGGCGCCTGCCTGGATGGAGAGGCGTCCGGCAACCTCGGACATCGGGGCCAGCAGGGGCAGGCCTCCGCGGTCGTCCGTCACCGTTTCGTAGGCGATGGCGGTCACGCCCGATTCCAGCAGGCCGCGGGTCTGTTCCGGATCCGGCGCGAGATGAAGATAGGTGTAGAGGATCTGGCCGTCGCGCAGCTGCGTCCATTCGCTCGGCTGCGGTTCCTTGACCTTCACCACCATGTCGGACTTCTGGAAGATGTCAGATGCGGAAGCGACGATGCGTGCGCCTGCGGCGCGATAGGCGTCGTCATCGGCGCCGATGCCGGAGCCCGCCCCTGTCTCGATGATCACATCATGGCCATGGGCGACGTATTCGCGCACCGCGCCGGGCGTCAGGCCGACCCGATATTCGTGATTCTTGATTTCCTTCGGACAACCGACACGCATGCGCGTTCCTTCCCAGTCTGTTTCCGTTGCTCCTCCCGCCGTATCGGCGGACGTCCATGGAAGCAGAGGATGTGCGCAATGTCCTTGCAAAGCAGCTTTGCCCAGGCAGCAGATATCGAATAATATTCGAAAAAGTGGGTGGATTCCGAAGGAAATTCGAATGTCTCAGCTCGACGCCATCGATACTGCGATCCTGAAAGTCATTCAGCAGCATGGCCGCATATCCAATGCGGAGCTTGCCGAGCGTATCGGACTATCCCCCTCCGCCTGCTCGCGCCGTCTCGACATCCTTGAGAAATCCGGCGTCGTGACCGGTTATCATGCCCGCGTCTCGGCCAAGGCGCTCGATTACAAGATGATCGCCATCGTGCACATCTCGCTATCGGGCCAGTTTGCCAAGACGCTCACCGAATTCGAGGCGGCCGTGAAACTCTGTCCGAACGTCCTGGTCTGCTATCTGATGTCGGGGGAGTACGACTATATCCTGCGCGTCGCGGCGAAGGACCTCGAGGACTACGAGCGCATCCATCGCGACTGGCTCTCCGCCCTGCCCCATGTCGTGAAGATCAATTCGAGCTTTGCTCTGCGCGAGGTCATCGACCGTCCGAATGTCGGGATCTAGCCTGCAACGACCCGGTTGCGGCCGGCGCTCTTGGCGGCATAAAGCCGGGTATCGGCGGCCGACAGCAACGCATTGAGCGTCGTGCCGTCGGTGTAGCTGTTGGCCACGCCGATACTGACCGTGACGGCGACACCGTCCGGTCGGCGGATGTCCGCCTCCACCAACGCGCGAAGAGCCTCGGCATGCGCTCTCCCGGCCTCCGGCCCAAGATCCTCGCAGATCACCACGAACTCCTCCCCGCCGAAGCGGAAGAGGCGATCGCCGCTGCGCATCACGGTTTGCAGGCGGCCGGCGAGGTCTTTCAGAACGCTGTCGCCGGCAAGGTGGCCGAAATGGTCGTTGATATCCTTGAAATGATCGGCGTCGACGATCATCAGCGCCATGGGCTTGCCCGCGGCCATCATGGACGACAGCATGCGCGGCGCCTCGAATTCCAGCCGGCTGCGATCGTAGACGCCGGTCAGGGCATCGCGGCCCGAGCGATCCAGCAGGTCCTCGTAGCGTTCGCGGAACGTGAGGTCGGCGAAGATATCGGAGATCGGCCGCGGCGAGACCGGAATGGCCGATATGCGCGAATAATAGAGATAGACCGAGATGAGCACGGCATAAGCGCAGGCCGCCATCATCTTGGCGATCCAGCCGCCCCAGAAAACGGCGATCGGCGCCCCGTTCAGGAAGTTCAGCGCCGCGTAGAAACCGATCTGGTCGAAGGTCAGGACCACGACGCCGGCGACGAAGAAGCGCATGGTCGTGCTCTTCCTGAAGACGCGACCAAGGCGCTCGTAGAGCAGGATGATGGCGAGCGAATCGACATAGAGCAGCATGGTGCCCCAAAGCATCAGCCAGCCCATCTCGTCGATGAAGGCAAGATCCGCCACGCGCCCCGGCACGGCACCGATGGTCTGGTGATGACGCAGGAAGAAACTTAGGCCCACCGTCAGGAAATTGCCGGCCAGAAGGCCGTAGATCGGCGCGCGCACGACGGCCGCATCCTCCTTCACGTAAAGAAGCAGGATCATCATCAGCTTGCCGGAGAACAGCACGGATGAGCCCGGCGAGATCACGCCGAACGGCAGCTCGATATAGAAGACGGCGGCAAGGTAGGTTTCGAGGAAGTGCATCACACCGAGGGCCGCGACGAAGACCCCGATGCCAAGCTGGTGGCGCATATGCAGGATCGCCACCATGAACACGAAATAGAATCCGGCCTCGATGAGAAGCAGGATCAGATTTTCAGTTCCCATGGCCGGCCCGTCGCGTCATCGACCGCCTCCCGGGCGGCCGTATTCAATGATGTTTCAGCCGATACAGGCAAACACGCCGGTTCTCCAGCACGCTTGCGCAACGGTCGCCATTTTTCGGAAGGCTTGTTGCGGTCGGTCGGACGTCAGACCTGCCGGCTTTCCACGCCATCGGCAAAAAGCGATGCGCCATGCTGGTCGGCGATCTGCCTGGCCTTGCGGAACGCCGTGGCCACCGTGTCGTCGCGCGAGGTGAAGATGTCCGCACGAATGAAGCTGCGGACCAGCACCCTGTCGCCGTCGTGCTTTTCGATTCGCCCGGCCAGACGGTACTGGCTACCCTCCTGGATCGGGGCTGCGACAAGAAGAAGGTCGTTATAGGCCTCGGTTTCCTCGGCAACCTTTGCCGGAGATGCCGAGCCGCCGCCGCGACCGAAGAGTTTTGAGAAGAATGAAGCCATGTCCGATTGCTACCACAGGCCACAGCGCCCTCCAAGAGCAGAGCGCCATGCCGACGGTTCTCCCAGAGCATTTCCGTTGAAAAACAGACTGCCCGGAAATGCTCCATCTTTTGTTTTGCCGCATTGTCCGATGCCGAAGCGATCCCGCTTCGGCTGGAAATGCTTTAGATGATGAGGTTGGCGAGGATCTCGTTTTCGGTGATGTCCTGATAGCCGAGCCCCGCCGCATCGAAGGCAGCCCTCAGCGCGGTAAAATTCTCCGGTGCCTTCGTCTCGATGCCGATCAGGATGGAACCGAAGTTGCGGGCCGACTTCTTCAGGTACTCGAAGCGGGCGATATCGTCGTCGGGGCCGAGCATGTTGAGGAAATCCCGTAGCGCGCCGGGGCGCTGGGCCAGCCGCAGGATGAAGTACTTCTTCAGGCCCGCATGGCGCATCGCGCGCTCCTTGACGTCGGGCAGGCGCTCGAAATCGAAATTGCCGCCGGAGACGACCGCGACCACCGTCTTGCCTTCGAGCGCCTCACGTCCGAGCGCCTCCAGCGCCGTCAGCGACAGCGCCCCGGCAGGTTCGAGCACGACGCCCTCCACATTGAGCATGTCGACCATCGTCACGCAGATCGCATTCTCCGACAGCAGCATCACCTGGTCGGACGAAAAGCGCTTCAGGGCGTCGAAATTGAGTGTACCGATCTGCGCGACCGCCGCCCCGTCGACGAAGTTGTCCACCTTGTCGAGCGTCACGACCGCGCCGCTCTCCAGGCTGCGCTTGAGGCTCGGTGCGCCCTCAGGCTCGCAGAACAGGAAGCCCGAGGGATCGATCACGTCTCTGAAATAGCCGGTGACGCCGGAGGCCAACCCGCCGCCGCCGACCGGCAGCACCACGAGATCGGGCAGCCTGCCCTCGCCGAGCTGCGCGACGATCTCGGCCGCCACCGTCGCCTGGCCCTCGATGATGTCGTGGTGGTCGAAGGGCGGCACCATCAGCGCGCCGGTGGCCTCGGCATGGTCTCGGGCGGCCTTGTAGCACTGGTCGAAAAAGTCGCCGACGAGCCTGATCGTGACGAATTCGCCGCCGAACATGCGGGTCTTGTCGATCTTCTGCTGCGGCGTCGTCACCGGCATGAAGACCACACCCGGCACGCCGAAATGGCGGCAGACGAAAGCGAAGCCCTGCGCGTGATTGCCGGCGGACGCGCAGACGAAACTGCGCGCGCCCTGCGGATCGGCCAGCACCTTGCGCAGGAAATTGAACGCCCCTCTGATCTTGTAGGAGCGAACCGGCGAGAGATCCTCGCGCTTGAGATAGATCTCGGCACCATAGCGGGCGGAGAGATGTTCGTTGAGCTGGAGCGGCGTTTCGGGAAAGAGCCCGCGCAAGGCGTCCAGGGCTGCGTCGACGTCGGATGTCATTCTGTGGTCCGTCTTCGGTTGGGATGCGGTTCGGTAGGCTGCATGTCGTGCCTTCGGCAAGGACAGAGACAGACGAGGACGATCATTCTTCCGGCCCTTTTACGATCCCGTGGCGCGCCCATGCGCGGTGCGGCGCAACCGATCCCGCCGCCGATCCCGCCCCTGGGGCGTCCTTGAGTTTGGACGTCGCAGAGGCTATGGCATATCGACGCGACGGTTTCCACCCGCCCTGGCCGAGATGGCCTCATCGAGACCAACCTTGAACGCCACGATCTTCCGTTCCGCCATCAATATCGCCGCCATTGCGGGCATGTACATGTCCGTGGCGATGCTCGTCCCGGCCTTCATCGACGTCTATTACGGCCATCCCGATTCGGAAGTCTTCTTCCTGTCCGCCTTCTTCACGGGCGGCCTTTCGCTTGCCACGGCCGCGGCCACCCGTGCCGGCCCGCCGCCGTTCAACAAGCGCATGGGCTTTCTCGTCGTCAACATGCTGTGGCTTTCGGCCAGCATCATCGGCTCGATCCCGCTGTGGCTGTCCTCGATGAAGCTCAGCTACGCGCAGGCTTTCTTCGAATCGGTCTCGGCGATCAGCACGACGGGCTCCACCGTCATCGTCGGCCTCGATCACGCGCCCCCGGGCATCCTGATGTGGCGGTCGCTGCTGCACTGGCTCGGCGGCGTCGGGATCCTGGCGCTCGGCCTCTTCATCATGCCCTACCTGCGCGTCGGCGGCATGTCCTTCTTCAAGCTCGAATCCTCCGACACCGCCGACAAGCCGTTTGCCCGCATCGCCAGCTATACCCGCGCCTTCCTCGCCATCTACGTGGCGATCACCCTGATCTGCGCCGTCACCTATGCCGCGCTTGGCATGACCCGCTTCGACGCCTTGAACCACGCCATGTCCACGGTCGCGACCGGCGGGCTTTCGACGCATGACGCCTCCTTCGGCTACTTCAAGAGCCTGCCGCTCCTGTGGGCCGCCACGTTCTTCATGACGCTCTCCAGCCTGCCCTTCTCGGTGCTCATCCTCTTCGTCGTGCGTGGACGGATCGATGCCTGGCGCGACCCGCAGATCCGCGTCTTCCTCGGCTATCTCGTGCTGTTCGCCATCGCCGCCAGCATCTTCCAGCGGTTGCAGAACGGTGTCTCGTTCCACGAGGCGCTGGCGCACTCTTTCTTCACCGTGTCCTCGATCCTGTCCACGACGGGCTTCGTCAGCGACGACTATACGCAGTGGGGCCATTTCATCGTGGCGCTCGCCTTCGTCGCGACCTTCATGGGCGGCTGTTCGGGCTCCACGGCCGGTGGTCTCAAGGCCTATCGGCTGATCATCCTGTTCAACTTCATGCGCACCGGTCTCTACCGCCTGATCTATCCCGACGGCATCCACGCCGTGCGCTACGGGACGATGACGGTCGATGCCGATTTCCAGCGCACCGTCTTCCTGTTCTTCCTGACCTATGTGAGCCTATCCGCGATCGGCGCCATTCTGCTCGGCCTCATGGGCTATGACGTGCTGACGGCCATCTCGGCAGCCGCCACCTCCCTCTCCAACGTCGGCCCGGGTGTCACGGAGGCCATCGGCCCGTCGGGTTCATTCGCCATTTTCCACGACGCTGCACTCTATCTCCTGTCGTTTCTCATGCTGCTCGGCCGCCTGGAAATCCTCACCGTGCTCGTCCTCCTGACGCCGCTGTTCTGGAAAAGCTGACCGGGTACAGTCGTCGAGGCGTTCTTGACTGTTGTCACGCTTCTCCGCATCTTGCCGAAATCGGCTGGAGGAAGACGGAATGTTCGTGTCGAAGTCACTGTTGCCCCTGTTTCTCGCCGCGTCCCTGGCATCACCGGCGCTCGCCGGGCCGCTTGCCGATGCCGCCCGGAAAGCTGAGGAACAAGCCGCGGCCGGTGATCCCGTGGGCGCCCACAACACCATCCGCGACGCCTTCGGCGCCTTCGCCGCCACGCTTCCGTTCACCATCGGCAAGGCCGTGTTCGTCGCGGCCCCGCCCGAGGGATACGGCATGTATGCCACGCGCCCGACCTCCGACTTCAAGTCCGGCGAAACCTTGATCTCCTACGTCGAGCCGGTGGGGCTCACCTGGCGCGCGGGCGATGGCGGCAATCTGGAGTCCCACTTCACCGTCGACTTCGAACTGCTCGATACGAAGGGCGCCAAACTCGCCGAACAGAAGGCCTTCGGCTCCTTCGATTTCAAGGGAACGGTGCGCAACCAGGAGGTCTTCGCCAAGCTGACGCTCAAGCTCAGCGGCCCGCCGGCCGGCGACTACGTGCTGCGCTACCGCTTTCGCGACACGGCAAGCGGCGCCGTCGCGATCAGCGAACAGCCCTTCAAAATCGTGCAGTAAGCCGGCTATCGAAGTTTTCCACAGGCTTTGAGAGAATTGGGACAAGCCCGAATCCGGGCTTTCCAGCGCATGGGCGCTGAATTATGACAGCGACATGACAACCCCAGCCACGTAAGGGGCACCCATGCTCTCGCTGTTTCGCAAACTCATGCCGCGTGAAGACCGGTTCTTCGATCTCTTCGAGCGGCATTCCCGCACCGTCGTCGGCGCCGCCGAGGCGCTCCAGGCCGTCCTGGCCGGCGGCCCGGACATGGAAAAGCACTGCGACCGCATCGTCGCGCTGGAAGACGAGGCGGACGCGATCACGGCCGAGGTCCTGCTTGCGGTGCGCCGCAGTTTCATCACGCCCTTCGACCGCGGCGACATCAAGGACCTCATCCAGTCGATGGATGACGCGATCGACATGATGCACAAGATGGTCAAGACGATCCGCCTCTACGAGCAGACGAGCTTCCAGCCCGGCATGCAGGAAATGGGTGCGGCGGTCGTCAAGGCCGCCCATCTCGTCGCCGAAGCCATTCCGCTGCTCGACAAGGTCGGCGTTCATGCCGACCGCCTCAGCGCCATCGCCCAGGAAGTCACCCGCGTCGAGGGCCGTTCCGACGAACTGCACGACCAGGGCGTGAAGGAGCTCTTCAAGACCTACGGCAAGACCGACCCGATGGCTTACATCATCGGCAGCGAGATCTACAGCGAACTGGAGAAGGTGGTCGACCGCTTCGAGGACGTGGCAGACGAGATCAGCGGCATCGTGATCGAGAACGTCTGATGGACGCCACCCTCGCCCTGCCGCTGCTCATCGCCCTCGTGGGCATCGCGCTGCTCTTCGACTTCCTGAACGGCCTGCACGACGCGGCGAACTCCATCGCCACCATCGTCTCCACGCGCGTTCTTCGCCCGCAATATGCCGTCATGTGGGCGGCGTTCTTCAATTTCATCGCCTTCCTGTTCTTCGGCCTGCATGTCGCCGAAACGCTCGGCAAGGGCATCATCGATCCCTCCATCGTCAGCCCGCTCGTGATCTTCTCCGCCCTCATGGGCGCGATCATCTGGAATGTCGTGACCTGGATCTTCGGCATTCCCTCGAGCTCCTCGCACGCGCTGATCGGCGGACTGGTCGGCGCGGGCCTCGCCAAGACCGGCTTCGACGCCGTCGTCTGGAGCGGCCTGATCAAGACGGCGAGCGCCATCTTCCTGTCGCCGGCCATCGGATTCTTCCTCGCCCTGATCCTGGTCCTCACCGTGTCCTGGATCTTCGTGCGGCAAACGCCGTTCGCCGTCGACCGCACCTTCCGCGTCATGCAGTTCATCTCGGCCTCGCTCTACTCGCTCGGCCACGGCGGCAACGACGCGCAGAAGACGATGGGCATCATCGCGGTGCTTCTCTACTCGCAGGGCTATCTCGGCGGAGAATTCTACGTGCCGTTCTGGGTGGTCATCACCTGCCAGGCGGCCATGGCACTCGGCACGCTGATGGGCGGCTGGCGCATCGTGCACACGATGGGCTCGAAGATCACCCGTCTCAACCCGATGCAGGGCTTCTGCGCGGAAACCGGCGGCGCGATCACCCTCTTTGCGGCGACATGGCTCGGCATTCCCGTCTCGACCACGCACACCATCACGGGCGCCATCATCGGCGTCGGCGCGGCCCGTCGCGTCACGGCCGTGCGCTGGGGCCTCGCCGGCAACATCGTCTGGGCATGGATCATCACCCTGCCCTCAGCCGCGGCCATCTCGGCGCTGTTCTACCTGGTCTTCGCCGCCATTTCGGGCTGATCAAAACAAAAAAGTCCGGTGACAGCAACGTCACCGGACGTCTTTAGGCCAACTCAGCGCAAATCGGCAACAGCACGACAGGCTCAGGGCCAAGCCCTCAAAAGCCCGTTTCTGCGCCTTCCAGATCGCTGCCCTCGCAGGCCGATACATTGGCGACCTCATAGGTCGTCTTGCCCGGTCCGGCCGGCGGAACGGGCGTCAGCGTGACGATGACGTAGCATTCGGAATTCTGCACGCGCCATTCGATCTGGCCATTGTCGCGCGTGCGAACCTGCTCCAGCGTATCGAACGCCCGCCCGCCCATGGCGAAGGACACCTTGTCGCTGCCGACGACCGCCTAGGTCACCGACTCATAAGTGCGCAGCCATATTCGTAATGCGGCGAGTTGGATGGATGCCAGGAAGTTGTCGTCGCGTTTGTCATACCGGGTTGCAACGGCTCGGAAGAGTTTGATCTTGCTGAAGAAGCGTTCGACACGGTTGCGCTTGCGATAGAGGGTGGCGTCGAAGGCGGGAACACGCCTTCGCGTCGGCATGGGTCGGATGTTGGCTACTGCACCACGGGCGGCGAGGCTGTCACGCAGCGCATCGCTGTCGTAGGCTCGATCAGCCAGCAGCGTCTGGCCCGCACCGACCGATCCGTACATGTCGGCCGCCGAGCGCCCGTCATGCGCCTGGCCT
>NZ_WUMM01000011.1:0-157456 GCF_009826875.1 Shinella sp. AETb1-6 | reverse complement strand
GGTGGAATCTCTTGTCACGGTTAATCGGCATGTAATGCCATTTTTCCGTGACGATTACTGAATGCGTGTTTGGTTGCAAGGCGTTTTTGGTTAACGAAAGGTTAACGCGCTTTTGCCCCAGTTAAGCCGAAAGCGGATTCATCAATCATTATCTTGTAGTTAGCCTGCCTCCCGTTGTTCGCAGCGGGGTGTAGGAAATGCAGATCTGCACCTCTTATCAACATTTTAGACTCCGCCTTCCGCCCGATTTTCGAGAGCTATACCGCCGATTCGGTAGAATCACCGGATGCAAATCTGCACATAGCCACACGCAACACGAGATGATTTCCCTTCGCCTGACCAGTTCATGCGGAGATCACAATGCAGATTCTGAGCGTCTCGGCCAATCACTACGCAAGCAACCGCAACTACCTGAACCAGATGCACCGTCTTAGGGCCGCGGTGTTTGGCGACCGCCTGGAGTGGGATGTCACCATCACCGAACAGGGAGAGCGGGATCAATACGACGATCTCCACCCGACCTACATCCTCGCGATCTCCACCGATCAGAAGGTCGTCGGCTGCGCACGCCTGCTGCCCGCATCTGGCCCGACGATGCTGGACCGGACATTCCCGCAGCTACTTGAGCGCGGCTCGCTCGATGCCCATGCAGCGGTGGTTGAGAGTTCACGCTTCTGCGTGGACACGTCGCTGGCTGCGGGAAGGGGAGGGAGCCTCCATCAGGTGACGCTCACCATGTTCGCCGGCATCATCGAATGGTCGATGGCCAACGGTTACAGCGAGATCGTCACCGCCACTGATCTCCGCTTCGAGCGCATCCTGAAGCGGGCGGGATGGCCGATGAGCCGTCTCGGCGACCCCGTGGCCATCGGCAATACCACAGCCGTCGCGGGCAGCCTGCCGGCTGATCGCGCCAGCTTCGACACGGTTTCCCCGCCAGGTTACCGTTCGACCATCGAGCACGATGGCGCCGGTCCTTTAAGGAGCGCGGCGTGACCCAGCTCCGTTCCCATCCTCGTCTCGTCCGCAAACTCCAGGACGCACTCGGCGACCAGCTCTGCGTCGCACTCGAAGACGCCACGGTCGTCGAGATCATGCTCAATCCCGATGGAAGGCTGTTCATCGAACGGCTGGGGCACGGTGTTGCCCCCGCCGGGGCGATGAGTGCCGCCACCGCCGAAGTCGTCATCGGCAGTGTCGCCCATGCGCTGCAGTCGGAAGCTGACGACGAGCAGCCGATCATTTCCGGCGAACTGCCGATCGGCGGACATCGGTTCGAGGGCCTGCTTCCGCCGGTGGTATCGGCGCCCGCGTTCACGATCCGGAGACGGGCGTCGCGGCTCATCCCGCTCGACGAATACGTCAAGTCGAAAGTGATGACGGAGGCACAGGCCTCGGTTCTGCGCAGCGCGATCGCGTCGCGCATGAACATCGTCATTTCCGGCGGAACCGGGTCCGGCAAGACGACACTCGCCAATGCCGTCATCGCCGAGATCGTCGCGACGGCGCCGGACGATCGCATGGTCATCTTGGAAGACACCGCCGAGATCCAGTGCGCGGCGGAAAACGCCGTGTGCCTGCATACCACCGACACGGTCGATATGGCCCGGCTCCTGAAAAGCACCATGCGTTTGCGACCTGACCGCATCATTGTCGGCGAGGTCCGCGACGGCGCCGCACTCACTCTGCTCAAGGCATGGAACACCGGTCATCCGGGCGGCGTCACCACTATCCATTCCAACACGGCGATGTCGGCCCTGCGCCGGCTGGAGCAACTGACCGCGGAAGCGAGCCAGCAGCCCATGCAGGAAGTCATCGGCGAGGCCGTTGATCTCGTCGTTTCCATCGAACGAACAGGGAAGGGCAGGAGGGTCCGCGAAGTGATCCATGTCGAGGGTTTCGGCAATGCCCGCTACCGGACCGACCACTACGCCCAGATCGATGAGGACAGTCATGTCGCATAGGACAAAGATCACGCTCGCCTGCGCGGCACTCGCCGCTATCTCTCTCAGCCTGGCTGAGCCGGCACTGGCTTCCTCGGGTGGTGGCGGCCTTCCATGGGAGTCGCCGCTACAGCAGATCCAGCAGTCCATCACCGGGCCCGTCGCCGGCTTCATTGCGCTCGCGGCTGTCGCCATCGCCGGCGCCATGCTCATCTTCGGCGGCGAGCTCAACGACTTCGCGAGAAGGCTTTGCTACGTTGCCCTCGTCGGCGGTGTTCTGCTGGGTGCCACGCAGATCGTCGCCCTCTTCGGCGCGACCGGCGCCAGCATCGGCGAGGTTGAAGCGCAATCGGCGCCTCAAACCACCGAGCCGACAGCAATGGATCGCCCGGAAGGGGAGGGGGCTCATGGCTGACGCCGGCCCCAGCCTTTCCCGCTCGCTTGTGCATCGGGCGCTGTCGCGTCCGAACCTTCTGATGGGCGCCGACCGCGAACTCGTGCTGCTCACCGCGCTTGCCGCCGTCATCCTGATCTTCGTCGTGCTGACCTGGTACGCGGCGCTCTTCGGTATCGCGATCTGGCTGGTCGCGGTCGCGGCGCTGCGCATGATGGCAAAGGCCGATCCTCTCATGCGGCGGGTCTATGTCCGGCACATCTCTTACAAGACGTTCTATCGCGCGACGTCGTCGCCCTGGCGCAGGTTCTGAGGGTTTTATCATGGTCGCCCTCAAATCCTTCCGTCATTCCGGACCGTCCTTTGCCGATCTGGTGCCCTATGCCGGGCTGGTCGATGACGGTGTCATCCTGCTGAAGGACGGCTCTCTGATGGCCGGCTGGTATTTCGCGGGACCGGACAGCGAGAGCTCGACCGACGCCGAGCGCAACGAGGTGTCGCGGCAGATCAACGCGATCCTGTCGCGGCTCGGCTCCGGGTGGATGATCCAGGTGGAGGCCGTCAGGGTTCCGACAGGCGATTATCCGGCCGAGGATGATTGCCACTTCCCCGATCCGGTCACACGGGCAATCGACGCCGAACGGCGTGCGCATTTCCAGAAGGAGAGGGGCCATTTCGAGAGCCGGCACGCACTGATCCTGACCTGGCGGCCACCGGAGCCGCGGCGCTCGGGGCTGACCCGCTACGTCTATTCCGACGCCGGCAGCAGGTCCGCCACCTATGCCGACAAGGCGCTCGAGACATTTCTGACCTCGATCCGCGAGGCCGAGCAATATCTCGCGAACGTTGTGTCGATCCGCCGGATGATGACACGGGAGACGTCGGAGCGTGGTGGCTTTCGGGTTGCCCGTTATGACGAGCTCTTCCAGTTCATTCGCTTCTGCATCACCGGCGAAAACCATCCGGTGCGCCTGCCTGACATTCCCATGTATCTCGACTGGCTGGTGACGGCCGAGTTGCAGCATGGCCTGACGCCGCTGGTGGAGAATCGTTTTCTCGGTGTCGTGGCGATCGACGGCCTGCCGGCCGAGAGCTGGCCGGGTATCCTGAACAGCCTCGACCTCATGCCGCTCACCTATCGCTGGTCCTCGCGTTTCATCTTCCTCGATGCCGAAGAGGCCAGGGGGAAGCTCGAGCGTACCCGCAAGAAATGGCAGCAGAAAGTCAGGCCCTTCTTCGATCAGCTCTTTCAGACACAAAGCCGCTCAGTCGATCAGGACGCCATGATGATGGTGGCCGAGACCGAGGACGCGATCGCCGAAGCGTCGTCCCAACTCGTCGCCTATGGCTACTATACGCCTGTCATCGTGATTTTCGACGAGCAGCAGGCTCGCTGCCAAGAGAAGTGCGAGGCTGTTCGCCGGCTGATCCAGGCGGAAGGTTTCGGCGCACGGATCGAGACGCTGAATGCGACCGATGCCTTTCTCGGCAGCCTGCCGGGCGTTTCCTATGCCAATATTCGCGAACCGCTGATCAATACCCGCAATCTCGCCGATCTTATCCCTCTCAATAGCGTCTGGTCGGGGAGCCCGACGGCGCCTTGCCCGTTCTATCCGCCTGGCTCACCGCCGCTGATGCAGGTTGCCAGCGGCTCGACGCCGTTCCGCTTGAACCTGCATGTCGACGATGTCGGGCATACGCTGATCTTCGGGCCGACCGGTTCGGGCAAATCCACCCTGCTGGCACTGATCGCCGCGCAGTTCCGGCGCTACGCCAGCGCGCAGGTCTTCGCCTTCGACAAGGGTGGCTCGATGCTGCCGCTGACGCTCGGGCTCAATGGCGATCACTACCAAATCGGCGGCGATATCGGTCCTTCGGCAGAAGGCGAAGTGAAGGCGCTGGCTTTCTGCCCGCTTGCCGAACTTTCGACCGATGGCGACCGCGCCTGGGCGTCGGAGTGGATCGAAACGCTGGTCGCGCTGCAGGGTGTGACGATCACACCGGACTATCGTAACGCCATCTCCCGGCAGATCGGGCTGATGGCGGAATCGCGCGGCCGCTCCCTCTCTGACTTCGTGTCCGGTGTTCAGATGCGCGAGATCAAGGACGCGCTGCACCAATATACGGTCGACGGTCCTATGGGCCAGCTTCTCGATGCCGAGGAGGACGGCCTCGCACTCGGCGCCTTCCAGTGCTTCGAGATCGAGGAACTGATGAACATGGGCGAACGCAATCTCGTGCCGGTTCTCACCTACCTGTTCCGCCGCATCGAGAAACGGCTGACCGGCGCCCCCAGCCTGATCATCCTCGACGAGGCCTGGCTGATGCTTGGCCATCCCGTCTTCCGCGACAAGATCCGCGAGTGGCTGAAGGTGTTGCGCAAGGCCAATTGCGCCGTGGTGCTTGCAACCCAGTCGATCTCGGATGCGGAACGCTCCGGCATCATCGACGTGCTGAAGGAATCCTGCCCGACGAAGATCTGCCTGCCGAACGGCGCGGCGCGGGAGCCCGGCACCAGAGAGTTCTATGAGCGCATCGGTTTCAACGAGCGGCAGATCGAGATCGTCGCGACGGCGCTTCCGAAGCGCGAATACTACGTTGTCTCGCCCGAAGGCCGCAGGCTCTTCGACATGGCGCTCGGTCCCGTCGCGCTCTCCTTTGTCGGGGCGTCCGGCAAGGAAGATCTGAAGCGCATTCGCGCCCTGCATTCCGAACACGGGGCCGCATGGCCCCTCCACTGGCTCCAGCAAAGGGGGATCGCTCATGCCGATACACTCTTCCCGGCCGAATAGGATGGTGCGCGCCGCAGTCGCCACGACGGTCATACTCTCTTCCACTCTATCAGTTCCTGCCTATGCCGGCGGCGTCACCGGGCAGGCCACGGAATGGACGCAGCTCGCCAACAATGCCGAGCTCGTCTCGCTGGTCGGCAAATCGGCTGAGCAGGTGAACAACCAGATCACTCAGATCTCCCAGCTTGCCGAGCAGATCCAGAACCAGCTCAACATCTACAACAATCTCCTGCAGAACACGGCGCAGCTCCCGAACCACATCTGGGGGCAGGTCGAAAGCGACCTGAAGAGCCTGCAGAACATCGTCGCACAGGGGCAAGGCGTCGCCTTCTCGATGGGCAATATCGACGACGTGCTGAAGCAGCGCTTCCAGAGTTTTTCCGAGATGAAGAGCAATCTGCCGGACGGGGCAAGCTTTTCCACGACCTATCAGAACTGGTCGGACACCAACCGCGACACGATCGCCGGAACACTGAAGGCGGCGAACCTGACGGCCGACCAGTTCTCGAGCGAGGAGAGCACCATGTCGTCGCTGCGCTCGATGTCGGAATCGGCTGACGGGCAAATGAAGGCGCTTCAGGTCGGGCATCAGATAGCGGCGCAGCAGGTTGCGCAGATGCAGAAGCTGCGGGGTCTCGTCTCCCAGCAGATGACCATGATGGGCACGTGGTTCCAGTCCGAACAGGCGCAGAAGGATCTGGCGCAGGCGCGCCGGGAGCAGTTCTTCAGCGCGACTAAGCGTGACATCCGCGGCGGCCAGACAATGGAGCCGCGCTGGTGAGCTCGCGTCTGATTATCACCCTCGTCTTGGCGGGGATCGTTGCACTCGGTGCCGGCGTCGTCACCTGGATCGTGGTCCAACCGCGTCCGGCGCCCGTGTCCGGATCGGGCGCGGCCGCTACGCAACCTGCCTCCGATACCGAGCGCCGCGAGCATCGCGAAAAGTTCTTCAGCGGCGATCCGGAGCGCGACATCCGTGGCGGGCAGGAGATGAAGCCGCGATGGTGATCGTCCGCCCCTCCCGGAAGCTGGAGCTATCGTTCATTTCGATCGGCCTCATCCTGTTGGTCGCGACACCGGTGCTTGCCCAAGAGGGTTCGGTTCTAACCACACTGGAAAACTCCGTTGTCACGGCCGCCAAGGGCTGGGAGGCGACAGTGATGAACGCGGCGCGGTCGCTGTTCTGGATCCTGGCTGGCATCGAGGTCGGGATTGCCGCCGTGTGGCTGGCGATCAACGCCGCAGCGCTCGACAGTTGGTTCGCCGAGCTCGTCCGGCGGATCATGTTCATCGGCCTCTTCGCCTTCATCCTCGACCAAGGTCCGTCCTTCGCCAAGACCGTGGTCGACAGCCTCTATCAGATCGGTTCCGGCGGCGGCTCGGCCTCACCGGCAAACATTTTTGATGCGGGCATCCGGGTCGCGACCAAGATGTCCGAACAGGCGAAGTTCGGTCTGTGGGAAGACAATGCGCTGGCGATCGCTGCGGTCTTCGCCATGGTCGTGGTCGTCGTATGCTTTTCGCTGGTCGCCGCGATTTTCGTCGCCGTCATGGTCGAGATGTATGTCGGCCTGCTCGCCGGCATGATCATGCTGGGTCTCGGCGGCTCGTCCTTGACCAAGGATTTCGCGGTCAAATATCTGGTCTACGCCTTCTCGGTCGGCATGAAGCTGATGGCGCTGGTGATGATCGCCAAGATCGGCTCGGACATCCTGCTAGGCCTGGCCGAAGCGCCGACGGCGACCTCCGAGCAGTTCATCACCACACTTGCCATCGCCGGCATCTCGGTCGTGGTCTTTGTCATCGCCATGTATGTTCCGCCCATCCTGCAGGGCGTGGTCCAGGGCGCCTCGATCGCGGGCGGCATGGAGGCTATCCGCCATGGCGGCCAGGCCGCGACATTCGCAGCCGGCGGCGCTTTCCTCGGTGCGAGCGCTGCAACGAAAGGAGCGCAGACGGCGAGCTCGGCGCGGGCAGGGGGCTCCTCGATGGCTGGAGCGGCGCTGCGTGGCATGGCATCGGGGATCGGAAATGCCGGATGGGCCGCAGGATCCGCGGCGAAGGACAAGGCGATCGCCTCTCCCGGCGCCTATGCCGGATCGCTGCTCGGCCTCGCCAACGCCAAGCTCGACCAGACGCGTCAGTCGGACCGGCCCACGCCGCCACCTCCACCCCCGCCCATGAACGAGAACAAATAGCTGGAGGTTGATCACCCATGGCCCGACGCAATCCGCCAAATACTTCCCATGTTTCCAACCCTTACCTTGCGGCACGCAACGAGTGGAACGAGCGTTATGGCTCCTATGTGAGAGCAGCCGCGGCCTGGCGCATCGTCGGCGTCACCGGCATGGTCATGGCGGTGATCGGCTTCGGCTACGCGCTTTATCAAAGCACGCAGGTGAAGCTCGTTCCCTATATCGTCGAGGTCGACAAGCTCGGCACGGCCTCCAATGCCGGCTTCCCGCAGCAGATCGAATATGCCGACCCGCGTGTGGTGCGCGCCACGCTCGGCAGCTTCGTCTCGAATTTCCGGTCCGTGACGCCGGATGCGGTCGTGCAGAAGCAATATATCGACCGGACCTACGGCCTGCTCAGGACCTCGGATCCTGCGACCGAGAAGGTCAACGCATGGTTCCGTTCCAATTCGCCCTTCGAGAAGGCGAAGACCGCCACGGTTGCGGTCGAGGTCAACAACATCGTCGCGCTGTCGAACCAGTCCTATCAGGTCGACTGGACCGAGTTCGAGCGCGATCGCCGCGGGAAGGAGACGGCCACCCGCCGTTTCCGCGGCATCGCCACCGTAACCCTCACGCCGCCGCAGGACGAGGGTGTCATCCGCCTTAACCCCATCGGTCTTTATCTTCGCGACTTCGACTGGACAGCGCAGCTTTGAAAGGCATGGCCCAAACATGAATATCCGTCACAGAAAACTACGGGCCACGTTGACCGCGGGCGCCATCACTTCGGCGGTGCTGGCGTTCTCCGTCCTTGCACCTCTCGATGCGGTCGCGGCCGACGGCGTCACCGCCAACGAGGTCGAGGGCATGGGGATTTCTACCCAGTGGCGCGGATCGCGCGGGTTGGTGACCAAGGGAGCGGACGGGAAGGTGATCTTTCTCTATGGCGAGGTTCAGCCCTCCGTTGTCTGCTCGCCGCTTCAGGTCTGCGACATCGAGCTTCAGGGCGGCGAGGTGGTTCGCGACGTGCTCGTCGGCGACACGGTGCGCTGGAAGGTCGAACCGGCCACATCGGGGGCGGCGGGCGGCCAGGCGATCCACCTGATCGTTAAGCCGTCGGAGCCCGGTCTCGTCACCTCGATGGTGGTGACGACCTCGCGGCGGACTTATCATATCCAGCTCAAGTCGCATTCCAGCCAATATATGGCCCGCGTCGGATTCGAGTATCCGGAGGACGTCTCAGCGAAGCTCGCGGATATCAATGCAAGGCTCGAGGCGAGCACGATCCCAGGCGCCGGCGTGCCGGCCGAGCGGCTCAACTTCTCCTACTCGGTCTCGGGCCGAGCCGGCTGGCGGCCGACGCGGGTCTATTCCGATGGCCTGAAAACCTACATCCAATTCCCGCGCTCGATCTCCGGCCAGGATGCGCCAGTGCTGTTCGTCACCTCCGGCGGCCAGAACCGGATCGTCAACTACCGCATGAAGGGCGACATGATGGTGATCGACTATCACATCGATCGCGCGGTGCTGGTCTCCGGCGTCGGCTGGAAACACGAAAAGGTGACGATCAGAAGGGGAGGACGGTGATGCGTGTCTTCCACCTCCGCCCCATCCGCGCCTTTGCCGCAGCCTGCACCTTCGCCATCCTCCTCTCCGGATGCCAGTCGATGGGAACTGATGGTCTCGTCGCCAGCAATGCGCCGCCGGAAATCTCCGGCCCGGCGGCAAGCGCCATTGCCGGCGATATGGTCAGCCGGCTTGCCGAGCAGATCGGACCCGGCAAAGCGACCGTTGCGCTCAAGCCGGACGCCTCGCCGTTCGGTCAGGCGCTGGAGGCGGCGTTGAAAGGCTGGGGCTATGCAGTCGTCACCGACCAGAAGACGGACAGCGGAACGAAGGTCATCCCGCTCGCCTATGTGATCGCACCATTCGACGGGCAAGTGCTGGCGCGTCTTTCGACCGACAGTGTCGAACTGGGCCGGGCCTACACCGTCACCGCAAGCGGCGCGACACCGGCGAGCGCGCTCTCGCTGATGCGACGCGGCTGAGGGGAGGCAACGATGGTGCAATCCCTCAAGCTCGGCGGCGCTGCGAATGACGAAGCGGAATCCGGTATCAAGCGGATCAACCGCCTGCCGATTGTCGTGGTGATCGTGCTGGTGATCGCCTTCCTTGGCGTCATTTTCTATGGGCTTACCTCCCGCGGACTCTACTTCGGAAAGGACAGCGGTCCGGAAACGAGCTCCGGCAATCCGGCCTCGACCTTCGCCGACCAGATCAAGCGCGGCGTGACGGACGGCATCATCGGCGAGCCGCAGCAACAGACCACGTTCCAGCCGACACCCGTCGAGACCAAACAGGACGAGAAGGCGGACAATCCCTTCACGCCGCAGCCGGGACAAAAACAGGAACAGCAGCGCGGGCAGGAGTTGGAAAACGAAGCGGTCTGGCGTGCCCGTCTCGAGCGGGAACAGCGGGAGCAATATCTGCGTGAGCGGCATCGCCAGCGCATGGCCCGGCTACAGGCGAATGACGCGGCCTATGACGCACCACTCACCATCGACCGCAGGAAGCTGGACGCGAGGGCAGACGAGACCACCTCGGCAGGTACGACGACGAACGCTGCGTCATCGACGACCACCGGCGCCACCTCGGATCTTTATGCCGCCGCGTTGCGGGCCGGGCTCGGGGGGCAGAATGTCGACCCGAACGGCCAGAGTTCCAAAGAGGACTTCTTCAACGCCGATCTCAAGGAGGTCGGCTACCTGCCGAACCGCGTCATACCGCAGCAGTCACCCTTTGAACTGAAACGCGGTTCGGTTATTCCGGCGACGCTGATCACCGGCATAAATTCGGATCTGCCCGGCCGCATCACCGCCCAGGTCAGCCAGAACGTCTATGACAGTGCAACAGGGCATCGCCTCCTCATTCCGCAGGGGACGAAGCTCTTCGGACGCTACGACAGCAAAGTGTCGTTCGGGCAAAGCCGCGTCCTCGTCGTCTGGTCGGATATCATTTTCCCGAACGGCTCCACGCTGCAGATTGGCGGCATGGCGGGAACGGATTCGCAAGGCTATGGCGGTTTCCACGACAAGGTGAACAACCACTATTGGAGAACATTCGGCTCGGCGGCGCTGATCGCGCTGATTGGAACAGGGATCGACGCATCCTTGCCGGAAAGTTCGACGCTTGCCACGCAGGAAACGGCATCCGATGCCGCAAGGCGGAATTTCGCGGAGAGCTTCGGTCGCGTCGCCGAGCAGACGATCAGCCGAAATCTCAACGTCCAGCCTACGCTGGAAATCCGGCCGGGCTACAAGTTCAACGTCTTGGTTGATCAGGACATTACATTCCCGGGGGCATACCGAAACTAGGTTTCGACGCGAAGCATGAAATGTGTGGCCCCTTAACCAGAAGTGGAAGACCCACTTCTCAGCAGGTTCTGGTGTTCGATTTCCATCAAGGCGAATGGCAGCTTCGCGCCCCATTTCGGTCGTTTAAAGTCAAAGTGCTGATCCCAAAAGCGGACGTTAAGCAGGCAAACAGCTGCGTTCGCACCACTCATCAGACCGCTGAGATATCCCGCAAAAACGACGTCGTCGGCGCGATGTAATAGTGGTCTATTTAAGTGTTAATTCGCCAGCCAGATGATGGAAAACTGCTCGGCACACTGGTACCACCAGGGTGTGGAACAATCTTACATTTCACGAGAGCTGGTTGTTGGTGAGCGGAGCTGTAGTGAGGAGCAACTACCCCGCATGGGCTCGCTGTTCCTTGTCCTTGCCGAACCGGGTGCAGGAAAAACGGAGCTTTTGTCGCAGCTCGGCCAGCTTTTGAATGTTACCCCCACTCGAGCCAGTGTGTTCCGAAATAAGGCGCTCGCGGCGGCACCTCAAGCTCTGGTCATTGACGCAATGGACGAGGTCGCGCGCGTAGACCCTTTGGGCGTCGAAGACATCATCGTGAAAGCCAGTGAATCGGGTAGCGGCACGGTCATCTTTGCTGGCCGTTCCAGCGAGTGGGACACTGCCGAGACCGAGCATGTGAAAGACTACTTTGGGATCGAACCCGTAGTGGTTAAGCTCAAAGCCTTCACTCTGTCAGAACAGCGCCAGCTTTTCGCCGCAAGCTTCCCCGGTGAAAGCTTTGATGCTTTCTCGGCCGAATGCGCTCGCTTCGAACTGGATGCCCTTCTCGGAAACCCGCAGTTCTTGTTGCTCTTCGGTGAAGCCTACATCGAGAGCGGACGGCATTTCGTCTCTAAAAAGGTCATATACCTCGACGCTGTTCGCCGTCTCGCTCATGAGGCAAACCCGCGAGTAAAACGCCCGAACCGTCCGCCCGACGGTGACATCGTTGAGATGGCTTGTGAGGTGTTTGCGAAGCTTATGCTTTCGGGAAGCGCGAGCGTCAGCTCCAGCGAAAGCCTTACCTCGAGCGACTACCCATATCTGCGATCGCTCGTTGCAGATAATCCTCAAGATGCACATTTTCTCGCCGATACCCGTCTTCTAAAGCCCTCCTTTGAGCCGGGACTGCATGAGCCGGTACACCGCATTGTCGCTGAGTACTGCGCCGCCAGGTACCTCGTCAGGCGGATCGATAATCCTGCCGATCGCCTGTCCCTAGCGCGTGTTCTGTCCGTTGTTGCACCGAAGGGAACGGTCCGAACCGAATTGAGGGGCATGCTCGGATGGATGGCAGCCCTCGCACAAGGATCGACACAGCGTCAGTTGATTGGGCTTGATCCCTACGCCGTGGTCGCGAACGGTGATCCGTCCGAATTTACAACCAACTCAAAGAAGACCCTTCTGCAGACCCTAAGCATGCTCGCGGAAACCAACCCGCTCTTCCGCCGGAACGATGCTTGGCGGCAGTTCAATGTGGGCACATTCTTCACCGCCGACATCAGGGATGATGTTGCGGCGCTGATGAATCCGGCGATCGACAGTCCCCTTCGCGACTTGATACTGGAACTGTTGTCTTCTTCTCACGCATCAGGGCAATTCGAGGGAGAACTGCGCACACTTGCGTTGGATGGAGCCTCACGACGCGATGTTCGCAAGGCTGCGTATTCCTTGCTTTTGGAAGGCACAAAGTACGATCCGCGCCCTGATATCCCAGCGCTTCTATCAGAGAACAGAGGTGGCTCGGTTTGTCTGAACAGTTTCGGACGTTTTGCTCAGTGGTTTGCGGCGTTGGTCATGCCGCGATCGATATTGGCTGCGGCTGATTGAAGTAGACCTGATCGAGTGTTTTCCGGTCAAGAGATGAATGTGGGCGTCGGCCATTATAGAATGCCAGATACCGGCCAATGCCGGTGCGTGCCTCCGGAACCGACTTGTAGGCGTGGAGATAGACCTCTTCGTATTTGATCGATCGCCACAGCCTTTCGACGAAGACATTGTCCCGCCAGGCTCCCTTGCCGTCCATCGAGATGCTGATTTCGGCATCCTTCAGCAGCTTGATGAAGTCGAGTGACGTGAACTGGCTACCCTGGTCGGTATTGAATATCTCCGGCTTGCCGTAGCGCGACAACGCCTCCTCGACCGCCTCAATGCAGAACGCCGTCTCCAGCGTGATCGACAGCTTCCACGACAGAACCCGACGACTGAACCAGTCGACGACAGCGCAAAGATAAACGAAGCCCCGTGCCATCGGTATATAACTGATGTCCATCGCCCAGGCCTGGTTGGGTCTGACGATGGTGAGGTTCTTGAGAAGATAGGGATAGACCTTGTGGCCCGGCGCGGGTCTGGAGGTGTTCGGGCGACGATAGATCGCCTCAATGCCCATCTTCTTCATCAGGGTCCGAACGTGCAGGCGGCCGACGGCATGGCCCTCTGCATTCAAAAGCCCTTGCAGCATCCGGCTCCCGGCGAAAGGATATTCCAGATGCAGTTCGTCGATCCGGCGCATCACAGCCAGATCGACAGCCGAGGCCGGTTGTGGCAGGTAGTAGACGCTGCCACGGCTGATGCCGAGTATCCGGGCCTGACGGGAGACGGACAGTTCGTGGTTCCGGTCGATCATCGTTTTCCGCTCAGCAATCCGGCCTTGCCGAGCGCGCCGGCTAAAAAATCGTTCTCCAGCGTCAGTTCGCCAATCTTGGCGTGCAGGCTTTTGACATCGACAACAGGCTCCGCGGTCTCCTTGCGGCCGTCATCGAAGACATCGGCAGCGCCGTCGAGCAGTTGATCTTTCCATTGCTTGATCTGGTTCGGATGCACGTCGAACTGCTGAGCGAGCTCGACCATTGTCTTTTCACCCTTGATCGCGGCGAGCGCGACTTTTGCCTTAAAGGCAGGGCTGTGGTTGCGGCGGGGTCGTTTCGTCATCATGGCTCCTGTTATCGGCATAGTGCCGGGTTCAAAAGCCGAAAGCCACTTATCTCAGATGTTCAGTTTTCCCGAGCCACCTCTCTATATTTACTGCGGTAGGCCGGGTGAGCACAGTGCAGACGATTCCACCCTGCCCCTGAAACGCGAAAGGCAGCACCTGAAACTGTCTCAAGAAGTTCCAGATGTCTGACCATTTTGTCGTTTTCAACGATGAAATCAGTGAGTTGGCATCCCCTGTCTGCACACTCGGGAATGCGATTACCAAAGACGAGGAATCAATCGTATTTCTCTCTAACGCCGCACGGGACTTCTACTTAAACGAGGGTCACGGGGGTCAGTAGACATAGACAACCAATTTTAGTTTGCAGAAAAAGGGATCGAATGACTGAAACCAATTCACTGTACGACCTTGCCACAAACCCAATGACCATATTCTGGTTGATCAAGACGACGCCAGAATGGCTGGCACTGCCCCCCCATGGCGAAAATGGGCGCTTTGCCTTTGGCAAGAATGTTCTTGATCCCATTCTTGAACGCTATCCGGGAGCCAAGATGACATTCTATGATTGTGAAGCGTTCACAGCCGATTGCACCGATGTGATGGTGTGGACGGTCACCAGTCTCCAAGACTACAATGGCGTGGTCAACGACCTGCGCGAGACAGAGTTTTGGAGCTACTACTTCACTATCGAGAAAATCATTCCCGCGATCGAGAATGAATACGCCAAGCACTATAAGGTAGACCTCTTAGGCCAGGGAGTAGCCGCCGCCTAGGCGGCTTTTCCACTATTTGCGAGCGCTTTGTGTTCGAAAGCAATCAGAGTTCCACCTTGAACATCAGCCAAGACAACATCTTGTCCACCAGACGCCGCGCATCGCGACGGAAACAAACCTGTGAAAGACATTGGGGTAAATTCTTGTCGCACCAGCCTGCGCTAACGACTGCGTCACTCTGAATATGGGAACGTCATTCTCCGCCCCTAATCTCGTTAGCTCGGGGTGATGCCGTTAATTCATTCCACCATTGACATAGATTACCTGACCATTGATCCAGCGGGTGCGCCCGGCGAGGAAGGAGACGACCTCAGCGATGTCAGCGGGCGCGCCGAGCCGCTCCATTGGGTTAAGCTTGGCGATACGATCAATGGTCGCCTCGTCCTTGCCGTTCATAAACAGGTCTGTTGCGGTGGGACCGGGGGCAATAGTATTGACCGTGATGTCCCTACCGCGGAGTTCGCGAGCTAGGATCAGGCCGATGGCTTCAACCGCGCCCTTGCTGGCCGCATAGGCAGCGTAGCCGGGCAGCGCCTGGCGCTCAGCAGAAGTTGAGACATTGATGATCGCACCGCCGGCGCGCACGTGATGCGCTGCAAACTTGTTGACTACGAAGGTGCCCCGCACATTGGTCCTGTGCATACGATCGAACCCATCCAGATCGAATTCGGCCACCGGGCCGAGGATCATGATGCCGGCGCAGTTCACGACCACGTCGATACCGCCGAATTCGTGCGTTGCCTTATCGAACAGGGCCCGAACTTCGGTTTCGTCAGCCACATCCGCTTTTATAGAGACGGCCTGTCCGCCGAAGGCCTTAATGGCATCAACGGTCCGCGTCGCCTCAGCGACCTGGTTGGCATAATTGACAACGACCGCGAATCCATCGTGCGCCAGTTGTTCTGCGATCGCCTTGCCAATTCCCCGCGAGGCGCCAGTGATGATCGCTACTCTTCCTTCGTTGTTCACCGTGCTGCTCCTTCTTTACTGAACAAAGCCCATCACATTGCCATTGAGGAGCTTGTAATTTTTGATTATCCATTCTCCAAATGCATAGTAGTCAAGCTATCGATGACAGGAAGTTGGGCTTATGGCATTCGACTCGCGCCTGCTAAGCGGGATTGGCGTGCTTTCGGCGGTGATAGAGGCTGGCAGTTTCGTACGGGCAGGGGAGGCGCTCGGACTCACGCAACCTGCGGTTAGCCGGGCCGTTGCGCGCCTGGAAGCGCGCGTGGGGCTTCGCATCTTCAACCGCACCGCCCGGTCAATTACTCTTACGGATGAAGGCCGGCGGTTCTACGAAGCCGTTGCACCTCACCTGTCGGGGATCGAGGAGGCGACAATCCTCGCAACCGGCGCAAAAGAAGCCGTTCAGGGCCGGCTGCGAGTGAACGTGGATGGAGCGTTCGGGCATTATTTGCTTGCACCAAAGGTCGAGACATTTCTAGCCAGATTTCCGGATCTCTCCTTGGAGATCAGCGTTCGGGACCGGATGGGCGATCTCGTGGCCGACGGCTTTGATGTCGCAGTGCGATTTGGCGTTCCGGAATCATCGGCGCTTGTCACTAGGTTGCTGCTCGAGACCCGAGTTATCACATGTGCGTCGGCCGACTACCTTGCGCGCCACGGCGTTCCAACCCATCCCAAGGATCTTGAGCAAGAGCACGAATGTGTGCTGCTGCGTGACCCAAGCAGCGGTCGTCACTTCGCGTGGGAGTTCAACAGAGGAGAAGTGGTCATCCCGGTCTCGGTGAAGGGGCGGCTGCTAGTGAATGATACGGGCAGCCTGGTTGGTGCGTGCCTAGGCGGCCAAGGGGTCGCGCAGCTTCTCCAGCTATATGCGCAACACCTACTAGCCGATGGACAACTGGTCCATCTCCTATCCGATTGGTCGACTGAGACCTTTCCACTCTATGCCTATTACCATCCCGCGAAATTTGTCCCGGCGAAGGTCCGCGCCTTCGTCGATTTCGTTCTTGAACTGGTTAGTAGCGAGCCATGGCGAACTTTGCCAGTTTGACCCCGCTCATTTTTGTATCGTTTACTTTCGTGATCGCGCGTCTTCGCCGTATCAGTGATGATAGGGAGATCGTAGATTGTTGCTGGAAGCCTGCGGTCGTGACCATTGTGTCTCTCATCCGCAGAGAACAGGCGATTGCCGCCTATTTGACGGCTCATGCTCACTCAGCTCAACGCCATTCTGGACCCTAGAGGTCAACGAACTGCCCCCGTTTCTCGCTGACCTTCCGGCTCGGCAAGCAGCTAGAAGGCAACGCGTTCGTGGACCGCGGATTAATGGCTTTGGAAGTCACCCTTTTGAAGCTGGATACCACCACCGGCGCGCTGATCTGTCGGGCTGGCTTCCTGCCCCGATTGACGGTGTGCCATTCGCTCCAGATACGCACATAGCATGTCAGCGATTGCGTCCGAATAGACTGCGATTTCGGGATCGGACCTGGGGGTCTCCGAGAACTCGCTCCCAACGGCGGTCAGGGTGGTCGCAATAACGTCGCCTACCAATTGCCGGGTTGCTTCGGTGGCCGTTGGAAGGACTTCGCTCATAAACCTCGAAACGATGAGGTCGCCTTCCGCCTCAATTTCGTACAATTCAGGGGAATGGCGATAGAGCGGTGCGGCATCATCCAATGCGACACGGAGCGCGGCTTCTTCAACCTCGGAACGGAGAAAAGCGAGAATCAGGGACCTCAGCCGTTCGAGAGGGGGCGACATAGCGTTACCGAGGATCGCTTCCCACTGCCGGTTCGTCCGCCGCCATTCGTCGCTTTGCAGTCGAAACAGAATGGCGGCCTTGTTTGGGAAATACTGATAGAGGGAGCCGACGCTCACGCCCGCTTTCTCAGCGACTCGCGCCGTGGTGAAGCGCCGCGCGCCCTCCTCTGCCAAAACCTGAACAGCGGCTTCCAAAATCGCTTCCACGAGCGCCGTTGAGCGGGCCTGCTTCGGCATCTTTCGTGAGGAAATGCAACGGGTTGATTGATGGGTCATCCGGGGCTCTGTCAATGCGATTAGCTAATGCGACGAAACAATCGTATTTAGTATCGCGAGACAAAACAACTCCTTTGTAGATTGGAACCACATGACCACGCTTAGTACCGCGCCGCTGGCGCCATTACTGGATCGCCTTTTTAATGAAGCTGATGCCGCGAAAAGCCCATCCCTCGCAGCGCTCTCGCGCGATGAGCGGAACCGGCTGATGCGGAGCAAGACCGAATATCTGCATCTCTATGGTTTGATGAAGGATCTGTGGCTCCCGGTCTCAAGGGAGACCGGACTGCTGCTATATATGCTGGCGCGCAGTTCCCGAGCCCGCAGCATTGTTGAGTTCGGCACGTCGTTCGGCATCTCGACACTGCACCTGGCTGCAGCACTGCGTGACAATGGCGGCGGGCGGCTGATCACCAGCGAATTCGAACCCTCGAAAGTAGCGAGAGCGCGTGCGCATCTGACCGAAGGCGGTGTTATCGATCTCGTCGAAATCCGGGAAGGCGACGCGCTCGAAACGCTGAGAACTGATCTACCTGAGACGATCGATCTGCTGCTGCTGGATGGCGCAAAGTCGCTCTATCCGGAAATCCTGAGTCTGGTGGAAAGCCGCCTCAGGCCTGGAGCCCTCATCATAGCGGACAATGCTGATTTTTGTCCGGAATATCTAGACCGCGTGCGCGCGCCGGCTGCGGGCTACATGTCTCTTCCCTTTGCCGAGGATGTCGAGCTCTCCGTACGGGTCAACTGACGAATAACAAGGAGAACCCCTATGCACGTATTTGTAACTGGCTCCACCGGTTGGGTCGGCTCAGCCGTTGTCAACGAGCTACTGAATGCCGGCCACAAGGTCACGGGGCTTGCCCGCAACAGGGAGAAAGCATCGGCGCTGATTGCCCAAGGCGTGAAGATCGTTGAAGGCACACTTGACGACATCAATGTCCTGCGTCGTGCTGCCGAGGATTCAGACGCGGTGATCCATACCGCGTTCAATCATGACTTCTCCAGGTTCCCCGAAAGCGCGGAACAGGATCGGCGCGCTATTGAAGCACTCGGCGGTGCATTGGAAGGATCGCAACGGCCGCTTCTCGTGACGTCAGGCCTATCGGGGCTCCCACGCGGTGCGACCGAAGCCGATGTTCCCGGCCCGGCGGGCCCGCGAAAGTCGGAAGCAGCAGCACGGGTACTCTCAGAGCGCGGCGTGCGGGTTGCTACGGTGCGGCTTGCACCGTCCGTGCATGGCCTGGGCGATCACGGGTTCATTCCCATCGTGGTTCGCCTCGCGCGAGAGACAGGCGTGTCCGCCTATATTGGCAGCGGTGAGAACTGCTGGTCCGGTGTTTACAGGCTCGACGCTGCCAGGGTCTACCGGTTCGCCCTCGAGAAAGGCGTAACCGAACCTGTTTATCATGCGGTCGCCGACGAGGCCGTGCCGTTCAGGCAAATCGCTGAAGTAATCGGCCGTCGTCTTGGCTTGCCAGTCGAGCCAAGAGAGCGTGAGCACTTTGGCTGGTTCGCAAATATGGCGGGTGCCGACATGGCCGTCTCCAGCGCGCGCACCCGGTCACTTCTCCAATGGGAACCGGCTGGCCCGAGCCTTCTCGCGGATATTGACCAGCCCGGTTATTCCGGCTGACTCTCTGATCAGGCGCCCGTTCCGGTCGGCCGCGCGGCCAAGGCGGCGTACCCGGTAAACTCCACGACCTCGAAAGATCAACACATGCGTATGTTCAAGGCGGGCGCAACGCGCCCCGCAAATAAACCCTTGCGCCGCGGTTTCATCGGCAATTCCACGTTTGCCTTGGGCGCCATTTTGCTCGGATGCACCGAGCCAGTTGACTCTTCTCTCGCGTCGGCCCAGCCCGACACCGTTATTACGACAGCCACACCGGCGGCCTTGGCGAATGGCCGCACCGTCCTTGAGCGGGCCCGCGCATTTGCCGCTGCGCTGTCTGACAAGCAGCGATCGGATCTCCTGCGGCCATACTCGCTGGCGAATGCGTCACGCTGGCATACCTATCCGCAATGGGGAATGGGCCGGCGCGGTCGCATCGGACTACGCCTGGAAACACTTTCACCGTCGCAATGGCAACATCTGGATGCCCTGCTTGCCGCGGCGACTGGCAGCGGGAAAGGCCAGGGCTACGAAGAACTTCAGCAGCACCTGAACGCTGACGATTTTCTGCGGCAGATTGGAAAGGACCAGCGCTACGGTCGCGGCGATTTCTATGTTGCATTCCTCGGAGAACCATCGGACACGGGTTTGTGGCAGCTTCAGTTCGGCGGGCACCATTTCGCTCTGTCCAATACCTATCGCGAGGGCATCCTAATCGGCGCGACGCCATCGTTTAGGGGCATCGAGCCAGCCTTTCCGTTCGAATTCAACGGTGTGATGCACGCGCCTCAAAAGCCTGCCATGGATGCATTCCGGGCACTCCTGGCCTCATTGGACAATGGTCAGTGCGAGAGTGCTCGAATCCATGGCAAATTCTCGGATGTGGTGATGGGCCCGGGAAGGGACTGGTCGTTTCCGGCCAACTCTGAGGGGATCGCAGCAGCAGTGTTGAGCGACCAGCAACGGGACCTCCTCTTGGCGGTGATCGCCGCCTACGTTCATGACATCGACGACGCCAACGCCGCCCTGTTCATGGCCCGCTATGAAAGCGAGCTGGCCCAAACCCGTGTGAGCTTTGCCGGTTCGCCGTCTCTGTCGAGAACGGGCGACTATGTTCGCATCGATGGCCCCTCGTTGTGGATCGAGCTTGTCATGGACAGCCCCTACAACTTTTCTCAGCCGCACCCGCACGGTGTCTGGCGTGACAAGCACACGGATTACGGTGGTACTCGCTCCTAGGCCCGAATCCAAGAACTCGCCCCGTCTTTGCTCCCTTGCACAATATGTCCGGATCCAAGGGTGAGAGCGCAAAGAGTCGCGCAGCGAAACGCGATGCCACTCGCTCTTCCATGCCGCATCAGCGGCCGCAAGCGTTCAGCGTCAATCAACGCATCCTGCAACAACGAAAAAGGTGCGTATACATGCGCGTTTCTGAACAACCCGATCTCGCCTATCGTCGCGTCCTTGCGCTGACGATCGCTCTGTTTCTCTCCTACCTGACTGTGGCCATGTCGCTGCCCGCTGTGCCTGTACACGTCGTTCAGGGGCTCGGTCTCGACAACACGTATGCCGGCCTGGCGGTCGGTATTGCCTTCCTGTCGACGATCCTGACACGCGGCTGGGCTGGAGCCTTATCCGACCGCATCGGCGGCAAACCTGCCATGCAGCGGGGGCTTCTGATATATGCCGCGGCCGGTTTGGTCTGCCTTCTGGCGAGTTGGACACGACTTCCTGTCGCCGGTAGCTACACCATCCTGATCGTCGGCCGACTTCTGCTGGGGATCGGCGAAAGCGTCGCTATGGTCGGCATGATGGGTTGGGCGCTAGGACTGATGGGGCCGGCCCGTTCTGGCCGCGTCATATCGCTGGTCGGCATCGGGATCTATGGCGCCTTCGCTGTCGGCGGACCGCTTGGGATGGCGGCCCTGAACCGATCAGGCTTCACGGGGCTGATGGCCGCTTGCACGATACTGCCCCTCATTGGGCTCGTGGCGATTCACTGGCTTCCAGGCGTGGCGCCGCAGGCTGGGCAGCGGCAATCCTTCTGGCGTATCATTGGCCGGATTTGGCGGTCGGGTGCTGTCGTCGGCCTGCAAGGTGTCGGCTTTGCCGCGATCGGCGCATTTTTCCCACTTTACATCCTCAGCCGGGGATGGCCCCATGCCGGACTTGGCCTGTCCTTTTTCGGCGTCGGCTTCGTGCTGGTGCGCATGGTCTTCGGCCATCTACCGGACCAGGTCGGCGGCACGCGGGTGGCCGTCGTCTCGCTTATTGTGGAAGCTTGCGGACAATATCTGTTGTGGCTCGCCCCGGGGCCCAATGCGGCGCTTACCGGCGCGTTACTGACCGGGCTTGGTTGCTCGATGATTTTCCCGGCGATGGGTACCGAAGTCGTGAAACGGGTTCCCCCGCATGTTCGCGGCACAGCTGTCGGTGGCTTTGTCGCCTTTCAGGACTTCGCTTATGGAGCAACGGGACCTGTGGTCGGTCTGCTCGCAGATCATTCCGGATATGCATCAGTGTTCCTCATCGGCGGCCTTGCAGCGACGGTTGGATTGTGGATGGCGCTCTCACCGCAACGAGCTTCATCGGCGCAAGGACTGTGAACGAATGTCGGTCAGGTTGCAGTTGCAGACATTCGATATGCACTTCACCGTTCCGGTCGGCGCTAACAGGCTCAAAGCAGGTCCTAAAACACTTGGTCAACAGCGGGGGTCAGGGCTGCCTCCACGCCGCCGCATCGGTCGTGATAGGCGGAACATTGATAACTGCCTTGCCTGTGATTAAGCGCTCAAAGCCGGACCCCACCACATGTTTTTCTATTCATTGAATTAGCTGCAGGAACTTCATAATCGCGGGGGTCCCGCTCGGCGACGAGCTGGACCGCATGACGCCACCCGTCATAGAGCATCGTAGCCCAGACCGTTGAACAATGACAGGCACAAGGCTCGTTGCAGCCACGCAGATCCTTCTTCATCCCAACGTGGGATTTGCAACACCACGAAGCGTCACGACAGACGCCGGACATCATTGAGTCGGCGCTGACGTTGCGAAGCCGGTTGGCGTCATTCGGCCCAACCCTGCGCCTGATCAATCCCTGCACCTCTTTAGCCGTTTGCACTTCCACTACTAGCCCGCCCGATTACAAATTTCCTCGCGCAGTGGCGATCGCATGCCTGACGCGGTGAATGGCGAGAGCGACGACGATCAAAACTACTGGGATGGAAGTCAAAACAATTGCCGAAGGTATGTGGACGCCGGCCCGTTCCGCGGCGCCCAAGGCAATCTCAATCAAGCTCATAAGATAGTAGCTTATCGCAATGACCGAGAAACCTTCAACCGCACGTTGGATCTGGATCTGGGTCGTCGCGCGTTCAGCCATCACGCCTAGCTGCCGCGCATTTTGAAATTCGATCTCGACCTGAATTTTAGTCTGGAGCAGATCAAGCAGGTGGGTCGTGGCGATAGAGAGTTGTTCGAGTCGCAAAGCTGTAGCGGCGCATGTTCGTACCGCTGGTTTGAACCTGCGGGCGACGAATACACCGAAGCGCTGGAAACCGGGAACATGGCTCTCGCGCAGTTCGGCAATGCGCTCTTCGACAATCTGTGCGTAGGCTGATGTGGCACCAAATCGATTGCGAGTTGCGGCCGTTTCGGAGATCACTTGGGCCGACAATTCAGTAATCTCTCCAAGTAGTTGCCTGTGCCCTTGCGGATCTGTTCGCACATTATCATTGGTCAGACCAACCAGGTCCGCTTCAAATCGTTTGAGGATCGGCCCTAATCTGCGCGCCTCCGACAAACCAAGGAGTGCCATGCATCGGTAGGTCTCAATTTCGAATATCCTCCTGACCATCCTCCCCAATCTGTATGAGTTCAAGCTTTCGTTCAAAAAGAGGATTCTGGCGCCGAGTTCGGCGGAAACTCGGAAGTCGGAACATACCTGGGCCGCACCTCCTCCCACGTTCGAAGCGGCACTGTTCTGAAACCCGAACTCCGAAAGGACGTGGCCGAGGTCTGCTGGCGTCTTGTCGAGAATGAGCATTCCAACCCGGCACGATATTTCTGTTCCGCCAAGGCCAGTCAATTCTTCGCACTGTTCATGCGACAATCGCGGGACCGGCCAAGTCAGCGGACGCTCGGAAACCGGCGTTACCCGAGTAACAGTGGCGAACTCTGTGTGAAACTCGATCTGGATATAGACGTCTGGATCATTTACGTCCTCGATGGTGACTGCCTCGTGCCTAGAGACAATTCCTGCGTCGCCAATCGGCCTTAAGGCAAGATGTTCGACGTAGGCCATCCCGGAAAAATATATCGATGGCCTCGCGTGCAGTTCTGCATTGAAGTCGGAATGCATTTTGCCTTCCTTAGCCTCGTTCAGCGCGTCGTGTCATTTGGCGAAGCCTATGCATGGCGGCCAAACGAAGCAGGCAAAAGATTTTCCGAGCGTCCGCGCCAAGATGTCGAACTTTCAAACACCAGGCCGGCCGAGGCGTCGGGCTGCTCACTATCCATGAGATGACGCGATGTGGTCACATAGAGAGTTGAAAGGTCGCTTCCGCCAAAGGCCAATGCCGTCGGCCAGCGGGTGCCGACGTTGATTACCGCATCGAGAGACCCGTCAGGACGGAAGCGCAGGACCTCTCCAGAGCCGATCACCGCAGTCCAGATATGGTCGTGAACATCGACGACCAGCCCGTCAGGGAGGCCCTTTTGTGGATCATACGTCGCGAAAGTCCGCCTGTTGTTGATCGCACCCGTCACACAATCATAATCGAACGCGAGAGTCTGGCCACGCATTGTATCGTTCAAATACATTGTGCTCGCATCGTTCGACCAATCGATGCCGTTTGATATGGTCAGCCCGGACAGCTTCTCGACGGCGGTACCGGAACTATCCAGACAATATAGAATACCAAGCGGTTCCGCGTAACGGGCGGGGTCGATTGCCATCGTGCCCGCCCAAAACCGGCCGGCCGGATCGACACGCCCATCGTTGAATCGCGTCATGCGCGTTGGCTGCGGATCAGCGATGTCGGTTACTAGGCCGCTCGACGGGTCGTACATTTGGAAGCCGTTACGGGTGGCGAGAATAAACCGGCCATCCGTGGTCGCGGCATAGGATCCGATTTGATAGGGAAGCTTTAGCGCGCACCGGATGTCGTCTGCGTTCGTCGCGCTCCAAAGTTCTCCGGCTTCGATATCAATCCACCAAAGCGCCCCTTTGATCCAGCGCGGCCCTTCGCCGAGAAGGTGCGAGTGTCCAGACAAGGCAGAGAGCAACGGAAATCCCATCAGACTTACCTTTCAATGTGGCTCAACTGGGAAGATGCGTTAGCCGAGTGTATAGCTCGTCTTGACGGTGGTGAAGAATTCGCTTGCGTAGCGGCCCTGTTCGCGGGGGCCGAAGGAGGAAGCTTTCCGTCCACCAAAGGGTACATGAAAATCGACGCCTGCCGTTGGAAGGTTGACCATGACCATGCCAGCTTCGGCGTTGCGCTTGAAATGGGTGGCGTATTTCAGGCTGGTCGTCGCAATGCCCGACGAAAGGCCGAACGGCGTGTCGTTGGCCACCGCGAGCGCCTCGTCGTAATCCTTAACACGGATGACCGCCGCGACCGGTCCGAAGATTTCTTCGCGGCTGATGCGCATTGCGTTTGTCGCGTCCGTGAAGAGTGCTGGCTGCAGGAAGAAACCGTTGGTGTCGCACTTGACGAGATTGCCCCCCACTTCAAGCTTTGCGCCTTCGGTCTTGCCCAGCTCAACGTAATCCAAGTCCTGCTGCAGCTGCTTTGCATCCACCACCGGCCCGATATCCGTGCCCTTTGCCAGAGCGTGTCCGACGTTCAGTCCAGCGACGCGATCTTTCAGCGCTGCGACGAACCGATCATGAATATTTTCGGTGACGATCAGTCGCGACGAGGCGGTGCAGCGCTGGCCGGTGGAAAAGAAAGCCGAATTCGCCGCCGCCTCCACTGCGATCGTGAGATCGGCGTCATCGAGCACAACGAAAGGATTTTTCCCGCCCATTTCAAGCTGGAACTTTCGATTGAATGGCAGCGATGAGGACGCGACGCGCTGGCCCGTCATTGTCGATCCGGTGAAGGTAATGCCGGCGAGGTCGGGACTGTCCAGCATGGCCTGCCCGACGACCGAGCCGCGGCCCATGGTGAGGTTGAGCACACCGTTTGGCAGGCCTGCGCGTTTCAGGATATCAACGAGGACCCAGGAGCAGCCGGGAACGAGTTCGGCCGGTTTGAAGACGACGGTATTTCCATAGCAGAGCGCTGGCGCGATCTTCCACGAGGGGATGGCGATCGGAAAATTCCAAGGCGTGATGATGCCGATCACGCCAAGCGGTTCTCGGGTAATTTCGACCCCGACATTCGGCCGTACTGAGGGAAGGACTTCGCCTGACAGCCGAAGGGCTTCGCCTGCAAAGAAGTCGAAAATCTGTGCCGCTCGGACGGTCTCACCGATGGCTTCTCCTAAAACCTTGCCCTCTTCGCTCGCAAGAAGCGCGCCGATTTCCTCTTTGCGCGCGAGGATCTCGTCGGCCGTTTTTTTCAAGATCGCGTGTCGCACGATAACGCTCGATCTCGACCACGATGGAAAAGCTTCCTTGGCGGCTGCGATCGCCGACCTGACATCCTCGGCGTCGGCCTGGGCGTAGAGCCCAACCCGCTCATCGGTGTTGGATGGATTGATGTTCGCCGACGACGTGCTGCCGACCCACTGTCCATTGATGAGGTTCTGGTGAATTGTCATGTTTGCTTTCCATCTTCATTCATAACTACCGTTGCCCGGGGTGGGGTGCCTCGATCTTACGAAAGGGACGCTTTCCGTGTTGCCCGCCACGTACTCTGACTCCGGAATCCAGTCTTTCTGCGGCTATAGTTATTATCCGGTTGTAGGGCAAGTGCTATATACGGATTTATGCTGATTTGTCATTCCGAGTCGGGTTAGAATGCTCGCAAACAACCAGAGCGATAGGGATGGCCGATTTGTCAGGCAAGCATATCTTCAGCGAGGTCAACAGACCGGAGCCTCTGCATCTTCGCGTGGCCGCGCTCATCGGCCAGCAAATCGACCGGGGCGCCCTTGGGCCAGGTGACAGGCTTCCGAAGGAGCAAGAACTTGCACTGCAGTTCAATGTCGGTCGAAACGTGATACGCGAAGCAATTGCCTGTCTTCGAGCCGATGGCATTCTTGGTTCGCGTCAAGGCGTCGGTGCTTACGTTCTGGCCCCACACGAACGTCAATCCTTTCGTATCGACCCAAAGGGGCTGCACGAGCCAGAAAATATTCGTGCCCTTCTCGAGATGCGCCTGCCGCTGGAGGTCCAGGCGGCGGGACTGGCCGCGGATCGGCGCACGTCATCACAATCAGAACATCTGCGCTCGATATACGTTGAGATGGTGGCATCGGAACACTGGTCACCTCGCGCGATTGATCTCGATATGGAGTTCCACAGGTCGATAGCCGCGGCAGCGCACAACGGCTATCTCGTCAACGTCCTGACGCTTATATCGCACCATACCAGGCAGACGATTGAGCAGGCTCTGGACCGAAACGAACTCGGGCGGCTTGTTCACTCAACTGAAATCGAACATGAGGCGGTTCTGCTGGCGATCGAGCGACGTGATGCGCCTGCCGCGCGGGCTGCGATGGAAACGCACATCCGCTCTGCCGCCACTCGGCTGGGCGTTGAGCTGACCTGAGCTGACTTCCATCATTCACCGACGCATCGTCCTGGAGGCTGGGCGGGGTTCGAAAAATGGCCCGGTTCCTTCCAGTTCAAAAGCAATGACGTCTTGCCAACGCCCGGATTCATCGTGTTGGTCGGGTCGAGCGAACGGTAGAAATCCTTGAGCGCTGGCTCGGCATCGTAGAGATGGCCCACATTGTGCTCGGCAGGATATTTTGCCCCTCGATCCTCCAACAGGGCCAGGATATCGTGTTTGACCGCATCACAATCTTCGCCCTTCTTCACCAGGTACTCCTGATGTAGGACGTGGCAGAAAAAATGCCCGCAGTACATTTTGAACTCAAGCCTGGCTTCGATTTCGGCTGGCAGTGTTTCGAACCAGTCGAGCGTGTTTCGCGGCAGCGCTATGTCGAGAGCGACAATGTCCTCAACCGTTTCGGGATGAACTGCGCGATAGCGGACAATTGCACCGCCAACTGCAAAACGATTGAGGAATGCAGCAGAGCCCTCATCCTCCGAGCACTCGAAGTATTGACCCGACTGACTAGGGAATTTCTCGGACAGGTAGTGACGCGCTTCGTCAATACCGGCGTCCCCCATTTTCAGCAGCAGATGATGTTCGTATTTGTCCCGGTATTCGTTAAGGCGTGCGGGCAGATGATTGGGGAGTAGACGGCCAGCGAACTGCAAGAGCCTGTCACTGACCGCACCCCCAAGTCCGAGCTTTTCGGTGATCGCATCGAACCGGCTCTTGGCTGCAAAGGCGATTGGGACTCGATCCGTCCCATACCGCTTGATGAACAGAAACAGATCCTTTCCGTACCGGCTGCTCGCATCGAAGGCAGTTCGATGCATGTATTCGCCGGCAACCGGCAGGTGGGTGAAAGTCTGCAGAATATCGCGACGAACGGTTTCAAGCTCTGCCGGATCGTTCGTTCCAATGTAGAAGACCTGCGTCTTGTTGTCGGCCTCGAACGTGTCGAGCCTTACAGCAAAGACGGCAATGCGTCCCGCCGATCCGGCAGCTTCAAAGAGGCGACGCGGGTCGGCGTTATAGCGGGCCGGAGTTGACGCCGAAACGTCCCTGACGTGATTGCAATATTCGTCGTCCGATGCCCTCACGTTCTCAGAGTTGACAATCTCTTCCGGCGAAATTTCCCCGCGGTCGAGCTTCGTCAAAATCTCCTCGGGCGTTTTACCGAGGTCGATCCCGAGATGATTGACCAGGACAAGTTGACCGTCTTCCGTGATGCGGGCGTGAAGCGAAAGCTGGGTAAAAGCGGGGCCGCGCCGTATCAAGGCGCCGCCGGAATTGTTGCAAACGCCACCCGTTACCGACGCACCGATGCAACTCGAGCCAATGACGGAATGCGGCTCGCGCCCGTGAGGTTTGAGCTTGCTTTCAAGCTGGTTGAGCGTAACCCCAGCGTGACACACGACCTGTTCGGCATTGTTGATCAATTCCAGTCGAGTGAGGCGCATCGTGTTAATGACAATGACGGGCCGGTCATAGCCGTCACCGACCGGTGTCGAGCCGCCGGTCAGTCCAGTATTTGCGGCCTGGCATATGATGATCAGCCCTGCTTTGTGGCATGCCTTCAGAACCGTCCACATTTCAAGCAGCGTACCGGGTTGCACGGCTGCAACGATCGCGCCCCCGCCGTATCGATATCCTTGCCGAAAGCGCCTCGTGCCGGTTGCACCCGTGTAAACATGCCGGCGTCCGACGATACGTTCGATTGTCCGAATGAGATCCTGCATTGTCGCTCGAAACTTACTTCGCTTATTTTGGAGAGGACGAAAGGCCAAGCCGGCGAGCGGCACCGTCAATGTGCTTGCGCATGGCCTGTCCTGCAGCCGTTACGTCTTGCGCGCTGATCGCTTCGAAGATCGTTCGGTGCTCGGCGATGGTCGTCTCGACTATGGCGTCGATATTGTGCGATGCCCGGGCTGCAAATATCGTTCGCCGAATACGCTGACCCATGAAGTTTAGAAATTCGATGATGTATTCATTGTTCGTCGCTTCAGCGACGCGGTGATGAAAGTCCAGGTCCGCATCGACGCTGGCATAGGTCAGCTTTTCATCGCCCTCCATCCGGGCAAGCGCGCTTCTGATCGCCTCGAGTTGCACGTCCGTTCTGCGACTTGCCGCAAGTTCAGCCGCCAAAACCTCCAGAAGGCCTCGCAACTCGAAGAGACTTTTTAGCTTGTCTTCGTTTTCGAGCGCATTGGAATAGATACGAATTGCCTGTCGCTCGCGAGGATCGAGAACGAACGCGCCAAGGCCCTGGCGCGATTCGATGACGCCGTCAGCGCGAAGACACGCGATCGCCTCGCGGATGACGTTGCGGCTGACATTGAAGGCAGACGCCATCTCGTGTTCGCCCGGAAGTTTGTTGCCGGGCATCAAACGTCCTGAGGCAATTTCGTTCGCGATTCTGGCGGCAATTACCAGATGCAGAGGTTCCGGCCGGTCAACGCCTGAAAAAAGGCGGTCGGTTTTCGGTTCCATTATCGAGACCCTTTTTCTGTAGACAGTGCCTGTTATAGCTATTATAGGGTTGCCCTACAAGTGCAGATTTTGAGCGTCGACGGCATAAGGAGCTTGCCGGTTCAAGATGCTGGTGGGGGAAGGATGGTCGCATGAACGGTACTTTCGTTGGTCGCGTAGGAATTCCCGGCGTTGGACCGGCAGTTGTGTATGTGCATTCCGGCCTTGTCTACGACATTACGTCGAGAGAGTGCCCGACGATGCGGGATTTGCTGGAACTCGATGATCCAGCCGCTTATGCCAAAACTGCCAAACGGACGCTTTTAGGACCACTGGATGAGATCGAGGCATCCACGCGTGAATCGGGCAGCGGCTGCAAGCTTCTTGCTCCGATCGATCTGCAGGCGGTCAAGGCCTGCGGCGTTACTTTTGCAAGGTCAACGATCGAAAGGGTGATCGAGGAGCGATCCGGTGGCGATCCGAACCTTGCCTCGCGAATTCGGCAAGACATCGTTGCCATCGTCGGCACATCGTTGCGCGATTTAAAGGCAGGGTCGGCCGATGCCGCGCGGGTAAAGGCGGCGTTGATCAAGGAAGGTCTGTGGTCGCAGTATCTGGAGGTCGGTATCGGACCTGACGCGGAGGTCTTCACCAAGGCGCAGCCAATGTCTTCGGTCGGGCATATGTCGCAGTGCGGTCTTCATCCGGCATCGCATTGGAATAATCCGGAGCCTGAAATCGTGCTCGCAATCGACAGTCTTGGTCGCGTCAAGGGCGCGGCGCTCGGTAACGATGTCAATCTCCGTGACATCGAGGGACGATCCGCTCTTCTGCTCGGCAAGGCTAAGGACAATAACGCATCCTGCGCGATCGGTCCCTTCATCCGCCTATTCGATGAAAGCTACTCGATCGAAAATGTGCGATCCGCCAAGCTCGACCTGAGAGTTGAAGGCATCGACGGCTTCGTCTTGACCGGAAGCTCGTCGATGAGCGAAATCAGCCGCGACCCACTTGATCTGGTCACCCAGGCGATCGGAAGACATCACCAATATCCGGATGGTCTGGTGCTTTTCCTCGGCACGCTCTTTGCGCCGACCGAGGACAGGGATGAGCCCGGGCAGGGTTTCACGCACAAGCCGGGAGATCGCGTGCTTATTTCGAACGACGCGCTCGGCACGCTGGAAAACCGGATGCAGTCGACTGACGCCTGCCCACCGTGGGAATTCGGGACCGCCGCACTCATGCGTAATCTTGCCGGTCGGAATCTGATCTAGGAGGAGCCATCATGGCACAAAATCTTCGCTTTGAGGGCAAAGTCGCAATCATCACGGGAGGCGCTGGAGGTATTGGCAGGGCCGTCGTCGGCCAGTTCCTTCAAGAAGGCGGTTCCGTTGCCTTCAGCGATCTGAACGCATCGGGTCAGGAACTCGCGCTGCAACTTGACCCGTCCGAAAAGCGCGTCCTTTTCCTTCAGGGCGATATGGGCGAAGAATCCTTCTGCAGCCGGCTAACAACGGAAACTTTCAATCGCTTCGGTCGCATTGACTACCTTGTCAACAACGCCTTCGCTTTTGTTGCCCGCGCCCTCGATGCGAGGACCGAGGATTGGAATCGGTCCTACTTCGTAGGTCCGGTCGGGTTCGCGCGAATGGTCCAGGCGGTCGCGCCGGTCATGCGCAAATCGGGTGGCGGCGCCATCGTCAATGTCGGCAGCATCTCCGGTCACATCGCCCAAGGAAACCGATGGACTTACAACATGTCGAAAGGCGCGGTGAACCAGTTAACGAAGTGCGCGGCCCTGGACCTTGCGGCCGACGGCATTCGGGTCAACAGCGTCAGTCCCGGATGGATCTGGTCCGATGAAGTGCTGCGTGCAGCCGAAAGCGCCGGCGGTAAAGACAAATGGGCGCCCGTTTGGGGCCAGTATCACATGTTGCGGCGATGCGGCGAAGTCGATGAAGTCGCAAAGCCCATTCTGTTTCTATTGAGCGACGACGCCTCGTTCATCACTGGAACAGACCTCGCGGTCGACGGTGGCTATCTGTCGATGGGACCCGAGGGCCACGGCGACACGAATGTCGTCGTTGGCGCCGCTGATGGAAAATAGACCTGTTCACATCCCAAGGAGGAGATAATGGCTGATACCGATACCCCGCGCCAGGTTGCCGAGTCTTACTGGCGAGCCGAATGCGCTCACGACATCCCGGCGATCCTTTCGCACTATCATACCGACGCAGTCTTCATACCCCCCGGCAAGCGCCTGGTCGGCCATGACGAGATCAGGACGTTCTATGAGGAGTCTTTCCGACGCTTCGTCGGTCTCGATGTCACGATCACACATGAACTGTCGTCAGGCGATCGAGCTGCGATCGAATGGAAGGCGGTGTTCACCGACGCTCAGGGCAAGACCTATGACCTTTTCGGGATCAACGTTATCAAGGTCCGCGACGGAAAGTTCGAGGAGGTGCGATGCTATTTTGATCCCGCACTCCTGATGGGCTGAAGCAAAGGGTGGCCGGTTTTTCGTCAGCGGGCCGCCACAAATCGTCACGACAGCGCTTCCCGAATGGAAAGCGTGGTCGAACGCTCCACCTTTTCGCTGTAGCTGCGTAGGACTGCGGTATAGTGCTTTTCAAGGAGATCCTTCGCCTTTGGCAGATCTCCTTCTTCGATGGCATCGAGGATCTTTGCATGATCGTGCGATAGAGGGGTCGAGGTCGACTCCAGTCGAAAGATCGAACTGAACACGGTCGCACGTCGCACGAGGTTTTCGTGGAAGTCCATGATGAACCGATTGCGCACTGCGTTGACCAGCATGATGTGGAAATTCGCCGTGGTGTCGGGTTCCGGATCGTGGCCGAGATCGCAGGACATGCTGATTTCCGCGGTGGCGTGCCGGCGTAGCCGATGCCAAAGCTCGCTGCCGATGACACTATGCAGTTTGTCGAGCGCACCTTGTTCGATCACCGTCAATGCATCGAACAAAGCGACGATTTCGCCGAAATCGGGGCGAGCGACCGAGGCCCCACGATTTTCATGCCACGCGACGAGGCCTTCCTCGGACAATCTGATCAAGGCTTGGCGAGCGACCACGCGGCTGACACCGGTCGCCTCGACGATTTCTCGCTCGGGCAACTTGTCGCCTGGAACGAGGCGACGGGCAACGATCGCGTCTCGAATGATCTTCGCTACCTGATGGGAACGGCCACTCATCTTAGAAGTCCTTTCGATGCCAGTGCGGCTGTCTCAGGTCGCATATATCTCTTGCTGATGGATCGACCAATCCATGCGCCTCGTTTTGATCCCACAACTTTTTTGTAACCGTCCGCACATTCTTACCCGTTATTTCGTTCGCCGCTTGACAGCAGATTCATTTTGGCTATCAATATTTAAATATTGGCTATCAAAATTCCAAGCGGAATTTGGTGTGACCGCGAAAATCGCCGCATGCCGATCAGGCCTCACGCATTGCGGGCGCTCTGAATGCGGACCGAAAAATCAAAGATCGATAAAGGGAACGTTTCGATGCACCGACTGAAGACCGCGGCAATCGCGCTCATTGCACTGGGAACCGCTCACCATGCCGAAGCGCAGAAAGCGCCGAAGATCGTCCTCGTTTCGCCAAACCAGATCGGCGTTAACGACTATCTCAAGCTGGCGGCGGCCGGCACGGAGGCCGTCGCGAAGGAACACGGAGGCACCGCAAAGCTATTTGAAAGCGTTGACCCCATCACGCGAAAGCGTGATCTGGACGCAGCAGCAAGGGATGGCGCTGACTACGTGCTTTCGGTTGGTTTCGAGTTTGCCGATTTGCTCGATCCAATCGCGGAAGCACACCCAAACACGACGTTCCTCGCCGTCGACTACTGCCCGCAGAAGCCGGGACCGAATGTTCACTGCCTCTTCGTGCGTGAACAGGAAATGGCTTTCTTGTCCGGTGCCGAGGCAGCCTGGCTGAAGCCAGGTGGAACATTTGCTACGATCGGCGGCATCGATATTCCGTTGCTCCACCGCTACACCGACGGTTTCATTGACGGTGTCAAACATGCGGATCCCTCGGCCAGCGTAAAGCCACAGCAGTGGATCGGCGGCAGCAATCCTTTTTCGGACCCTGCTCGCGCGTCGCAAATGGCGAGCGCGCTCTATTTTGACGGCGTCGACACGATCCTTGTAGCCGCTGGCGCGTCCGGGGGTGGAGTCGTGAACGCTGCTCGATCCATGCCCGGGAAATTTGTTGTGGGTGCCGACACCAACAATTGCCCTCTCGCGCCGACGGCCGTCATCGACAACGTCGAGAAGCGCATGGACCGTCTCATCAAGATCGGTCTCGACATGGCGATCGAGAAGAAGCTGCCCGGCACCATCAGTCTCGGATTGAAGGAAGGCGTTGTCACCTTGACGTCGCTGGAAAGCGCAGCGGACGTCAACAAGTGCGTCGCCTCAAAGAACACCGAAGTTCTGGAGAAGGTCAAAGCGCTGCGCCAGGACATTATCGACGGCAAGGTCGAGATCAAGGATCCGATGAACCCCTGAGATCGGAAAGATCTGCATTTCCACCCTGCACGTCAAACGATCGGGTTACCTATGGAATATGTACTTGAAGCAATCGGCGTCGAAAAGCGCTTCGGCGCTCTCGTCGCCAATCACGGTGTCAACCTTAGCGTAAGGTCAGGCGAGATCCACGCCGTCATGGGCGAAAACGGAGCCGGCAAATCGACGCTGATGGCGATGCTTTTCGGCATGCTCGTTCCGACTGCCGGTACCATAAAGCTGCGCGGCCGGCCGGTCGCGTTTTCCTCCCCACTGGATGCGATCGCCGCCGGGATCGGCATGGTTCATCAGGCGTTCAAGCTGTTTCCGTCCATGACTGTCTGGCAGAATATCGTCTTTGGGAACGAGCCTGCGCGCGGTGGCATGATCGACAAGACAGCGGCGCGTGCCCGCATCCGGGAACTTGCTGCCGCCCATTCGCTCCAGATCGATCCGGACGCGATCGTCGCGGATCTGCCCATCGGACTGCAGCAGCGCGTTGAGATCCTGAAGGCGCTTTACCGCGAGGTCGACATCCTTATCCTCGACGAGCCAACGGCGGTCCTGTCGCCAGGAGAGCGCGATGGGCTTCTCAAAATCATGCGTGATCTCGCAGACAAGGGTAAGACCCTCCTCTTCGTGACCCACAAGCTCAACGAGATCATGGCGGTCTCCGACAGAGTCACCATCATGCGCAAGGGCCAGGTTGTTGATGTCATGTCAACGCGCGAGACGACCTCGGAACGGATCGTCGAAGCGATGACGGGACGCACGGTAAACGCAAGCCTGCCGCGGCAGGAAAGGAAGGCGGGCGCGGCGCAACTCGAAGTTGTCGACCTTGTTCGCACCGACGCCGGAAAACCGATCCTGACGGGCGTGACGCTCGACGTTCGCGCCGGCGAGATTGTTGGCATTGCGGGCGTTGCGGGCAATGGTCAGAACGAACTGATCGCCGCAATTACCGGTCGTGGCCGAATAGACTCCGGCGACATTAAGGTCGCGGGCGTGTCGACGCTCAATCTGACCGTCCGACAACTGCGCGGGCACGGGTTGTCCTTCGTTCCGGAAGATCGCCATGAAGTGGGCTCGGCATCCTCCATGCCTGCCTTTGTCAACTTGGCGCTGGGCAAGCATCGTCGTGCACCGATGTCGAAGCGAGGCCTCATCGATAAGAGCGCGATGCGCGCCTATGCCGAGACGCTTATAAAGCGCTTTGGTGTGGCCATTCATTCTGCCGACACGAAGGTCGGGACCCTGTCCGGCGGCAATCTGCAAAAGCTTATCGTAGCGCGTGAACTGGCTCACGAGGCCGATGTTCTCATAATTGAGCAGCCAACGCGGGGCGTCGACGTCGGGGCAATTGAATTTATCCATCAAGTGCTGTTGCAAGAGCGAATGGCAGGACGTGCGATCCTTCTCGTGTCGTCCGAGCTTTCCGAACTTCTCGCGCTCTGTGACCGGATCCTCGTGATGTACGAGGGGCGCATCGTTGCCGAACTCCCTGCCGAAACGGCGAGCGAACAAGAGATCGGCTATTTCATGGCAGGCGGGAAGGCTGCGGTATGAGTCCAAAGACACAAAGCGCGCTTCCGAGCGCATATGTTCTAGGCGGTGCGAAGCTTCTGATTGGTTTCATCGTAGCGGTTTCGGTCCTGGCTTTCTCGGGCGCAGACGTCCTGGGCGCACTGATGTCGCTGGTCGTAGGCAGCGTTGGTCCACGATCGATCCAGGATTCTATAAACTGGGCCGTTCCGCTCGTCGGAATGACGCTCGTTGCGGCTATTCCCCTACGCGCAGGCATCATAAACCTCGGGGGCGACGGGCAGCTGGTGGTCGGGGCACTGACATCCGCCCTCGTCGCAATATACCTCCCCCTACCGGGGCCTATCCTGACTTTGGTCGCAATGATCGCTGGCGCTGCGAGCGCGGGACTTTTCGCAGTGATCGCGGGATACGGCGAAACCAAGTTCAAGATTCCACTGATCATCTCCAGCCTGCTCCTGAGCTACTGTGCAATCGGTTTGGCGTCCTATCTGGTGAGCTTTCCCTTCAATGACATGGGATCTGGAAGCCCGCAGACGGTGCAGGTGCCGATCGATGCCCGTCTCCCCTTGATTGGAGGTTCGGTCAACGCAGGCGCAATCGTGATCCTCGCGGTGTGCATCCTTGTTGTGTTCGTCGATCGTCGCAGTGTTGCTGGCTTCGAGACCCAGGTCAGTGGAAACAACCGGGATTTTGCGGCCTATGTCGGGATCGACACGAAATTGCAAACGCTCAAGCTGATGTTTGCCGCCGGCGCGGTGGCCGGTCTGGTCGGATCGATAATGACCCTCGGGAGTTTCTACCGCTTCATCGACGGAGCGCTGATTAGTCCCGGTTATACATGGTCCGGACTGATGGCCGCGCTTATCGGCCGAGGCGAACCTGTGGCGTGCATTCTGGCAGGCGCTTTCTTTGCGGCGCTGCAAACAGGAGGCTTTGCGATGCAGCGGTCTACCTCCGTACCTCGTGTCTTCACGACGATGCTGCAGGCCGTCATCGTCCTCATCCTCACCGTGCGCTTCCACAAGCAGGAGGGTCGTCATGACTGACGTCTTTTCGCCATATCTCATCTTTGCGGCATTACAAGCAACGACACCCTTGCTTTTGGCAGCGCTTGCCGGCCTACTCTGCTCGCGGGTCGGCGTGTTCAACATGGCGCTCGAGGGCCAGATGTTGGTGGGCGCTTTTGCCGGGGTCGCGGTTGCCTTTTCGACAGGAAGCGACCTAGCAGGTCTTCTGGCCGCGATGATCGCAACAATGGCCTTCTCGGTCATTCTGGCCGGTGGCACAACCTTACTGCGTGCCAATCCGGTCGTCGTCTGTATCGGCATGAATCTGCTCGCATCAGGCCTTACCGCCTACCTGCTGCGGATATTTTTCGGCGTGAGCGGCACATTCGCCGACACAACGATCCCGCCCTTGCGGCGCCTCACACTTCCGCTTCTGGCCGAGTTAGGGCCATACGGCGCCGCCTTCAACAACCATACCCTTCTGACATATCTGTCCTGGCTGCTGGCTTTTGGCGTGTTCGCGCTATTGTACTTCACCCCGATGGGGTTGCGGCTTCGTGGAACCGGCGAAAACCCGGATGCTGCCACCTCACTGGGGATCAACGTCGATCGTCTCCGCTTCCTGACCGTCACGATCAGCGGAGGGTTGGTCGGCCTGGCTGGTGCGCAACTATCGCTTGGGACAGTGACGATGTTCTCGGAAGACATGTCAGCGGGGCGCGGCTGGATTGCGCTCGTTGCCATAATGCTATCTCGGGCGCGCCCGTTGGGAGCGGGCCTGGCCTGCCTTCTCTTCGGCTTGACTGACGCCATGGGCCTGCGGCTTCAAAGTTTTGGAGCCCCCAACCAACTCACGGATATCCTGCCTTACGTCATCACGCTCTGCGTGCTCGTGTTGTCTTCTACCGTTCGCAAGAACCCGGTGGGCGCCTGACAAAACGGGCTGTGCGGCCCGATCCCGCCATAACAACCATGATGTCCGTCCGCGCTTTGTCGTGAGCGGCAGCCGAGGGAGGCTGAATTGAAATTCCTTATCGACAGCGACACCGGCCTCGACGACGCGATGGGCTTTGTCCACGCGATGCTCTTACCTGACGTGGAAATCGTCGGGGTCACCTCTGTCTTCGGCAATGCCGAGATGATTGACTGCGCCTATCATGCGCTGGAGATCGTCGACCTGATGGGAAGGCAAGTTCCCGTCGTTCCCGGCGCCCGCGAGCCGCTTATCGCGGGGTGCGGTCCGGCACCGCAGGTGCACGGACAGTTTGGAAGAGGGCCTCTCGGGAGGCTAAACCTCCACGACCGGCTCGGCGAAGGCTATGCTGCCAATTTCATTCTCGAACAGATCCGCGCCCACGGCGCGGGGCTGACCATCGTGGCGATGGGGCGTCTGACGAATATCGCGCTCGCCTACAAGCTCGACCCGGAGCTCATGAGGTCCGTCGGTGCCATCTACTGGATGGGAGGCGCGATCGCGGTTTCCGGCAACACCACCCCCGTGGCCGAAGCCAATCTCGATGGGGATCCGGAAGCAGCCCGGATCGTCTGCATGTCCGATCTCCCGTTGGTCATATTGCCTCTGGACGTCACAATGGAAGCGCGCATCACCGACGACGACGTTCAGGCAATGGGGAACGTGGCCCACCCAGGCGTCCAGCATCTGACGAAGATACTTCCTTATTATCTGGACTTTTACGAATCCATTCTTGGCGTGAGGGAATGCGCCGGACACTGCGGGCTTCTGATCGCCATGGCGATCGATCCTTCCCTCATCCTGTCGTCGCATCGCCTGCCGGTGGCGGTAGAAACGGGCGGCGAGTTTACCCGCAGCATGCTGGTCGTCGATCGGCGCAAGCTGCGATCCCTTGTTGCGCAGGAAGGCCATGAAACGGGTGTCTCCGTCGTCCTGAAGGCGGACACGGCGCGCTATCATGATCAGTTCATGCGAGCCATCCTGTCCGCCGGCTCCTCCAGACGATAATTGCCGCGCCGTCAAATCGGACAAAATCACGCAAGACTTGAAAGGAACCATATTTATGATTGACCAGACCGCCGTGCCAAAAGCCGAGCTACATGTTCATCTGGAATGCTCTGTATCGCCTGAGCGAGCGCGCGCACTTGCAGCGCGTAACGGCATCGTTCTTCCAGACGCCTGCTTCACCGAAAAAGGCGACTATCGCTACGTCGATTTCCCGGATTTTATCAATCTGGCCAAGATCGTCGGCAGTTGCATATGCAGCGAACGGGACTATTACGACATCACGACCGACTACTTGCAAAGAGCAAGGGACTCGAACGTCCTTTACCAGGAACTGATTTTCTGGCCCGAACTGCCAGTGCAAAATGGACTTGCGCCGGAGGCGGCGCTCGATGCGGTCGAGGCGGCAATAGCCGACAATCGCGATCGCGGAGGGCCCTTGACCACCCTCCAGATCGTTATGTTGCGTCACAATGGCGTCGAGCACTGCGAGGAGACAGCGCGTTGGGCTGCCAAGCTGCAAAGACCCCTGGTGCGTGCAATCAACCTTGCAGGAAACGAGGCGCCGTTTCCGCCAGCTCAATTCGGCAAGGCGTTTGACATTGCCCGCGACGCTGGACTGCGTCTCGTTATCCACGCTGGCGAAGCGGCCGGTGCCGAGAGCGTCCGGGAGGCCCTCACAGTGCCTGGTGTCAAGCGGATCGGGCACGGTGTCCGCGCATTCACCGATCCGGACCTGGTCGCCTATCTGATCGAACACGAGATCACGCTCGAAACATGCCCGGGTTCGAACGTGGCGCTCAACTTCTTTCCAGATTTTAAAAGCCATCCGTTTCGCGGCCTCTATGATGCCGGGGTCAAGCTGACTTTGAATTCGGACGATCCACCATTTTTTTGGACGGACATTGCACGAGAGTACAAAATCGCGGAGACAGCCTTCGGACTGGACGAAGCTGGTCTCGTCGGCTTGACGCGCAATGCCATCATGGCGGGCTTTGTCACCAACCAGGAGCGCGCCGATTTGCTCTCCAAGCTGCCCTCTTAAAAAATCATACCGGCGCCTCGAGTTTCTTATTTCGAACGGGTCGCCGGCTTGAGGCAATGGTTCTTCTCACCCTCTCGGTTGCGTGACTGCGCCGCGAGGGTGCCGACCTTCAGCTCTACGTCAGCAAGCAAGCCGGCTCGTGCTGAGTGATATTTGCTAGGCTGCTACCAGAGATACGACAGCGATGCACGGACCATTAAATTCGCGGAACGAAAGCGTTTTTCAGCTTGGCGAAACGCTGAGTTCCATAAACTAAGCCATGCAACTTTAGATTGCATTTTAAGTTCATCTACTCATAAAGGGATCGTATGATCTGTTCCACCTGACGATCTACAAGGAATTTCGAATGCGACACTGGCTGGACAAGCTAACCGATCTCGCCGCTATTCCTGGCGACGAAAGCATCTTGAAGGACGCGCTTGCGACCTTTACCGAACAGATCGGTTTTGCAGGCTATGCCTATCTGAACATCCAGCCAGGGCGTTCGCTCGCAATATCGAACTATCGTCAAGAGTGGCAATCTGACTATTTCCGGCGAGGCTATCTTGCGATCGACCCCGTCATTCGACGCGCCAAGTCCCTGAAACAAGCTTTCACCTGGAGCGCTAAGCAGGACAACCCACGGCTATCGAAAGCGGAACGCTCGTTCTTTGCGCATGCAGCCGATTTCGGAATTCGCTCCGGCATCACGGTGCCCATCAAGGCCGCACACGGTTCCATAGCGATGTTCACGCTTGCCTCGGAGAAGCCGGCAATCGACATGGACCGCGAGATCGACCCTGTCGAAGCTGCATCCGCGGTCGCGCAACTTCATGCCCGCATCAATCTCGCTGATCCGACCCCAAGTGTCGAGGAGCCGATTGGTCTCGATCCCAAGGGGGCCGCCTATCTCAGCTGGATCGCTGTCGGCAAGACGATGGAGGAAGCGGCGGACCTCGAGGGCGTCAAGTACAACAGCGTACGCGTCAAGATCGCCGAAACAAAGAAACGATTCGACGTGCATACCTTGACCCACCTGACCGCAGTCGCCATTCGCCGAAAGCTGATCTGAGCCTCAGTTCACCGACACTTTTGGGATATAGCCGAGGATGTTGACCAGCGTGTTCACCACATACATCTGCGCGTGCATCTCCATGCAGGCTTGGATGTAAGTGAGGTGCTGAGCACCGCCAGTCGCCTTACCCGATTTGTAGTTCTCAGGCAGTGCCTGGAAGAGCCGGTCGGCCTCATCGACCAAGCGTCGATGGGTCCGAATAGCATCCACTGTCAGGCTCTCCAGATCAGCCTTGGGCAGACCCTGCGTCAGCCCGTACACGGGACGCATTTCGAGTTTATCTTCCGATGTCGGCGCGTCCGATGTCATTCGATCCAGTCTCCGGCTTGTCCGCGGTGCGCCCCCGCAAACGTTAATCCCTGATCCCAAGCCGGGGGTTGGAAACTGTGCTAGACAGTCCTGAGACCTTTAGTACCGAGGCACCTGGACATACGTCACAGGCCCCCGGCCACAATGGTCAGAGGATTCCGATGTCGAAACAGCCGACATCAACTGCTAGCAGAGGTTTCCACACCCCAAGGCAGCGCGTACTGCCCTACCCGCCCTTATAGAGGGCGGACGCTGAATTCGCCAGTGCAAACATGCACATGATCACGCAGGTCGCGCTGTGAATTTCACAAAAGCAAGGTCATTCGGCTCCAATTCCTGAGAGATCGACACGAATGCCCGCCTTGTTTGGATCGTCGCCGCGCGCCTCGTCATCGACAGGATCGCTCACTTCCTCCTCGGCAGCATCTACTAACTGTTCGACAGCATCGCTCGCAGGCTCGTCCTTCTCAGGGTCCGGCACCTCCACTTCGCCAGGGTCTGCCGCCCGAAACACCGCCGTTCCCTCGAAATACCCCGTCTGCCAGGCGATGATCGCATCGTCGAGAACCTCGGGAAGAACTTCACTCTCGGTGGGATTGCCGTACCATTTGGTAACGATACGATAGACCTTGGCGAAGAGCGCTGTGCCCATCCGGATATTTTCGCAACGATCGACCAGGTCCGGTTTCAGCGCACCGGCCTCCATAACGCCGAGACCAGCCGGATATTGGGTGACGCCGACACGCACGATATTGCGGCCGACATGCTGGCGGATCAGTTCCATCGCCTCGTCGGACGTGGTGGGCTTCGGCACCAGCACCATGCGGCTTCCGGATCTTATCGTGACAGCGAGTGGATCCTGCGACCCCGCCCGCTCAATGAACTGTTCGACAATCGCGGGCTTCAAGCCCGGATCGGCGCATTGCTGGATGAGGGCGGCATCGACCATCTGATTGTCTCCGTTATGTGTTGAAGGCCATTACGACGGGCAGGTCGAAGAGCTTTGCCCAGGCGGTCACGCTCGCCTTCTGGATCGCAATGATCGAAGTGCCAGCGGTCCACCAGCCGTTACCCGTTGCGACGATGACGCCAGGGGAATGCAGCATCGACTGCAGGACCGGCCAGAGGATGAGCTGCTCGTAGCAGATGAGCGGCGCGATCCGGGTTCCCTCGCTCTCGACGACCGGATTGGCGAACAGATGGGCGCGGGCACCGCCGCCGCCCTGCCCCGTCCGCCGAAGCCATGGCTGCCACATGGAAACCGGAACCGGCATGCGCTCCTTGTAGAGGATGTCCGCTGCGCCGGAACCAACCGCCACCATGACGTTGTCGTAGCCTTGCGCATCGATGATGGCGGCGCCGGCGACGACTGTGACATCCAGCCCATTCAGTCCCTCCCGCCAAAGGCGAGCGACCGTCGGCGTCCAGAAACCGAGCGCGCTTTCGGGAAGGATGATGACGCGGGTTCCCTTGCCTGCCGCCTTGCGCACAGTTGCGATCAGGTCACTGTGATACTCGAGCGACCCATCGCGACCGAGCATCTGGCCGTATTCAAGATCGCCGCCGCTCCACGCTTCCGGTAGGTTCGGATCTGTCCACGATGCGGCGGACCACAGCCAGAAGCCGCAGAGGGCCATTGCCACAGCCGGCCATAGTCTCGTCACCATGACGAGCAGGCCGGCTGCAGTCGCGAGCAATCCCCACCATCCCCATCCGGGAAACAATACGCCGGCTGCGGTCAGCGGATGCGCCCACCCCGTGATCCCAAAGGGCGGCAGCCCCGTCAGCACCGCCGCCGCCAGATAACGCACCGGTCGTCCTATTCCCGAGTGGCCCCTTCCCGGATGCCTTGTCCAAAGAGCCGCATGCACGGCGACAAAGGAGAGTGAGGCCGCGAACCAGAGCAGGAAGCCCGGCCAAAGATCGGCTGAATAGAAGTTCGCGACACCCTGCGGCAGGCCGCGCGAGGCGGCCAGGAAGTAGCCCGCCGACACGAGGGCCGCGACCGTGCGCGATGGCGACATCGCCCAAAGCGCCGGGAAGAGCATCGCGGCCGGAAGAGCGAGCACGTTGCCGCTCCAGCCGACTGAGCCGCAGACGACGGATGCGACGATGAGCAACTCAAATCGCCAACGATCAGAAATGCGATCACGGATCGAAGGTGAGGATCGGCCGGGCGAGGCCGAGAAGGCCGCTGTCGGGGACAGGTCCGAAGTATCGGGAGTCATAGGAGCTCGCAAAAGAGGAGTGGAGATAGAGATGTCCTGATGGCACGATGCCACCAGGATATGGCGTGATCGTCCTGCCCTCTCCGTCCGTCTTCCGGACGACGGATGCGGCAAGGGAACGGCCTTCGATCACGACGTGGTCGGTAACTTCGACATGCTGTCCGGGAAGCGCTGCGACGGTCTTGATCAGCGGCGCGAACCCGCCGGCGCACAAGCCCCGTCGGAGATATCCTCGCAGTCGCGCTTCCTCGAACTTTGCGGTCGGGGGCGAGCAGATGAAGACGAGATCTCCTGCCTCGACCGGACGATTGAGTTTCTCGATGCGCCAGAGCCCGAGCGGCTCGCTCGGCGTCAGGTTCAGCCGATAGCCACCGACGACCGCAGCCGTGATGAGGCCCGCGATAGCAACCATTGACGTGCTCAACAGCATGATCGCACCGCGCCGCTTCATTGCTTCACAACCGGAGTCTGGCGTTGCGCGAGACGCAGTTCCTCGACCTGCCGCAGGGTCTCGGTGGTACGCTCATGGGCGGCGACCTGCTGGGCCGTGCGCATGACCGGCCAGGCTTCCTTGAGACGTTCCTTCTCCTGTGGCTGCATTCCCTCGGAGAGCTTGTCGAAGAGTTTGCCCGATGGCTCACGTGCGGCATTGGTCAGCAGGGTGCGTTCGCCGAAGCGTTCGGTGACGGCCTTGTTGAACCCGTCGATCTCCAGCTTCGTCTCGCGGTTGCTCAGCGCATATGCAAGGGCGGCGGGAAGATCGTTGCGGTCGATCGCATCGCGCACGCGCTCGAGCACCGCGCGTGCATCAGGCGACAGGGCCGGGATGTCGATCGAGACGCGCTGGCGCAGCGCCTGTTCGTCAGCCGCCATGCGCTGTGTGGCGCTTTCGCGCATGTGGAGATAGCGTTCGAGGTCGCGCTTCAGGGCGGGCACATTGATCTCGGCGACGCGTCGCGCCTCGCGCTCCGTCTTGCTGGCAAGAATGCCGGTCTTGCCCCTGAGCGGACCGATCGACGTCGGCTCGGCCTCAAGCTTCTGAAGCACCTGTCGCGCCGCGTCCCTGTCGGCCAACATGGCATCAAAGTTCATCGCCCGAAACGCCGTCTCGGGATCAGCGAAGACATAGCGGAAGCGGATCGAGACCTCCTCCCATTGCTTCTTCAGCGCCAGATCGGCGTCGAGTTTTTGCTCAACCGTGTCTGCAACGGAATTCTCGAACCGGGTGATGCCGGCGACCATGGGTTTCGACTCCTTAGCTGATTGGGTTGGCGGGGATTGCCGCAGGCCGAAACGTTCACCGAGTTGGCGAAGGCGGTTGGTGAGATCGGTGAGCTTGCTTTTCTGGCGCAGCGTCCAGTCGAGCCGGTCGCGCAGCAGCGTCCGCGCAGCCTCACCGATGCGCAGACCGCGGTTTTCGGCGAAGCGAAGCGCCTCGCGGTAGAGCGTGCCGCGCTCATAGTCGAGCGTTGTTTCCTTGGCGTTTCGCCGGGACAGGATCTTGGTGAGCCCACCGTTCATTTCGAAGGAGCGGCGCCCGAAATAGACCTGAAGGTCCTCTCGATGGCGCGTCATAGCGACATAGGTCAGGTGGCGATCCAGAGAGAGTGAAGCCAGCACTTTCACCCGGTCGACAGTGGCGCCCTGGCTCTTGTGGATCGTGGTGGCATAACCGTGATCGACATCATTGTAGAACCGCTGCTCGACCGTCACCTGCCGGCGCTGATCGCCCTCGCCCACGACCGCGACGATGCGGCTGGGCGCGGCCTCGATCACGCGGCCGATCATCCCGTTCTTGACGCCGAGCGAACCCTCGTTCTTCAGGAAAACGATCTGATCGCCGGCGTCGAACTGGCGAATGCCGTCGGCGGTCCTGAAGACGTGTCCCTCTCCGACGATACCGCGCTCGACGAGCTTTTCGCGGGCCATGACATTGAGCATGCGGACGTCGCGGCGCAGATGCGCCAGCATCAGCATCGACTTCGTGGGATCGTAGTCGTGGTTCCAAGCCGAGATGAGGCTTTCGACGGCTTCCGACTTCAGCTTTTCTCCAACGACATGACCGCGGGTGCGATAGGCCATCAACCCCTGTTCTATGTTGCCGCGCGCGAGATCGAGCGAGGCATGCCGCATCCACTCTTCGCGCTGGCGGTAGATCGTCTCGAGCTCGGCATAGCCGATACGATCGACGATGGCGCGGAAGGCAGCGCCCGCCTCGATCGGCTGAAGCTGCTCGGGATCGCCGACCAGCACGATCTTCGCGCCGGCCCGGACAACACCATCGACAAAGCCCGCCATCTGTTTCGAGGCGACCATGCCGGCCTCGTCCATGACAAACACGGTCCTGGCGTCGAGCGTGTCACGGCCCTGTTGCCAGCGCAGCTCCCAGGAAGCGAGTGTGCGGGAGACGATGCCCGCCTCCTTCTCCAGTCCCTCGGCCGCCTTGCCGGCAAGGGCGCCACCGACCACGCGATATCCGGCGAGCTCCCAGGCCTCGCGCGCAGCCTTCATCATCGTGGTCTTGCCTGCGCCGGCGCGGCCGACCACGGCTGCTATCCGCGCGGAACCGGCAATCCGTTCGATCGCCGCCTTCTGCTCGTCGGACAGGCGCGCATGTCGCGCGAAGGTCGCCGCCAGCACCTTGTCATCGACGTCATGGGTTTCACGGCCCGACAGCCACATCGCCTGCCGCGCCATCGTCGCTTCGAGCCGGATCATCTCCCGTGTCGAATAGCGCGACGGCACCTTCGCGCCGGTGGCGAAGTCGATCGTGTCGCGCTGGAGGCGGAGAACTTTGGGATTCAGGATGATACTTAACATCAGCTGCTGGAAAACAGCCGGGTCATCGATATAACGATGCAGAACTTTCGCGACATCGCGTTCATCGAAGACGCTCTTCTCCCGCGTGATCAGGTCGACCACAATCCCGGGCTTGCGAAGAATACGACGCGCATTCTCGCTGCGGCGTTTCTCATTCAGCTCGAGCCGTTCCAGCTCCGGCCGAACGCCCTGCTTCTCCGCCTTCCGCTCGATCGCCTTTGCCCCGACGCCGAGATGGATGGTCGGCTCCAGATCGATGCCCTGCTTCTCGTAAGATCGACCATCGACGCGCAGCGAGATCCCGTTCAGCGCCAGGTGATGGTTGAGACGCTCGAACCAGGCGTCACGAAAGGCATTGAAGTCATCCGTCCCGCCGGCCCATAGCTCGTAGACGATCTTGCCCGCCTTGTTTCGCAATGGCTGTCCGTCTTCGCCTGTTACCGCGACCTTCTTCGCGCCGAAGCCGTCCTCGGTCAGCGGACGCAGGGTCGTCATCAGGTGGATGTGGGGATTGCCTGGATTGTCGTGATAGACCCAGTCCGCGACCATGCCCTTCGACAGGATGTGCCGCTCCACGAAATCCCGCACCAGTGCGATGTTCTGCTCGGGCGTCAGTTCCAGCGGCAGGGCAATGGTCAGGTCTTTGGCGAGCTGGGCATCAGAGCGTTTCTCGTAGGCCTCGATCTTGTTCCAGAAGGTTTCCGAAGCACCGGCAATCGAGCGATCGGCTATCAGCATCCGCGCCCATTTCGGGGCACCGGCCGGTAGGAGAAACTCCTCGTGCAGGAGCCCCTGTTTGCGCGTGTAGTCGATGGTGCGGGCCTCGCGCTCGTACTCCATCTTCGCGCAGTGCCGGTAGGCGGCCGACAGCACGGCACTGCGGCCGTCGCCGCGGCTGACAATGCTGACGGAGAAGTGGGCGATGGCCACCGCGGCGAGTCTCCTGGTTCGAACCTCGTTCGTCGGGAGCTGGGCAGGCCGTTCAGGCCTCAGCGCAAGGCGTCGCGTCAGCGACGTATAATTGCGCCCTTGGAACCGCTCCTTCGGAACGGCCGGGATGATGGTCCAAAGTGTCGGCCTTGCCGACGTGCAAATCTGCACATTTCCTTGGCTAGGCATCCGGAGGAGTTTTGGCGTCGCCCATGCAACGCCAAAACCACAAAGGAGTGCCACCGAAATGAAGAAACCGTCGTCGAAGATCAGGGAAGAAATCGCCAGGCTCCAGGATCAGCTCAAAGCAGCCGAGACACGCGAGGCCGAGCGCATTGGCAGGATCGCGCTGAAGGCCGGCCTCGGCGAAATCGAGATCGAGGAAGCCGCACTTCAGGCAGCGTTCGAGGACATCGCCGGGCGGTTTCGCGGAGGCAAGGAAGTTGCGACCGGGAAGAAGAATGCCGGTGACGGCAGGACCGGCGGCGACACGTCCACGGCGGTCGCGCCTGGCGAGGATGCGGGCGGCGCTGGCGAGGCTTGAGCGGATGCGGCAAACCAATTCGAGCGACGCGCGAAAGAAAGACACGCGCGAGAAAATCGAGCTCGGCGGCCTGATCGTGAAGGCCGGGCTGCGCTACGAGAAACGGGCACTGTTGCTCGGCCTGCTGATCGACGCCGCGGGGCGCATCCGCGGAGACGAAGCCGAGCGCTCGCGCCTGACCGCAATCGGCGCAGAGGCATTCGGTCATGACGGTGAATAGGCTCCTTCTCACAATCCTGCCAGCCGCATTCATGATCGCAGCCATGCTGGCAATGTTCGGCATCGAAACCTGGCTCTCGGGTTTCGGAACGTCGCCCCAGGCGAAACTGATGCTCGGCCGGATCGGCCTCGCCCTGCCCTACACCGCGGCCGCAGCGATCGGCGTCATCTTCCTGTTCGCGACGGCGGGCGCGGCAAACATCAAGGCAGCCGGTTGGAGCGTATTGGCTAGTGCTTTCGTCGTCTGCATCGCGGCGATCGCACGCGAAGGGTGGCGGCTCTTTGCTCTTGCTGATCGGGTGCCTCAAGGCCAGTCGGTTTTCGCCTATACGGATCCGTCGGCGATGCTCGGCGCATGCGCCGCCGTCTTGAGCGGGATCTTCGCACTGCGCGTCGCGACCAGGGGGAACGCCGCCTTTGCGAAAGCAGCGCCGCGGCGGATCGCGGGGAAGCGGGCCGTGCACGGCGAGGCCGACTGGATGAAGATGGCCGACGCCGTCAAGCTGTTTCCCGATGCCGGCGGCATCGTGATTGGTGAACGTTACCGCGTCGACAAGGACAGCGTAGCGGGGATGCCGTTCCGCGCCGGTGACGCGCGGAGCTGGGGCGCCGGCGGCAGGTCTCCCTTGTTGTGCTTCGACGGCTCGTTCGGTTCGTCGCACGGTATCGTCTTCGCCGGTTCCGGTGGCTTCAAGACGACCTCGGTGACGATCCCGACTGCCCTTAGGTGGGGCGGCGGCCTCGTGGTGCTCGATCCGTCGAGCGAGGTCGCGCCGATGGTCGTCGATCATCGGCGCAAGGCCGGCCGAAACGTGATCGTGCTCGATCCCGCCACGCCCGCGATCGGTTTCAACGCGCTCGACTGGATCGGCCGACACGGCAACACCAAGGAAGAGGATATCGTCGCGGTGGCGACCTGGATCATGACCGACAATGCACGCACGGCGTCGGCCCGCGACGACTTCTTCCGAGTATCCGCCATGCAGCTCCTGACGGCGCTGATCGCCGACGTCTGCCTGTCCGGGCATACGGACGAGAAGGACCAGACGCTGCGCCGCGTCCGGTCAAATCTGTCGGAGCCGGAGCCGAAGCTCCGCGAGCGCTTGACACGGATTTATGAGCAGTCCGAGTCTGATTTCGTGAAGGAGAATGTTGCCGTCTTCGTCAACATGACACCGGAGACCTTTTCCGGCGTCTACGCCAACGCGGTGAAGGAAACGCACTGGCTGTCCTACCCGAACTATGCGGCGCTCGTGTCGGGCAACAGTTTCTCGACCGACGATCTCGCGGGAGGCGGCACGGACCTGTTCATCGCGCTCGATCTCAAGGTGCTGGAGGCACATCCGGGGCTGGCGCGCGTTGTGATCGGCTCGCTGCTCAATGCCATCTATAATCGCAATGGCGAGGTCGCGGGAAGGACGTTATTTCTGCTCGACGAGGTCGCCCGCCTCGGCTATCTGCGCATCCTCGAAACGGCGCGCGACGCCGGCAGGAAGTATGGCATCACGCTCACCATGGTCTTCCAGTCGATCGGCCAGATGCGCGAAGCCTATGGTGGCCGTGACGCGACAAGCAAATGGTTCGAATCCGCATCGTGGATCTCGTTCGCGGCGATCAACGACCCGGACACGGCCGACTACATCTCGAAGCGCTGCGGCGACACGACGGTCGAGGTCGACCAGACAAACCGCTCCACGGGAATGAAGGGATCGTCACGCTCGCGCTCGAAGCAGCTCAGCCGTCGGCCATTGATCATGCCGCACGAGGTCCTGCGCATGCGCGGCGACGAACAGATCGTCGTCACATCAGGCAATCCGCCGCTCAGATGCGGGCGCGCGATCTGGTTCCGGCGTGACGACATGAAGGCTTGCGTCGGCCAGAATAGATTTCATCAAACGATCCCCGGACCAGCGACAACCCGCGCGGCCAATCCCAGCCATAACGAGTGAGCAAAGCACATGAAGCACTGGAGAAAGACATGGTATTCGCTTGTCGGCCCATTGATGATCTGGGTCGCGTTCATCATAGCTGCGCCCTTTCTGAGTGCCAGCGCGATCATCAGCGCAGACATTCTCCCACCACTTGGCATCGTTCTCGTCAGAACCGTATGTCTCTTCTGCGTGCTTGTGCTCGCACCGCTCGCACCGCTCGCAGCACTCGCTGAAATCGCGCCACCCTTCGTCACGCGGGAGGAGGTGCGCTGGCGCAATCGCAACAGCGACACCCTCTTCGAAATCGACGTGGTCTGGCAGGACGTTCCGTTTCTCCCGCCAATCTTCAACCGCATTCGCTCGACGCCGACGAAGCACAGAAGGCAGGAAAAGACGGAGGGCGTCGCGATCGTAGAAGCGAGACCATCTACGTCTTGATTCAGCCGATTGATCTAAGGTTGGCAACGCCGACCATTCGACCATCCATCAACGACATGAATCAATTGGCGTCGACCGATTCACATCTCTCGTTGGACCCGGACTCTCGTCTGCGCGATCCTGCCTCCATGATTGCACAGCCCTATCACCTCTACGTTGAGAAAATAGACGCTTCGAAAAACATGGCCCGCTACTATGCCATGTCTATCGAGCCTACGCTGTTCGGGGATACCTGCCTGACCCGACGTTGGGGACGTATCGGCACGGGAGGCCAGAAGCTGGCGCATCATTTTCAGTGCGAGGAGGAGGCGGTCGAACTCTTTCTCGCCCTTCTGAGGCAGAAGCGCTTGCGCGGATACGGGTCGAAATATAACTCCGGGCAAAGAATGGTTGGCTGACCGGCAACAGGTGGAGCCCGCCGGCGATCCGATGAATGAACCGGCCCGATGGATCGGACGGTTTGACGCTTTGCGCGGCAAAAGCCCGCGCCGGGGTTCGATGCCCCGGCGCGGGCTCCAGCCGGCAAATTTGGACGGCATCTTCAACCAGCCGATCACGTTGGCAGGTTGCGCGGAGAATTCCTGATCAGAGTCACCCTGCGAGAAGGGCCGGTTCCGGCCCTTCTCTGTCAGCCCCGCGATCTAGGGCCGTTTTGAATAAAGCGGCATGATGCGCTTCTTCGTGAGGCGGTCGCGTGTCGTGGTGAACATGGAGCCATCCCATTCCCGCCACGTTTCCCAGCCGTTGATGGTGGCGCGTCCATACCAGACGCGCACCTTGACGGTCATTTCATCGATTTCCTCGATGATGGAGACGGTGAGGCTGCCGCCGAGGTTCGAGGTAGTATCGTACACCTCAACTTCTTTTTGCCGGTCGGTCATGTTCAGACCTCCGAGCGGATGATTTTTGGACGGTCTTGCTGAATGCGAATGTTGAAGCCCGCGACACGAGTGCCGATAAGGCCTGGCCTATCGATATGCTCGAAGGCGGGATCGAAGACGGCCCGAGAAATCAGGAACCGGTCAGCGATGACATCTATGGAATGTGTCGGGGATACGCTGTCGCCTTCCTCGTTCACGCCCGTCACCAGCAGGTTTCCCGCAAGAGGCGACGGAAAATCCGCCAGTTGCGTGAAGCACTCAAGGCCGTCGACAAGGCCGTTGTCGTCGCAATATGCGGCGTGGTGATCGTCCATCCGCACGACATCGATGCAGGTGCAGCCGATATGGGCATAAATGGACTTCAGGACGTCGTTGCGGTCGATTTCCACGCTACGAATGGTTCCTGCCTTGGCATCGACAAGGTAGCCCGTGAATGAATTTGTCATCGGATAATCTCCTTCTTCCCGCGAAGTGGTCTCACGCTTGGCCGCGTTTGGAGGAGCGCCGCCGTATCGGCAGCGCCCCCGGTTCTCCCCATGTCTCAATCCCAAGGAATGACGGCCATCAGGTCTTCGTCGTCCTGACCGGGGTAGCGGCCCAGATTGGCATTGAGCCTGCCGTGGCCGGTGTTGATGGAGAGGCTGTAATAGTCCCCGCCGCTCTGGTTCTTCCTCTGCCAGATCGCACCGATTTCAACCTGCCGGCCCCTCGGGGACTTGCCATAGAGGCGGTAGACCGGCGCATCGGGGTTGGTGCTGCGGTTTTCCTTGCCCGTGATATCGAGGTCGTAGGAGATGGAAGCGATGTTGCCGGTGAGGGTGTTGTCCTCACCGAAGCGGATGAAGTTTGCGTAGTCGGTCATTGTCTGTCTCCATTGGTTGCTGTTGCCACCCCGAAGGGCAAGCCCCCTCGGGCGAAGCCTCCCCGGTCTTTCCGGGGGAATGGCCTCTGACATTCCCCCGGACAGAGGGGGGAGGGCGAAAGCCCGCCCCTCGGCGGCGGTTGTTCGGGTCAAGGGGTCGTGGCGGGGGAAAAACGGAAGGTTCGGCCAAAGGCGGAAAGCCGTTTTTATTCCGACGCGACAAGCGGCTTGCCGCGCCTGCCTCTTGATCCGGCCGGCCGGCGATGTCAGGGGCGACAACAAACAAGGCGGACCGGAACGGGCCTCGATGCCGGGGGTGCAAGCCCCCGACCGGACAAGCGATCGTCACCGGGGTCGGCGGAGACGGCCCCAGGCCGGCTCCGTGCCTTCGGCATAGAGCGCGCTCCGCTCGACGAGCGGATGGCCTGGACCTTTCGGACTTTCATTCAAAGGTCACGCGGTCGTTTCCCACGAGGCTCCGGAAAACCCTACGGCGCTATGTGGGAGCGCGGGTTTCCTCCGCCTGCTGCGTTCGCCGGATATCCCGGCTCACTGCGGCCGCGGGCCGCGCCGCCCGGCGGCGCTGCGGCTGGAAAACGAATGCGGACAGCGCTGGTGCGCAGACTTTCCCTGTCGATCGCGACGGCGCGACGTGAAACGAGCAAGGCGCGATCCCGCAAGAATGAAGAGCATCGGAGAAATCGGCATAGCGCCGGCCGTGGGCCGGGATTTCGGGAATTCTCGACGCGCAAGGAGCGGAAGAAGGGCAGCCACAGGAGCTTCAACATAGTGGCCAGAAGGGGAAGCGGGACCGACTGCCCCCGCTCCTTTGCGCTCCGTTTTTCATGGGAGGGCGGGGAGCGCCGAGGGGTGGGGCGCAAGGGGCACCCCTCGCCTCTGTCCCGCGCCGCTTCGATGGCGGCCGGGACGGGCAAACGCCGAGAATGGGCGATGCGCCGCCTATGCAGCGACGCATCTGGTTCGCCTCACGATTTCAGAGCAGCCATCCGCTCGCCAAGCAGCCACAGCGCCTTGTTGAGTTTGATGTCTTGATCGATGCCGTTGACGGCGCGAGACTTCACGCGGCGCGGCCTGCCGAGGTCGTCGCGTCCCACGCCGCGCAGGCCGCCCTTGACGGCATTTTCCTGCACCACGTTCCAGACCGTCCAGAGATCGTCAGCACGGTCGTCATGACGGCGCGGAACAAGCAACTGTTTCGGCTTGATCGGCGTCGTCGTCTCGCCTTCGCTGTCGCCAAACCGAAGAACATGGGCAGCGTCCGCAAGAATGTGCCTCTCTTCCCGGTTCAGCCGCAGCGTCGACCAGTCCTGTGGCGCGGCAAGAGTACGTTCGGCTTCGCCAAGGACGCGATAGGTGCCTTCGATCACCCTTCCAGCAACGTCGCCGGAGTGGCGCACCTTGATCGCATCGATGGTCCCGGTCTGCGCTACCAGAGAATTGAGGCATCGGATGCGAAACAGCCCCGCCATCAGTTCATAGGCGCTGCTTCCGTCATTGGCATTCTTGAGGAGAATTTCGCAAACGGTGTCGCCCACGTTGTAAACCTTGCCGTCATCGATACGGCGGAGGCGGATCAGATGCTTCGTGAAGTCAGCCTTGCCTTCAGTGCGGCTGCGCGACTGTTTTGCTCCAACCGGCATGAACCCCTCCCGGATGAGCCCACGCAAAACCTCGATGGTGGGAATGGGCTGGAAGCGTTCAGACCGGCTTTCATGGCCGGTCACGGCAAAGATGGAAGGGACGCTGCGGCGCATTTCGGTTTCAGTCAGCGCGCGGCCAGTGTCGAAACGTGCGGTCTCGGTGTAGATGCTCATTGTCTGTCTCCAAGGTTTCCTATTGCCACCCCGAAGGTGCAAGCCCTTCGGGGTGGTCGGCTGGCAACGACGGGGCTATTCCGCCGCCATCGGCACCGGTTGCGCATCGGCCTCGACCTCGGCACTCGGATCGGCTGCGATCCGAACAGGAGCCGGGAGCCAGCGAGAACCCTTCACCTTGCGTTCCGCGATCAGTACGGCCTCTGCCTTCTTGGATGCGGCAGAAACCGCAAGGGCGGCCTCTGGTCCCCGTGCTTCAAGGACTGCCTGCTCAATCCCTCGGCGGTTGACGTGGCTGAAATAGCTGTCGGCGGTGGTTTCAAACCAATTCGTCATATCGACCTTGAGGGCGCGGCCAAGCTGGTTGGCCTGTTCGATGCCTTTCCGGCGGTCGGAGAACTTCACCTCCACCGCGTTGACGGCATGTGCGGCAGCGAAAGCCAGGAGAGAGAGAAGCTGCTCGCGGTTCTGCTCAAGGCACCAGTCGAACAGGTCGGCGGCATTGCCGGGGATTTTTTGCCCGTAGTTTTCCTGCAGGCTTTCGAACGCAACCGAGGCCGCGCGATCTTCCGGCTCCTTGATCCATTTGCCCGTGCGCTCATGGATGAGCGACACCTGCAAGGCGCTTTGTTCGGACACATAGCCGCCGTAGCTGATCCGCAACAGCATGGCATGAACCACGGCGGCCAAGGCCACATCGGGATTGTTCGCCAGTTCCACGCGCAGGGCAGCGGTCTTCTTCGCCGTCAGAACCTCGATCAACGATTGAGGATGCGTGAACTTCGAGGTGTGCTCCTCGGTCGCGCTGCTTTCGCCACTGGGGTTGACGGCTTCCAGGCCGGCTTCACCATCTTCCGCCACTGCTTCGTCGCTGTCGTCGTCGTCCGGTGCCTCGACCTCGTCTTCTTCCCTGATGATCCCGATGGCGGCTTCCGCATTGCCGAAGCGGTTGATGAACACCACCACGCCGCTGAGTGCCATGTCCTCCGGCAGATAGGTTTCCTGCCTCGCGGAGACTTCATCGAGACGCTTGTCGATTTCAGCGAGCCGCTGAACAGCGGCCTCGATAGACTTGTCATCTGCGTCCACGTCGTCCTCGCCGTCGATCAGTTCGGTCAAATCGTCATGTTCTTGGCAAAGCGCGTCATGTTCGGCCTGATCGTCGGCGGAAAGCTCGCTCTCCTGCGGGTAGATGCGCGGAAAGTTGAAAATCCAGTCCGGGCGCTCGAATGCCGTCTCCACCCATTTCCAGCCCTGCTCACAATAGGGCACGGCGGCGTCTTCCAGTTTTTCAATCGCGAGCCTGTCGAGCAATGCGACGTCCAGCGCGTAACCGCCGCCCTCTTCATCGAAGAGATCGCGACGCACGGCACCACCTGCCTGTTCATAGGCATCCAGTCCGCCGATCAGGACGACGCGCCTGTCGGTGCTGGCGACCTCCTCGGTCATGAGAGCGGACTTGATCTGGCGGGCCTTGCGATCCCACTGCGGCAAGCTCTCCCAGACCTGCACCTGCCGTTCGTGGTCGTCGGAAACCGTGAAGGCGGAAAGCTGCTCGAAGGTCATCTCTCCGTCGCGGTGAAGCTCAAGCAGCTTAGGGGACACCCTCGCCAGAGCGAGACGGCGGCGCACGATGATTTCGGTCACGCTGAAATGCGCGGCAATGTCGGCAATCGACTTGCCCTCGGTCGCCAAGATCGAGAAGGCCTCGTACTGCTCAACCGGGGCCATGTCCTCCCGAAATAAATTTTCCGACAGGCTGAGTTCCGTTGCGTTCGAACCGTCGCGGACATTGCATTCGACCGGATGGTTCTTTGCGATCTTGCCCTGCTCCACCAAGAGCAGCAGCGCCAGCCTGCGGCGTTCGCCAGCCGTCACGAAATAGCGGCCGCGTTTGTCGCCGGCCCGCACGACGAGGTTTTGCAGAATCCCCTCGGCGCCAATGTTCGCGGCAAGTTCGCGAAGTTTGACAGGGTCATATCTCTTGCGGACGTTCTTGGGGTCGGCGTCCAGCTTGTTCAGTTCGATGATGATTGTTGTCATGGCTTCAATCTCCTGATTTTCCATTGAACGGGTCTTCAAACCCCGCTGTGGGCGAAGCCTTCTTCCTTTGGTCCGAAGGACGTGCCCGCACGTCCTCGGGACGAAGGGAGGGGGCGCAAGCCCGCTCCCGGTAGGGCGGAGATCCGGTCATGGGTCGGATGGGGGAAAAATCGGAAGGTTCGGCGCGAAGCGGTGAAAGCCTATTTTTTCGACGGCCGACAGCGCCCTCCGGCGCGCTTGCCCGTTGGCCTGATCTTCGCCTTATCGTATGAGCGGCAATGTCATGAAGGAGAAGCGCGTCCGCCGTGAGGCGGATGCTCCTTATGGGAAGCGAGCGCGGTGACGCGCTCTCAATCTCTCGTTCAAACCTGAGCAGTTTCGATTGAAGATCCGAGCTGATCATGGTGAAATGCGATGACTACGATAGGAGAGCCATGTTGGAACAGGACACTCGCCAATTCTCGATCGGGCAGCTTCGTCGCCTTGAGCTGATGATTGCGCCGTTGCGCGTCGCCATCACGGTCGCTCCGCTCTGGCTGATTTACGGAATGTTCCGGGCGCTGTCCCAGGTCGATGTGTCCAGCCTCTTTCAACCAACGATCTGGTTGACGCTGGCTCTTGTTGGGGCAGGTGTTATTCGGACGGCACTGACCTTGGTTGCCCGCCCCGGTCACACGCTGTTTCGTCAGGCAATGTCGCTGGGACATTTCCGGGAAGCCGTTAGAGCAAGCGGCCTAAGAAGCTCGCTGCCGAAGCCGACCCGATTGTTTGCGCTGAAACTGATCGATCTTGCCCTCGTCACACCGGCGGCGCTGATCCTGCTGATCGGCTTCCTTGCCGGGAGCCATCATATCATGTCGTTGCTCACGACCGACGACCCGGCACCTTTTTGGCTGATGTGGGCTTTCGCGTGGGTCAACGCGCTGCTGTTCCTCAGCATCACAGTGTTCGGCGCCCTGCGCGTTGTATTTGCTATCCGCAGCGCAAGGGAAGATGATTTTCCCACCGCTGCATCGATCCTATCGGCATTGAAGCACTGACAAGCGCCGCGACCGGGACAGAACGCACTACGCCTCTTTCGAGGCAAGAAGTTCTTGCGTCATTACAGGAGGCCTCGGACTCACGCGAGGCACTAAGCGACGATTTGAGGACAGACGTGAGAAATACCGCCAGGTCAGCGAAAGGCTCATCCATGGCTTCGAATTGACGTTACCAACCGCGTCGTTCTCGCGAAGCTGGTCAACGGCTTGGTGCAGCGGGAGCGGCTGCCGTTCCTATTATCGCCGCGCAGCTCGACCGACGCCTGGTAGGGAACGTGATGCGGCAAACCCGGCCTGTTCAGATTGACTGAACCGCGGCGTCACGCCGAGCCAGAAGCGACTTCAAGTCAGCCTCATCCAAAGTCTCCTTTTCAAGGAGAAGCCGTGCGGCCCGCTCCAGCGTATTTTTGCGCTCTTCGAGAATGGCCACTGCCCGGTCGAAGGTCTCGTCTATGATGCGACGGACCTCTTCATCGACCGTTGCGGCAGTCTCATCGGAATATTCGTGTTCCTGCGGCCCGTAATAGGGCTGGTCGGTCGCGAGGAAGGACCGCCTGTCCTTCTCCAGCGCCACGTGCCCCAGCTTCTCCGTCATGCCGTAGCGGGTGACGATGGCTCTGGCGATATCCGTAACCTTGACCAGATCGTCGGCAGCACCCGTCGAAAGATGGCCGTAGATGATCCATTCCGCGGCGCGGCCGCCGAGCAGGACCGCCATCTTGTTCTGCAGTTCCTCCCGGGTCATCAGGAAGCGGTCTTCCGTCGGGCGCTGGATCGTATAGCCGAGCGCGCCTATGCCGCGCGGAATGATCGAAACCTTGTGCACGGGGTCGACGCCCGGCAGGGCCATTGCGACCAGCGCATGGCCCATTTCGTGATGCGCGACGATCTCCCGCTCCTTGGGATTGAGCAACCGGTTGCGCTTTTCGAGGCCGGCGACGATGCGTTCGATCGCGTTGTTAAAATCGTCCATGGAGACCGCATTCGCCTTCCTGCGCGTGGCAAGCAGCGTCGCCTCGTTGACGAGGTTGGCAAGGTCAGCGCCCGTAAAGCCCGGCGTGAGCGCGGCGATCTGCTCGACATCGACTTCGGGAGCCAGCTTAGCCTTCTTCAAATGCACGTTGAGGATCTGGATGCGCCCCACCTTATCGGGCCGATCAACCAGCACCTGACGGTCGAAGCGCCCGGCTCTGAGGAGGGCGGGATCGAGGATCTCGGGGCGGTTGGTCGCTGCAAGAAGCACGAGGCCGGTGGACGAGTCGAAACCGTCGAGCTCCACCAGAAGCTGGTTGAGCGTCTGTTCCTTCTCGTCGTGGCCGCCCGCCATCGGGCCGATGCCGCGCGCACGTCCCATAGCGTCGAGCTCATCGATGAAGATGATCGCCGGCGCCCTGGCGCGCGCCTGTTCGAAGAGGTCGCGTACGCGCGCCGCGCCGACGCCCACGAACATCTCGACGAATTCGGAGCCGGAGATCGAGAAGAACGGCGCGCCGGCCTCTCCGGCGACCGCGCGCGCCAGCAATGTCTTGCCGGTACCGGGCGGGCCGACGAGAAGCACGCCTTTCGGCATGCGGCCGCCGAGCCGGCCGTAGCCTACCGGGTCCTTGAGGAAGTCGACGATCTCCTTGAGTTCTTCCTTGGCTTCGTCGACGCCTGCGACGTCCTTGAACGTCACGCCGGTATCGGACTGGACATAGATTTTGGCCTTACTCTTGCCGATCTGCATCAGGCCGCCGCCGACCCCGCCGCCCATGCGCCTCAGCATGAACATCCAGACACCGACGAAGAGCGCCACGGGAATGAGCCAGGACAGAAGATCGCGCAGGAACGTGCTTTCGATCTGGCCGGTCACCACCACGCCGTGGCTCTGAAGCTGCTGGGCGAGGTCGGGTTCCACGCGCGTCGTGATGAAATACGGACGCTCGTTCTGCGGCTGTTTGTAACGGCCCTGGATGAAATTATCGGAGACGGCGACTTCGGCGATCTTGCCGTCGCGGAGGTCGGTTTCGAATTGACTATAGGGGATTTGCGCAACCTGGGTTGCTGTCGCGAGGAAATACTGGATCGCCATCAGAATGAAGACGGCGACGATCCAATAGCCGATATTAAACCGTGTCTTCCTGTTCATCTCCATGCGACGACTCCCATTACCGCAAGACCAGCAGCAAGCGGCCGCCATCGCGGATCAGTTCAAGGGCGACTATAGCTGGTTTTTCGTCGATCGCCCGTCGCAAGTCGGTGATCGAAGCGACGGGGACCCGGTTTACCGCAACGATCATGTCACCGGCCCGAAGTCCGGAGCGAGCGGCGAGGCTGTCGGGAGCTACGCTTTCGATCACCACGCCGGAGGCGCCAACCTCAGCGGATTCGGCATCCGACGTGTCTCGCATTCTGGCACCATCGAGCGCCGTGCCGGAAAGATCTGCTGAGGCCTTATCTTCGGCTGCGATCGTGGCGGCAACAACCTGCTCGTCATCCCCGCGCTTCACGGTCAGCCGGATCTTGCTGCCTGCCGGGGTCAACCCGATGCGGTTCCTGAGATCGGTGGCGCCGTGGACAGGTCGCCCGTCGATCGCCGTCACCACGTCGCCGGTCTTCAATCCGGCGCGCTCGGCCGACGAGCCGGGTTCGACATTGGCAATCAGGGCGCCCCGCAGGTCGCCGAGCTTGAGGGCTTCCGCCAGATCCGGCGTGAGATCCTGGATACCGATGCCCAGCCTGCCGCGCTGAACCTCGCCATGGGCGATCAACTGGTTCATCACCGTTATCGCCATGCTGCTGGGCACCGCAAAGCCGATACCGACGTTGGCGCCGGCGGGACTGAGGATTGCTGTGTTGACCCCGACCAGCTTGCCGTCGAGCGTCACCAGTGCACCGCCGGAATTGCCGGGGTTGATCGAGGCATCGGTCTGGATGAAGTCCTCATAGCCCTCGATGTTCAAGCCGCTCCGTCCGAGCGCGCTGACGATGCCTGAAGTTACCGTCTGGCCGAGACCGAAAGGGTTGCCGATGGCGACGACATAGTCGCCCACCTTGAGGCGATCGGAATCGCCTATCTGGATCGCGGTGAGGTTTTTCGCTTCGATCCGGAGCAACGCGATGTCGGTTTCCTTGTCGCTGCCAATGAGTTTTGCGGGCAGCTGACGTCCATCCTTCAGGGTGACGGAGATTTCGGTGCCGCCATCGACGACATGATGATTAGTCAGCACATAGCCCTTCACGGCGTCGACGATGACGCCCGAGCCCGCGCTCATCCTGGCGCGCGGTTGCTGCTCCGGCAGATTGAAGAAGCGGCGAAAGTTGGGATCGCTGTAAAGGGGATTGCTCTCGACCGACGAACGCGAGACGACAGCAATATTGACCACGGCCGGCGTGACATGCTCAAGCATCGGCGCCAGTGTCGGAAGGCTGGTGGACGAAGGTGCCGGCCCTGCTATCTGCGCGACGGCGGGGGTGACGGTGAACAGGACGGCTCCGGCGGCGATGGCTGCGGACGCGGCAATCGTGCGAAGCCTCGGGGCGAGATCGAACATCGGTTGCTCCTGAATTGATGGTGTTCTTCTTTTCCGGCGCGAGGCACGAAAGGCATAAAAAGAACGGGCCCGAAGGTCCGGACCCGTTCTTCGTCAGCTTATGCGGTCGAGAGTGGACTGTTATGGCTGAACCAGATGCTGCCGGCGGCCAATACCGCGACGACAAGGCCGGCAATGACATGCGCCCACATGGCTGCCGTCACGGCTGAGAAGCCGAGGACCCATGGAGCGACCACAGCCCATATACCGAGCACGAGGTTGACCCACTCCTCCACCTCATAAAAGGCGTAGAGCGCGGCGACGGCGATCAGGGCGACGGCCGCGCCGACGATCCAGCCGTTCCAGGCGGCGTAGGTCTCGGCGGTAAAGCCGAGCAGCCAGGGTGAGATCAGAAGACCAAGACCGGCAACGATATTGACGATATCGAAAGCCGTCCGGTTGTTCGAAGACAGGGACTTCAGCATCGTTCTTTTCTCCTCATCGGTTGGTTGCATCATCAATGGACCGCCTCCTGCAAAGAGGAGACGGGTGCGGCGGCAGCGCTTGAACGGCCGTCGCCGCGAAACTCGGGTGTAGTGGACGGAGCCGTCAGGAGAGGTGCGCCTGCCGACGATGGGAACAGGTACGGCGCCAGTTCATCCTCAACAAACGCCCCGTGGGCGATCTCCAGCAACGCAAGCTCGCTCGCGTTTACGCCCTGCCGGTCAAGCCTTGGCTCGGCGCCGCGGTTAAGGGCACGGCTGCGGGCGGCCGCGGCGAGCGCCAGAGCAAATCTGTTCGGCAGGATCTTCTGACAATCGAAGACTACAAGCGGGTCCATGGCTGCACCTCACGCGGCGTTTCGATCGATCGTGACATGGGAATTCCAACGCTCGGCATCACGTTCGAGCGCGAGCAGTGCCTGCTCGACCTCGTCGAGGCGCGATGGTCGTTTGTTTTCCGGCATGCCCTCGTTGGTTGCCTGGTCGACCAGGTACTCGGTCCAGGCCCAGTTCATCAGGATGGAGCGTTTGGCCTGAAGCGACAGCGTCCTGTCGCTGACAACATCCATCGGTGAGGACCAGCTTTCCGGTCCGGACGGATCATTGCGGGTTGCCGCGCCGTCGAGCGCCTGATCATAGCTGTCCTGAAGTGCCGAAAGGCCGAGCCGTTCCAGCGTCGTGTCGGAGAAGGCATGAGACGACCGCTTCGGTCGCTGGACCAGCGGTTGCCTGGTCCGTCTGGCCGGCTTGGTCGCCCGCCTCTGCACGACGTAGCTCAGGCCCTGCCGCTCGGCGTAGCGAATGGCAGATTGAAGGGTGAGAAATTCCAGCTCGACCTGCGTGAGCGTATCGTGGCCGCCTGTATACCCCATCAAAGGCTCGATGAAGGGTGCGCTGCGACGCTCGAAGACGAGCCGCCATCCCTTGGTTCGCGCGGTCCCTGACGTCGTCACTGAGCGAGATGGTTTAAAGATGCGCGCAACGGCATCCTCGGGAAATAATGACCGCCCAAAAGAGAGCCGGCCGCGCAGGTTGTCGTTCGAAGCGCGGGAAGCGAAAGTCGGCGTTGTGATTTCGTGGTGTGTCTCTCTTGAAGTCTCCATTGTTCATCCCTCCCTGTTGGCGAAGGACACTGGCGACCGCCAAAGGCCAGCCGCCAGGTAGATCGGATCGATCAGCTCTTGATGGCGATGCGCTTGACCTGCGACTGCGCCTTCTCGGTCTTGGGCAGGATCACTGTCAGCACGCCATTCTTGAAATGCGCGTCGACCTTGTCTTCCGCGATCTCAACGCCGAGCGGGATGCGGCGCTCGAAGCGGCCATAGTATCGCTCGGTGAACTGGCGGTCCTTGTCTTCGGTCTCGGAGCGCTTCTCGCCCTTCAGCGTCAGGATACCGTCGTTGAGCAGGACCTCGATATCCTTCTCTTCAAGGCCGGGCACCTCTGCGGTTACCTTGATCTCCTTGTCGGTATCGGAGATTTCGACGCTCGGCCAGCCGGCGCTGAATGCGGAGCCGTTGCCGAAGGACGGCAGGCCCGAACCGAAGCCGCGGAAGACGTCATCGAACAGACGGTTCACCTCGCGATGCAGCGACAGGAACGGATCACGGTCGTCATCGCGCAGGAGACTCGGAACCTGGTTGCCATTGTTGCGGCCCCAGGGAATCAGATCACGAACACTCATGTTTTCTCCTTTCTGTTGGATCAGTTGGCAAAGCTTCCCTGTTGACGCCGGGCATCGCCCGGTGCCTTGCGCGCGTGTTGCGTTCAGAAAGGCTTAAGCCGCCTGCTTGTCGGCCTCGATCTGTTTCGTCTCGGCCTTCGGCAGAGCCATGTCGGTCGAAATCTTGATCTGGCGCGGCTTCATCGCTTCCGGGATTTCGCGCTTGAGATCGATGGTCAGCAGACCGTTGACGAGGCCGGCGCCGACGACCTTGACGTGGTCGGCGAGCTCGAACCGGCGCTGGAAAGTGCGGCCGGCGATGCCGCGATGCAGATATTGGACGTCTTCACCATTTGCCTTCTGGCCCGCGACGAAGAGCATGTTCTGCTCCTGGGTGATCGTCAGCTCGTCCTGCGAGAAGCCCGCCACCGCCATCGCAATGCGGTACTCGTCCTCGCCGGTCTTGACGATGTCATACGGGGGCCAGTTGTCGATCGTCTCGATCCGGCTTGCAGCCTCGAGCGCATTCAACATCCGGTCGAAACCGATGCTCGACCGGAACAGGGGAGAAAAATCGAGGTTTGTCATGCCATATCCTCCTTGTGAGCAACATGGATACAAGGAGACGCCAAGAGCACATGGCGCCTCCTGGACTTGTCGATCCCCATTGGGCAATCGAACAATATTGATATAATCCAGTCGGTTGCGAGTTCAAGAGGGGTGAAATCGCCCGGCATAAAAAAATTGATTTTTCCGTTTCCGTCACCAGATTCGGGGAAGGCCAGATATGAATAAGTCCACAAAGGAGCAATGGATATGACAATGACTTCCGACGATGTCATCACCATCCTTGGCCCTGTCGACGAAACTCTCGTGGCCGATGTCATCGCGACGGGCGCAACGCAGGCTGAACTCTCCGAGGCATTCGCGTGGGTCAACAATGACGAAGCCTTGATAGGTGAAGGACGTCCTTTGCCGAGCGGCAGGGTTGCCACCCTGGTCGGCCTGCTGGTTTCGGACGAAGATGAGCCGGAATAGGCAAGGCGGGTAACCATGCCGCCTTGCAGATGCATCCTCGCCTATGCCGTCGTCAGCACCCGGATATCGCCGCGGCGGTCGATAACGTCAACCACGACATGCCGGCCGGATCGGCGGATGGCGACATCGGCCGAGCCATTGCCGATCTGCAGGCGCCGCAGGATCACCTCATCGAGGAAGGAAGGCAATTGCGGCTCATTGAAGCTGATGTGCAGGGCAATCGGATCGAAGTCGAGGCCCAGGCAGGATTGCAGCAGGAGAAGTGGCGCTGCGGCTGCCCATGCCTGAGGAGAGCATGCAACCGGATAGAAGGTCGGCCCCTGTGCGCGCTGGCGCGGCAGACCGCAGAAGAGTTCCGGAAGCCGGCGCAGGTCGATATACGTCGAGGCCGCAAACAGGCCCTCGAAGATCCGCGCCGCTTCAGCGCGATAGCCATAGCGGGCAAGTCCGCTGGCGATCAGGGCATTGTCGTGCGGCCAGATCGAGCCGTTGTGGTAGCTCATGGGATTATAGCGCGCCTCGGTGGAGGGAACGGTGCGAATGCCCCAGCCGCAGAAGGACGAGGCACTCATCAGCGTGGGGGTAACCTGCGCGGCTCGTTCAGGATAAGCGATGCCGGTAAACAGCGCATGGCCGGCGTTGGAGGAGCGGACGCGACAGGGGCGCTTGTCCCCATCCAGAGCCAGGACATACGTGACGAGGTCCTCGTCAAAGAAGCTGGTATCAAAAGCTTGGCGCAGCCCTTCCGCTCGTGCAAGAAACTTTGCCGCCCGTTCCGGCCGGCGAAGCCGCCGGAAGATCTCCGCCGCCGCCTGCCAGGCGCCGTAGACATAGGCCTGGACCTCGACGATGGCGATCGGCCCCTTCGCCAATGTGCCGTCCGCGTGGAAGACGGAGTCGTGGCTGTCCTTCCAGGCCTGGTTGATCAGGCCTTCTTCCGTCAGCCGCCCATATTCGACGAAGCCATCGCCATCGCGGTCGCCATGCTCGTCGATCCAGGTGAGAGCGGCCTCGATATGGGGCAGAAGGCGCTCCGTGGTGACAAGGTCCCCGGTCCGTTTGAGATACTCGCCGGCCAGCATCACGAAAAGCGGCGTCGAATCGATACTGCCGTAATAGCGGCGGAAAGGCACCTCACCAAGTTCGGCCATTTCGCCATAGCGCACCTCGTGCAAAATCTTGCCGGGCTCGGCGTCAGCGGCCGGATCGACCTCCGTAGCCTGGTTTGCCGCGAGATGCCCAAGAACGCCGCGGGCGATCTGCGGATCGAGCCAGAGTGTCTCCAGCGCGGTGATCAACGCATCGCGGCCAAAGACTGTGCTGAACCAGGGAATGCCGGCATAGGGATATGGCCCTTCCGGCTTGTCGGTCATCAGCATGTAAAGGTCGGAGACGCTGCGCCGCGCGACCTCGTTGAAGATCTCGTTGGACGTGGCGATCGCTGCCGCCCGCGAGGACGAGGCACGCAAGGCGCGGCGGGCATCCCGCAAGGCCAGGAAAAAGGAACGGTGGCTCGGTCGACCCGCGGGGATCTGGTCGCAAGCAACCTCGATGAACAGCGATCTGGTTTCGTGCGGCGCCAGATGGAGATCATAAATGACATGGCCGCTCCCGAGCTCATTCGGCTGTGGATCGAAGGAAAGCCGGGTGGTTCGCTTTCGATCGTCCAAGCCGATATAAGAGAGAAGGACACCGTTCTGCTCTACGACGGCGGGAAGATGCCGCCCCCTCCTGGCTCTCGCGGTTCCCCGCACTTCGAAAAGATCTGCGAAATCCGACGCGAACTCGACCCCGATGCGCACGTGGCGCGGCTGCTCGTCATAGTTCCTCACGCTCAATCGCTCATAACAATGTGCATTCCAGAGGAAGCGGGATCTGCGCAGATGGATCAGGTCATGCTCCAGAACGAGCTTTCCCTTGTCATCGAAGAGATCGGGATTGGTGAGATCGCAAGTCAATGTCGCGTTGTCGTCGCGCAGCGTCGATGACAACAACATCGGCCGCTTGCTGTTGATCGTCAGATAGAGATGCGAGAGGTAGCGCGTATCACGGTGGAACAGGCCCTCCGGGCTGCCGGGCCCGGAAAGCGCATCACCATTGTGATCGAAAACGGCGAAGGTGTCGCCATGCTTCAGGGTGCGCGGCCGTCGCTCCTGGAGCGAGGCGGCCGCCGGGATGAAGAATTGTGCCACCGGGGCGGCTGGCTCTACCGATGCGACGGATGGCCCGCTATCCACAGAAGCGATCGACATGCCACTGTCCCTCCTATGCCACGACCTGGAGATCCAGGTCCTGCCCATTGGCGCGGCGTAGCGGGGCCGCCTTGGTGCGAACGCCCGGGAGGTTCCGATAGATGTCGAGATAATCTCGCGCCATCCGTTCCGCGCTGAAGCGCTTCTCGAAGGTCGCACGAACTTTCTTTCGATCCATCCTGAGTGCCCATTCGACGTTCTCAGCCGCTTCCGTCACGCTGTCGACCAGAATTCCGGAAACGCCGTTGTCGATCACCTCCGGCACGGAGCCGTAGCGGAAGGCGATGACCGGCGTACCGCAAGCCATGGCCTCGATCATCACCAATCCGAACGGCTCTGGCCAATCGATCGGAAAGAGCAGCGCGCCGGCATTGCCGAGGAAAGCCGCCTTCTGATGTTCATTGATTTCGCCGATGAATTCGACATTCTGATGGCTCTTCACCATCGGCTCGATCACCGTTTCCCAGTAAGCCTTGTCTGCGTTGTCGATCTTGGCTGCAATCTTCAGGGGCAGGCCAACCTTCGTCGCGATCTCAATGGCGCGATCAGGCCGTTTCTCCGGCGATATCCGTCCGAGGAAGGCGAGGTAGCTGCCTTTAGGCTTTGCCGTGAAGGGAAGGAGATCGGCCGGCAGACCATGATAAACCGTTCCGGACCAGTTGACTGGCGGCATCGGGCGGCGCTGATCGTTGGAGATCGAGACCAGCGGAATATCGGGGAAAGCCTTGTAGAAGGGCTTGAGGTCCGGCAGGTCAAGGCGCCCATGCAGCGTCGTGACGGTGCGGTCTGCGAAATCCCGGATCAGCGGAAAATGCAGGAGATCGATGTGGAAGTGCAGCACATCGAATTCGTGCGCCCGCCGGCGGATCTCCTCCAGCATCACGACCTGATGCGGCAGATGGTCTCTGACGGCCGGGTTGAGCCGTAGCGCAACGTCCGAGCACGCCACTAACCTGGCGCTGGTGACGGAATCGCCGCTCGCAAAAAGCGTGACGTCATGGCCCAGGGCGACAAGTTCTTCGGTGAGATAGGAAACAATGCGCTCGGTTCCCCCATAAAGCTTGGGCGGAACGCTTTCGGCGAGCGGTGCGATCTGAGCGATCTTCATCGGCAAAACCTCCTCAGTTGAGCAAAGAGTCGTCGGTAAAAATCAGGTCCGCATCCTCAAAGAGGCACGCGGCAGGTCAGATGGAACGGCTAGATCTCGAATGGCCGGCGGCGGCGGTCTCCTTTCCGGTAGCTGCACAGGCCCAGACCGCCAAGCCGGCGTGCGTCCAGCCTGCGGCGATTGGCTCCGTAGACATTGAAGGTAGGAGACGAGCTTTGTTTTCCACTTTGCTCATCGTCCTTGTCCAATGCCTTCAGCGCTTCAATGATTTCGTCATAGGAGACCGCTTTGTCTGTTCCGGGATAAAGACGGAGGGCCGGGATGGACTCGATCGCGAAGATATCGGACGCCCAGGAAGCAAGTATCGCCCGCTTCTCTTCCTTGCCGATGCCATCGGCGGCAAGCACGTCACGCGGGTGGTCGAAATGTTTGGCCGGATGAAGCAGATGCGCGGCGCTGATCGCTGCCGTTGCTTCTTCCGGTATCGATTTGCTGATGTTCTCCTTTCTCATAGCTTGGCTCCATTGATCCCGGCCGATGAAACTGGTCCGAGGAATTGTTTGAAGGGGGGCCTGCCCCCGAGGGCAGGGCAGGCCCGTATCGATCAGCTTAGAAGTCCATGCCGGCGCCGGCGGGCATGGCCGGAGCGGCTTCCTTTTTGGGCTTCTCGGCGATCATGGCTTCCGTCGTCACCAGAAGACCGGCGACGGAGGCCGCATCCTGGAGCGCGGTACGGACGACCTTGGCCGGATCGATGACGCCCTGAGCATAAAGGTCGCCGTATTCGCCGGTCTGGGCATTCCAGCCATAGGAGAAGTCAGCTTTCTCGCGCAGCTTGCCGACGATGACGGAGCCTTCGGCGCCGGCGTTCTCGGCGATCTGGCGGACCGGAGCCTCGATCGCACGGCGAACGATCTCGATACCGACTTTCTGGTCCTGGTTGGCGGCGTCGAGATTGTCGAGCGCCTTGACGGCACGCAGCAGCGCGACGCCGCCGCCCGGCAGGATGCCTTCCTCCACGGCTGCACGGGTGGCATGCAGCGCATCATCGACGCGATCTTTCTTCTCCTTCACTTCGACTTCCGTCGAGCCGCCGACGCGGATGACGGCAACGCCGCCGGCAAGCTTGGCGAGGCGTTCCTGCAGCTTCTCGCGGTCGTAATCGGATGTGGTTTCCTCGATCTGGGCGCGGATCTGTGCGACGCGGCCGTCGATTTCCGCCTTGGAGCCGACGCCGTCGATGATGGTGGTGTTTTCCTTCTCGATCGCCACCTTCTTTGCCCGGCCGAGCATGTTGAGGGTGACATTCTCCAGCTTGATGCCGAGGTCTTCGGAGATCACCGTGCCGCCGGTCAGGATGGCGATATCTTCGAGCATCGCCTTGCGGCGGTCGCCGAAGCCCGGAGCCTTGACGGCAGCGATCTTGAGGCCGCCCCGCAGCTTGTTGACCACCAGTGTCGCAAGCGCTTCGCCTTCGACGTCTTCAGCGATGATGAGCAGCGGCTTGCCGGATTGGACGACAGCCTCAAGGACCGGGAGCATCGCCTGCAGGTTCGACAGCTTCTTCTCGTGGATCAGGATATAGGGATCTTCCAGTTCGACCCGCATCTTGTCCTGGTTGGTGACGAAGTAGGGCGAGAGATAGCCGCGGTCGAACTGCATGCCCTCGACCACTTCGAGTTCGGTCTCGGCGGTCTTGGCTTCCTCGACGGTGATGACGCCTTCGTTACCGACCTTCTCCATCGCCTCGGCGAGATAGCGGCCGATTTCGGAATCGCCATTGGCAGAGATGGTGCCGACCTGAGCGATCTCGGAATTGCTGGTGATCTTGCGGGCGTTGGTCTTCAGCTCCCTGACGACAGCATCAACGGCGAGATCGATGCCGCGCTTCAGGTCCATCGGATTCATGCCCGACGCCACCGCCTTGGCGCCTTCCTTGACGATTGCCTGGGCAAGCACGGTCGCGGTAGTCGTGCCGTCGCCCGCAAGATCGTTGGTCTTCGACGCCACTTCGCGCAGCATCTGGGCGCCCATGTTCTCGAACTTGTCTTCCAGTTCGATTTCCTTGGCGACAGAAACGCCGTCCTTGGTGATGCGAGGGGCGCCGAAGGACTTGTCGATGACGACATTGCGGCCCTTGGGTCCGAGCGTGACCTTCACGGCATTGGCGAGCACATCGACTCCACGCAGCATGCGTTCACGGGCATCGGTGTGAAACTTGACTTCTTTCGCAGCCATTTCTCTAACTCCTCAATAGGCAGCTATCTGACTGATGGTTTCGTGGTGCAAAGGCTCACGCAGCCTTTTTCTGCTCGGCCTGGGCTTCGATGATGCCCATGACATCGCTTTCCTTCATGATCAGCAGATCCTCGCCGTTGATCTTGATCTCGGTGCCGGACCATTTGCCGAACAGGATGCGATCGCCGGCCTTGACGTCGAGCGGCTGGATCTGGCCGGCCTCGTTGCGCGCGCCGGGACCGACGGCGATGACCTCGCCTTCCTGCGGCTTTTCCTTGGCGGTGTCGGGAATGATGATGCCGCCCTTGGTCTTCTCTTGGGATTCAACCCGGCGGACGAGAATGCGATCATGAAGCGGTCGGAACGACATGTTTTCCTCCAATGGACAAACAATGATGACGTTGTTCCCCCTGGCCGGACCGGATGACCAGTCCGGGCGGGTGCAAAACCTCGGTCGAGCTTTTTGCGCGAAATGATCTGGTTTTGCGATTTTTCGATTTCAAGAGGGCGAAATAAAAAAATTAGCACTCGAATGAAAGGGCTGCTAACACGCTGGAAAGGAACGATAAACAGCGCATTCGCGTTCAAAAATCCGTTGATGGCCGCAAAATTTTCCGCCACCTTCACAGTGTCATGAAAACGGAGATGAAGCATGCGATTTTCATCGGATCTGGAACGTCAGCTCAACGGCTACGGTCTTACCACCGCTCACATCCTTTACCGCATTCCCGATTTTGAATCCGTGCTGCAGACCTATGTCTGGCAGGACTACGACCTGGCGCCCGATTTTCCTGAGATGCACAAGTTCCTGGATTACTGGCAGACCACCCTCGATGGTCCCCTGCATTCCGTGCGCTATACCCATCAGCGTCTGATCGGACCCAACGAATGGCGCCGTGTCGAAGGCGAGTTCAAGCTCCACTGAGGTCTTGAAACTGGATTTTTATGCTCCTAGCTCTTTCGCGGCCGAGGCTTGATGAGCTCGGTGGTCGGTCAGTAAAGATCTTGAAAGGAATCGAACCAACGCCCTATCTGTTACATTCGCCACACGGCTGAAAATACTCGATGATTTACTGACCGCGAAGTGCCATGCGCGTGTTCAGCGGCGATCAATGTTTTCCTGATCGGCAATCGCCTTGACGACCTCTAAGTCCATTGCGGCACGCGGCTCAATTCGGGCAACCTCGCTGGCGACCTTGGCCCAATGCCAGTATTCGCTGGCATGACCTTGCGCCCGGCTTCGCGCTGCTCTTCGTTGCGCCTCGTAATAGGCATTGACTGGATCCGCAACGGCAAGCCGCCTGGCGTCCTCCTGCCAACGGCGGCGGATCACCCGGCGATATTCGATCCACTGCCTCAGAAATCCGATCATGCCCGGCCCCGCCGCGATGACAAAAGTTTAGATTGAGGAATCCAGATCGCCGAGGTGTCATCGCCGAACGGTATAGCGGTTCCTTCGTAGACACATATTCCAATCCAGGCGCAAATGACGGCATCAAGCATGTCTTCAAACGCCTTCAGCTGCCATGCCGGAGCCTCGGGGGAAGGCAGCAGCAAAACGTTAGAAGCGCCTGTTATTTCCTGGTCCAATCCGTCGATGATGGACTGCCAAGTTTCGAAGAGTTTGATGCGCCGGCCGGCGGGAGTTTCCGATGGCCAGTAATTGCGGGCCTTGCCCTGCTTGTAAGGCAGCCGCCTTTCGGCGCACATCAGTTCGACCAGAGCCGGATGCGGGTAGACTTCCAAAAGGCCCGGCACGCCAACTTCTTTCGTCAGTAGGCGATATCCGCAGCGCTCGAAGCCGCCCCTCAGATCGTCACTGATCTTTCCCGGTCTGATCGCACTCGGCGTGTGCGTGCTACAATGACGGGCGCCATAGGCTGCAGAAACCAGATTGTCCGAAACACGCCGCGCGGTGATTGGCCCAAGAGACAGGGGCATATCTACGGCAACAAGATCGACAGGAGCCTGAGCTGTTTCCTCTGCAGCAGCAAGGAGAGCGGCGGGTTCTGCGACGGAACCAAAAGGGCGTGAATTCGAGATCGGGCTTTCGTTGCCGTGATCCAAAAGGTGACGATAGGAAGATCCGGCAAAGATCAGGCGCCAATTACCAGCCGTGGAGGAAACCAGCGCGACACCGCTCGGCTGGCTCGTGGTCCACGCCGCATCAATACCCAGAATGGTCGTCATTGCTTTCCCCGACCATTCAATTGGCCCTGAAGCGATCGAATGCCGTCAGGTATTTGACCGGCGGATCGGCATCCCATCGATAGATTTCCGTGCGAAGGAAGTGCATCTCCCCCTTTAATGTCTCCTCGGGAAGTTCAATCCACCAGGATTTCGGACGGCCGTCCGATCCGTCAGACCAGCGGTATCCGCGCGCCTTGAGACGGTCCTTCATGTCGAAGGGACTGTTTTCCGCATAGATGCGAACCCGCGACCGCTGGCTGGCCTGATAAAGTTCGGCGAATGGCGCGGTGACCATGCTCGGTCGCACCTGCCCGAGCACTTCCAGCAGAGCAAAACAATCGTCGACCGCACGATGACCATCATGAAAATATCCGGACTGGCCGATTAGGTAGCCGAGCTTACTGCCCTCGAAGCCGCGCGCGGACCAGCCAATCTCCGAAACGGAACAGGCCCAGGCCTTATGCACGAAGACCGGCGAGAATGCTTCGCAGAACGGGCGGTCGAAACCTGCATTGTGGGCAATGATCAGATCGGCGGGCTCGATCAGGGCATTCAACAGGACAGTATCGATGGCCTGATCCGCAACCATGTCGTCAGTAATCCCGGTCAGGCGGGAGATGTCCGCCGGGATGGCGATTGCCGGCTGCCGCAGTCCGCCATAGACACCAGTGACGTCGCCGAGTTCTCCAGCATCATTGAAGGTGAAGGCGATCACGCCGATTTCGATGATTTCATCTGTGCGGTAGTTGAGGCCGGTCGTTTCGGTATCGAGGATGATGCCGCGACGCGGAAAACCCGGATGTGGATATTTTACGATTGGACGCGGCTGAAGCTTTCGCAATATGCGGTAGTTGCCGGTGGTTTCCAGATGATGTGCCATGGCTTCGTCATCAATGCCTAATGCGTCCTTCGCGATGACCTGCGGCCGGGCAACTCGCTCCTTGGTTACGGGAACAGGAGCTGCAAAGAAGTCGAGTTGCGAAGTCATTCCATTCCAATCGATTGCAGCGTCTTCGAACGCACAATACGTATTGGCGCCGGTACGAGCAACGCCCTTCCCCGCTCCAGTTCGCCTGGGGCCATCCGGCTATAGGGATTTCGAACAATCGCTCTTTCGGGCAAGGAATGACTTTAGGATTAGGCCTCGAAATCGTAGGATGCCCACATTGATTTGATGACTTTGAGAGCAGTCATGAACGAGCGGAAACCCCAGCCAAACCGGGAACATCACTTTTACGTCTCAATCGCCAAATTCCTGTTCCACCACTCTCAGCATGGCATTGTTACTGTACGCGATCCCATAAGGCTGGCGAATGCGGCACAACGTGGACTGCATCCTATCATGCTCTACGGCGTCACCGTCGCCGGTCTGCCGATCCGCTGGCTGACATTCTCGCCGGTGGACCAGCCTAAATCATTGTGCGGCGTACTGCTGACCGCCTGGAAGAACGCAAAGGGATTGCGCGGCCTACCAGATGTTCTTCGTATGAATCGCTACGTGGCACAGGCAGATCCGGGGCTGGCAGAGGATCTGGCCCAGATCGGCGTCCGCCTTGAGATTGCTGACGCCAAGGATAAGACAGTTCCTGCATCTCTGCGATCAGCCCAAGATGCTTCTGCGTGGCTATTGAAGAAATACGATCCGGCAGACATGTCGCTGGCCGAATCCGTCGAAGCTCTTTGTCACGATGCACGCGAGGGGTGTTGTCACATAAACGCGGCGTCAGTGAATTGAGCATAGAGACGGTGGGATGAAGACTCCTGCCGTCAGCTACAAGCGCCACCGTTTCCCGCAAGAGATCATCTCGAATGCGGTCTGGCTGTATTTCAGGTTTCCGCTGAGCTTACGCCTTGTCGAGGAAATGTTGCTGGAGCGCGGAATTGTTGTCTCTTATGAAACGATCCGTCGATGGGGTCGGAAATTCGGACCAGCCTACGCAAAGCAACTTCGTCGCAGGCGACCCTCGCGTCAGGATGTGTGGCATCTGGATGAGGTGGTGATTTCCATCGCCGGCAAAAAGCACTGGCTTTGGCGTGCCGTTGATCAAAATGGCTTTGTTCTCGACGAGATTGTTCAGAACCGACGCGATACGAAGGCTGCCAAGCGATTGCTCATCAGACTGCTGAAGAAAGCAGGCATGCCGCCCAAGCGGATCATCACCGACAAGCTTCGCTCATATGGCGCGGCCAAGCGTGAGGTTATGCCGGCTGTGGAGCACAGATCCCATAAGGGTCTCAATAATCGAGCGGAAAATTCCCATTTGCCACTGCGGAAACGGGAGAGGACGATGCAAGGTTTCCGATCACCGGGAAGTCTGCAGCGCTTCATCTCGATCTTCTCCGCACTTCGAAATCTCTTCGTCGCCCCACGTCATGTCAATCGGCATCGAAACGGGGCTCTGACGCAATCTCGATGACATCACGGCACTCCAACGATGCGTGCTTCAAGCAGATCGAGCTTTCCGCGCCCGTACATTTGCCTTTTGATGAGCTTGAGCTTTGTGATCTGGCCTTCCGTCTGGCCGTTCGACCACTTGGAGGTTATGGCATTCTGGATTGCGGCTCGGTCTCGGATAACGCCATTCGCGAATGATGCGACCAGGCTTTTCGCCGCGCGTTCGATCCAGGCCTCCAGATCACCGGAGGATTTGCGGCGCAACATGTCATGGAAGCTCTCAACGACATCCCTGGCCTCGACAAGGTCTGGCAGCCTCTCTTCGATGGCGGCAACCGTCATCGTTTGAGCCTTGGTCAGGTTGTTGCGCTCGAGGGTCATCAGGCGAACGACGGTGCGCGCGGCGGGAGAATGACCAAGTCCGCTTTCAGCCTTTTCTGCCCGCCTTCGTCTCGTTGCCCATTCGGTGACAACACGCAGGCTTCCGCCAAAACCAGCCAGTCGAAGCTGCCGCCACAGTTCGGCGCCATTACGCAATCCAGCATCCCATTGAGCTTCAAGCCAAGGCAGATGGGGTTCGAGAGAGGTTTGCCGGACCCGGAAGATGTCTGTCCGCTGACCACGAACGACACTGCGGACCAGCTTTCGGCTATGCCCAGTTCGGCGCACGATTTCCTTGATGGAGACACCATCGGCGACGAACCCGCGGATAACGGCATTTGCCTCTTCACGTCGCAGATATCCCTCGTATTGCAGCCGCTCAGCGGCAGTCAGAAGCTTCGGATTTACGGTTGCAGTGCCGATTGCCACCCGGACCTGCCGCATCGATTTACGAACGGCGTCAAGAAAGGCGTGGCTGGCGTTTTCCATCAGATGCCAACGGTCGGCAACCTGGTTGGCGTGTGGCAGGGCTCGTGAGACGGCCTGCGCATATCCACCACCACGGTCTCGTGCGACGATCTCGATCTGGTGTTGCTGAATCAGCCAGGCCTCGGCGGTCGCCTGTTCCCTGTCGGGCAATAATGCGATTGCCCTTCGACGTTCAAGATCGCAAATGATGGTGCCATATCGATGATTGCGTCGCCAGGCCCAGTCATCAATGCCGATGACGTTCGGAGGTATCGGCGCGGGGCGATCGTATCGGCGAACGGTTCGCAGCAGCGTATCATTACTCACCGGGAATCCGAGACGATCTGCAAACCGGGCCGCCGGGCGACCACCCAATGCGAGAGCGAGATGGCGAACCAGACAGTCCAGGCGTGCTGTCCGGCGAGCCATGGGGCGAATTACATCGTCGCCGAAGCGCTCGGCGAAAATCTTTCGGCGGCAATTGCCGGCATTACAGACAAAGCGTCTGACGGTTAGGTTCAGTTCGAGCCGCCGGCCCGCACACGGCAGATCGGCAAGCATCCGAGGATAGCGACTATGAACACGCCGAGAAAGGGTTCCACAGTGGGGGCATCTGCATTCTAGTGCACGGCCCGACGCCACGACAACGATCGCGCCAGCCGCATCGTGCACTGCTTCAACGTTGAATTCGGCGGGGATCAGATCGGAAAGTCGAATTCGGGTCTGCATGGCGCTGATTCTCCAGAGAAAACCACGCCAATTAAATCCTAAACATCATCGAGATTGAGTCAGAGCCCTTATTCCATGCCGAAACACAACGCTGGTATCGCTGACACTGGCCCGCGCGGAGGTTCCCGTGCCGGTGGCCTTGCGACTGTTCCTGCCCGAAAGCTGGACAAACGCTCCATTACGGATGTTGAAAGCCGGTATCCCCGAGCAGATGCGTCAGCCACGCACCAAGCCCGAGATCGCCCTGGAAGAGATCGATCGCCTGATGTCGACAGGCATGCGTTTCGGCGTCGTGCTTGCCGATGCGGGTTATGGTCTATCGGCTGCGTTCCGGCAGGGCCTGAGTGCTCGTGGTCTCGTCTGGGCGGTCGGCATTCCCAAGCATCAGAAGGTCTATCCCCATGATGTCGCGCTGATATTCCCGGTTTCCTCTCGTGGCCGGCCGCGCCAGCATCCCATACCGGACATCCTGTCGATGGCAGCCGAAACGATCCTTTCGGATGCGCGATGGAGGAAGGTCAGTTGGCGCCGCGGTACAAAAGGCCGCCTGTCAGCACGTTTTGCCGCAAGCCGTGTTCGTATTGCCGATGGCCCTCCACAGCGCATCCTCGACAAGGGCCAACAGCATATGCCCGGCGAAGAGGCTTGGCTGGTCGGCGAGTGGCGTTCGAGCGGGGAACGGAAATACTACGTGTCCAATCTGCCTGCTGATACAACGCTCAAGAAACTGGCCGGCGCCATCAAGGCCCGTTGGGTCTGCGAGCAGGCGCACCAGCAGATGAAAGAAGAGCTCGGCCTCGATCATTTCGAAGGCCGATCATGGAAAGGGCTGCACCGTCACGCCCTGATGACCATGATCGCATACGCCTTCCTCCAGCATCACCGCCTTCAGATCGCAAAGCGGGAAAAAAAACCAGAGGCGTCAACAGAACGGACCGCCTGAACCAACCCTGCCGGCAGTCCGGCGCGCCGTCATCGCAGCCCTGATCTTGATAGAAGCGGAAATCCGATGTCCGCACTGCAACCACCAGATCGGACGCCATCCTTTCAATCTGCCAAAGTAGTGCTAGAGGGTGTATATGCTACAATACGCATAATCACCAATCAGGTATGCCATGGCAGACAAGACCAAGCCATTTGCAGCACTGACCCTCGGCAGCCGCTCGGCGCTGAAGCTGCTCGCCGCCGAGATCCAGGCAGCGCGCAAGGCGAGAGGCTGGACGGAGGCCGACCTCGCTGAGCGCGCCGGGTGCTCGCGGCGGTGGCGTCGCCTTAACCTGACGTAGGACGCAATCATTTCTTTGTCCTGAATTTCAGGCTTGGATCGGCAACGCGATCTCACGCCAGGTGGCGCTGGTGAGGGCGCGGAGTTGGCGATGATCAGCGGCATTCAGGTGTTTTCGATGAAGTTGGAAAAGATTGGCAATTTGGCCGTGGGTTGAGAAACGTTGGCATTGACCTGCCGACTTGAACCGCATCATGCGTCGCTCTCGTCGTCGAACGGGAAGGTGAGAATTTTCTGCGAGGTTGTTGAGCCCTTTGTGCGAACGGTGTTCGATCCCCAGCATGATCTCTCGCTTTGCGGCGTAATAAGAACGCAGCTTGTCTGTCACCATCACGCGCGGCGCAACACCTTGGCTCTTCAACAATTTGCGCATCAGCCGAAGAGCGGCTCCCTTGTTTCTGCGGCTTTGCAGCAGAGCATCGAGAACGTAGCCGTTGGCATCGACGGCGCGCCACAGCCTGTATTTCTTGCCCTTGATCGATACGACCATCTCATCGAGATGCCATTTGTCTGCGAAGTTGCCGATCGACCGCCGCTTGACTTGGTGGGCGAATTTCAGACCAAACTTAGTCGTCCATTCTGAGACGGTCTGAAACGAGACGGCAATGCCGCGCTCGGCAAGCAGGTCTTCGATATCGCGCAGGCTCAGCGGGAACCGGTAATAGAGCCATACCGCATGCGCGATGATCTCGGCTGGAAAGCGGTGGCGTTTGTATCGGGCGGACGCATCGTCAGTCATGCCGATAGACTATTGCCTCGATCCGCACCAGCCGGTTAAGGCGACGCCTCCGTTGAGATTCATAGATTCAGCACGCAGAAATCCGTCTTCTGCGGAGGGCATCCCGCTGCGTTTGAGCATTTTCATTTCGCGTGGCGATCGAGTTCGACGAGCGTTGCGGCGGAGACGCTTGGATCGACATAGGGCGTGGTCGCAGATCGGTGTGTGTTGCCGAAAGGCCATTAATTGGAGCAATAAATCAATGGGTTAGTTCCATAAGGTATGTTATGCGATATGATATAACGTTACGATATTCGCCTTAAAGGCGGTATCGGTAATTGATCCGCCACCCGCATTACTCTATGTTTTTCATCGACAATGGAATTCGGAGAAGCGATATGACCGAAGCGACCAAAGACCTCCCGCGCGCACCCAGGTTCTGGTGGGAAAAGACCCTCTTCGCGTTGGTCATCCTTCTGCCTTCGACGATCTATCCTTTCGCGACCGCGTTCAACTCCTCGATAACCCCCTTCGGCACGTCGCTGGTTGTCGCGGGCACCCTGATCGTCCTCCTCCTGCTTTCGATTTTTTGGGATATCGGGCCGACCTTCGTCGAAAAGGCCGAGGCTAGGTTCCAGAACCGTTACGCGGCGGACATCTATTCGATCCCGGTGACCTTCGACGCGAAGCCGACACTCGTGCCGGGCTTCTCCCGGCTGACAGCAATACGCGCTGACAATAGCCAGGCCATCGGCGCCTGGGCGTTGAGGTTCAACCACGGACGCCAGGTGGCATGAGGCCTCGTCATGGGCGACGAGCCGCCGCCCGCTTTGACGATCCGGTAGAGCCGATTTCCTGAAGTTTCTGATCGACGAGTGATTCACACGGCGCTCATGGCCGTGGCGCAGAACCGTGGCCATGTGCGTTTTCGTGTGGACTGGATGGGGTTGATCGGCAAGACCGACTGGGATTTTATGCGGCGCAAATTAGGATTCGGATACTGGTTTCCAAATTGGGAATTTTGAGCTTGTTTCCAGATTGGGAACGCGATATATAGGAGCCAACGTGAACGTTATCGCCAAGTCCGCGTTGGTCAATTTCTGGAGCGACCTGCCGAAAGGAGCGCCAAGAGAGACTGCTGAAGCGGCGATGACGGAATGGTATGCCACCGCATCAAAGGCAAGCTGGAGCAACTTCAGTGAGCTGAAGAAAACTTTCAACTCGGCCGACATCGTCGCGGGCAACAAAGTGATTTTCGACGTGGGTGGCAATAAATATCGCATTGTGGGTTTGGTCGCATTTCGGACGAAGCGGATTTTCGTTCTGTTTGTCGGGACGCATGCCCAGTATGACGCGATTGACGTCGCAAAACTCTGATGTGAGGAAGTCAACATGCTGAATTTGAAAGCTTTCCGAACCCTTCAGAGCGAAGACGAGTACAATGCCGCACTGAAGGAAGTTCGGCCGTATTTCGAGAACGAACCTGAGGAAGGCACTGAAGAAGCGGCTCATTTTGACGCGCTCGTTCTTCTGATCGAACAGTACGAAGGCAAAAACTTCCCGATCCCGGCTGCGAGCCCGGTGGAGGTGGTCAAGTCGGTGATGGCTGCTAACAACTACACGCGCGCGGATCTGGTAGCCGTTATCGGCTCTAAAGCGCGGGCTGCCGATCTTCTGAACGGCAAACGCGAAATCAATCTCGAACAGATTCGAAAGCTCAGCAAGGAATGGAATATTCCTGCTGGGTCTTTGATTGGAGACGTCGCTGCCTAGTAGGTAAGGCCTACAAGGCTCCTCGGCATCCGCTGCAACTGTGCTCGACTCTTTCCGCGGGAGTCGGCTTGAGGCTGCAACTAATGAAAATTCCGGCTCTTGACCTTCAGTCGATCGATGAGGAGGTCGGGGACGTAGATGTCGCGCGCGGGCGCCGCCGCCTTCGGCCGTTCGCGCGGATCCGGTGCGCCATTGCCGCGCGCGAACTCGTCGCACCGACCATGCGGCAAAGGAAACTGCTCATCCTGTTCTCCCAGCCGACCGAGGTCATCTGAGAGGTCGAACAGCCGCTGTGCAACAAGATGCACGACGTCCCCTTCCCGCTGGATTTTACCGTTGATCGCCATCATCGAAGCGGAGAGAAGAATGCGGCGCTGGCGCTCGAACAGCGTCGGCCAGACCACCGCGTTGACGATCCCTGTCTCATCTTCGAGGGTGAGAAACATCACGCCCTTGGCCGAGCCCGGCCGCTGGCGCACCAGCACGAGGCCGCCGGTCATCAGCCAGCGGCCATCGCGCTCGGCCATCGCCTCGGCGCATGTGACCATCCCCTTCTGGCGAAGGCCGTTGCGGAGAAAGGCGATCGGGTGCTGGCGGAGGGTGAGGCCGGTATGGGCGTAGTCCTCGACGACCTCGTGCCCTGCCCTCATCGAGGGCAAGGCGACCGAGGGCTCCTGCACTTCCGAGACCTGGCGCGTTTCGCGCTCGGCGGCCGCAGCCCAGAGTTCGAGCGGCTCGTCGCGCAGCCCCTTGATCGCCCATAGCGCATCGCGGCGCTGGAGCTGCAGCGACGGAAGAAACGCATCGGCTTCGGCGAGCTTCACCAGCGCGGCCGTGGGCACGCCGGACCGCCGCCAGAGATCGTCAGCGGAGGCGAAGGGGTCATCGGCGCGCGCAGCCACGATCCGGGCCGCGTCTCCGGTGGAGAGACCTTTTACCATCCGCATCCCGAGCCGGACGGCGCAAAGACGACTTCCTTCAATTGCCTCGAGCGTGCAGTCCCAGCGTGAAGCATTGATGCAGACCGGCCTAATCTCGACGCCGTGTTGGGCGCCATCCCTCACGATCTGCGCAGGCGCATAAAAACCCATGGGCTGTGAATTGAGGAGCGCGGCACAGAAGGCATCTGGATGATGGCATTTCACCCAGCTCGACGCATAGGCAATCAATGCAAAGCTGGCGGCATGGCTTTCCGGAAAGCCGTAGGAGCCGAATCCTTCGAGCTGCGAAAACGTCTGCTCGGCAAATTCGGCCGTGTAGCCGTTGTTGACCATCCCTGCCACGAGCTTGTCCTTGAATTTGCTGACCCCGCCGGAAAACTTGAAGGTCGCCATGGATTTCCGCAACTGGTCTGCCTCGCCGCCGGTGAAGCCAGCGCAGACCATTGCCACCTTCATCGCCGACTCTTGAAACAGCGGCACACCAAGCGTTTTCGACAGCACCGCCTCGAGTTCGGGCGTTGGATAGACGACCGGCTCCTTGCCCTCGCGCCTGCGAAGATAGGGATGCACCATGTCGCCCTGAATCGGCCCAGGCCGGACGATCGCCACCTGAACGACCAGATCGTAGAAGGTCTGAGGCTTCAGGCGCGGCAGCATGGACATTTGCGCCCGGCTTTCGATCTGGAAGGTGCCAAGGGTATCTGCCTTGCGGATCATCGCATACGTGCGTGAATCTTCCGATGGGATCGACGCGAGATCCCACACCTCGCCCTTGTGCTCGGCCATCAGCGAGAAGGCTTTCGCCATGCAGGTCAGCATACCCAAGGCCAACACGTCGACCTTCATGAATTTGAGCGCCTCGATATCGTCCTTATCCCATTCGATGACCTGGCGATCGTCCATGCGCGCCGGCTCGATCGGCACGAGATCGTCGAGCCTGTCATGGGTCAAGACGAAGCCGCCCGGATGCTGGCCGAGATGGCGCGGCGCGCCCATCAGCTGCTGCGCCAGCTCCAGCGTCAGCTTCAGGCGATAATCCGCTGCGTTGAGATTGTTTTCCCGAATCTGGCGTTCTGAGACCCCTTCCGACCAGCCCCAGACGCCCGACGACAGTTGCCCGATCATGTCCTCCGGCAGGCCGAGCGCCTTGCCGACGTCCCGCAATGCGCCTTTCGCGCGGTAGCGGGTGACGGTCGAGCAGAGCGCGGCCTTGCTGCGGCCATAGGTGTTGTAGATCCACTGGATGACCTCCTCCCTCCTCTCGTGCTCAAAATCCACGTCGATGTCCGGTGGCTCATCTCGCTCTTGGCTGATGAAGCGTTCGAAGAGGAGATCGTTGGTGTCGGGGTCGATCGAGGTGACGCCCAGGCAATAGCAGACGGCGGAGTTGGCGGCCGAGCCCCTGCCCTGGCACAAGATGCCTTTCGAGCGGGCGAAACGGACGATCGAGAAAACCGTCAGAAAATAGGGCGCATAGTTCATGACCCGGATCAGCTCCAGCTCGTCGCGCAAGGACTTTTGGACCTTGTCCGGAACGCCCTCGGGATAGCGATCTGCCGCACCTTCCCAGGTGAACTTGACCAGCGATTGCTGCGGATCGAGGCCGGGCACGATGGCTTCCTCCGGATACTGGTATTGTAGCTCCTTCAGGTCGAACTTGCAGCGCTCGACGATTTCGCGGCTGCGCGCCAGAGCTTCCGGGTATTCGGCAAACAGCCGGTGCATCTCTTCCGGCGCCTTGAGAAAGCGATCGGCGTGTCTTTCGCGGTCGAAACCGACATCATCGATTGTCGTGCGGGTGCGGATGCAGGTCACGACATCCTGGAGCTGGCGCCGGCTCGGTTCATGAAACAGCACGTCGTTGGTGACGACGGTGCGAACCTTAAAGCGGGCGGCCATGGTGGCGATGCCGTGCAGGCGCAGACGGTCGAGCGGCCGACGACGCAAGCAGAGGCTGACATAGGCCCTGTCGCCGAATAGTTCAGCCATCTTGCGAAGCTGCACACCACAGGCCTCGTCAGCTTCATCGGGCACCAGCACACCGATCATGCCAGCCGCGTGCTCGGCGACATCAGTGAAATCGATCAGGCACTTGCCCTTGCCGCCGCGCGCCTTCCCAAGCGACAGCAACCGCGTCAGACGCGAATAGGCCGGCCGGTCCATCGGATAGACGAGGATTGACATGCCGTCGGTCAGGTCGAGCCGACACCCGACGACGAGCCGAATGCCGGTGGCCTTGGCCGCCTCCCAGGCACGCACGATGCCGGCGAGGCTGTTGCGATCGACAACGCCGAGAGCGTCGATGCCGAGCGCGGCCGCCGTCGCGAACAGGTCGTCGGCGCTAGATGCCCCGCGCAGGAACGAAAAGTGTGTCGTGACCTGAAGCTCGGCGTATCTCATCCGAACACCCCATGAACGAACCACAGATGCGATCCGGTTTCCGGATCGATGCCGTCGCCGGCGCGATAGACCCAGTAACGCTCGCCAAGCTCGTCCTCGACCACGAAATAGTCCCTGACCGCCTGGAACTCGCGCGGTCGGCGCCACCATTCCCCAAAAATCCGTTCCGGGCCGTCGGCGCGCACAACTTTTCTGCGTTTGCCGCGCCACGTAAACACCGCCGGCGGCTGGTCAGGCAGCAGCGCGATGACCTCGATGCGCTCCGGATTTGCGAAAAGCCGGGTCGGCCGCGGCCATTTCACCGCCCAGGCCTCGCCGATGTCAGGCGCGGTCGCGGCGATGCGCCGGACCGAACGCTCCGGCACGTCGGAGGCAACGGGCGCGACACGAAACAGCCGGTGGCCGCGATTGCCGAGGATATCGACCAGTGGAGTGATGTCGGCGCCCTCCTCCTCGATCAGAAAGGAAGCGACCTGCCGTTCCTCCAGCGGCTCGGCGAAGACGGCGACCAGCACCAGCTTCTCAATGCCGAAACCGGGATCGATGGTCTCGATGCGGTCGCAGAGCAGCTTCGACAGGCGCGCCGGATCGCGGACCGGTTTAGCGAGACCAGCGCGAAGATGCTGCCGGGTGTTGTCGACGCGATGGATGAAGAGGTCGCAACGCCGTGCGCCAAGGCCGTCTTCGGCGAGGCGGTTCGAAAGCTGGCCGACCAGCCGGCGCACATATTTGGCGATGGTCTCGGGCGCGCCGATCGGCTCGGCAAAATTCTTCGCAACCTCGACCAATTCCGGCGTGCGGATCGGCTCGATCGGTTCGGCGATCCGTCCAAACATCTGATCCAGTCTTCGTCCAGGTTCCGGCCCGAACCGCAACATCAGCGGCGCGCGCGGCATCGCCGAAAGCTGGCCGACGGTGTCGATGCCGAGGACGCGGAGGCCCTGGACGGTCTCCGCTGGCAGCCGCAGCGCGACGATGGGCAGGTCGATGACCGCCTTCGTCACATTGTCCACCGGCACGACAGTCGTCTCTACGGCCAGCAGCCGGGCGAGCGCATGCGCCGCGCCCCAGGTGTCGGCGACAGCGGCGCGCGCCGTCAGCCCGCGGCCGCGCAGCATATTGACGAGGCCCGACACGAGCAGCGCTTCGCCGCCGTGCAGGTGATCAGCGCCTTCCGTATCGATGACGAGACCGTCGGCGCCGTCGACCGCAACGACGGGGCTATATTGCCGGAGTGCCCACAATGCCAGCCGCTCCAAGGCGGCGGCATCTTCGGCCGGGGCCGCATCCACCATGAGGAGATCGGCGACCATGGCCTGCGCCTTGCTCGCGGCCATGCCGATGCGCAGGCCGAGCTTCAGGGCCGTCGCATCGGCGGCGGAGATCCATCGCTTCGAACCGCGGCGCGCAATGACGACCAGTGGCTTGTTAGCCGGCAAGGCTTCGCCAGCGTGCCGTCTGATCCGCTCCGTCGCGAGCTGTGGGAAATAGATCGATACGACCCTGGGCATCGGGGGCTCCAATTTCAAATTCGGCGCATTCGCCGGCTTTCACGCGCATCAGTTCTGCGAGCCAGCGCGCCCTCCCGACGCCGGCAACAGGTAGTCTTTCCGACGGCAGGGTGCTGATGCGCCATCGCGTCGTCGAGGCGGTCGGCTGCCCATAATCCGATGCCTCGTTCTGTCGTCGCCATCGCCGCAGCACGATGCCCAGGGCGCCCGTCTTCTCGGCGGCGAGTTGCAGGCGACGCGACGCGGTCATCGGCAGACGGACAAGCTCGCCGACCACGACGGCAAGCCCGCCGAAAGACAATCCCTCCTCCATCGCCGATAGCGCCTCCTCTTCCCGATCGCTTTCGCAGAACACGACACGGTCCGGATGGAGTCCCGCCTGGGCGACCGCTGGGAAAAACAGATCCGGGCGCGTCATGCACCACAGAACCTTGCCGCGCGATCTCGCCGCGATGCCGGCAACGAACAGTGCCGCAGCAGCGCCATCGACCGTCCCTCCCCCGCCGCCGGCGACCTCGTGCAATGCCCCGAAGGCGAGCCCTCCCCCCGGCAGAGCCCGATCGACCTCGGCGACGCCGAAGGGCAGCACCTGCCTGGCGCGCTGCGGGCCGCCTTCAAGCTGCTCGATGCGCTCGCGAAGCTCTGCCAGCACGGGGTTGAGGGCATGATTGGCCACGGCAGAATTGTTGCTCCTTCAGGGTTTCCAGCGGTTCTTTAAGCTGATATGTTCATTATTTGTTCCGATTGCCCAACTGAGTCAATCGGGCCTCCGGTCCGGAAGTTGCCCCTCGGCTAAGTCGTTGAAGCGAATCCCTTAGCTGCATCAAGGAGATATCCACTGATCGGAGGGGTAGGAAATTTTTCTTAGGCATGCTGGGGACAAATGGCGGCGGCTCATCTCGAAAAACTCAACGACCGGCAACGGGAAGCCGTCGAGCACGGTATCGGCCTGCCGGATGGAAAGATCGGCGGCCCGCTGCTGATTATCGCCGGCGCGGGCAGCGGCAAGACCAACACGCTGGCGCATCGCGTCGCCCATCTGATCGTCAACGGCGCCGATCCGCGGCGCATCCTGCTGATGACGTTTTCGCGGCGGGCAGCATCCGAGATGGCGCGTCGCGTGCAGCGCATCTGCCGGCAGGTGCTCGGCGACAATGCCGCCATCATGACCGACGCGCTCGCGTGGGCCGGCACGTTTCATGGGATTGGGGCGCGGCTGTTGCGGATGTATGCCGAGCAGATCGGTCTCAGCGTCGATTTCACCATCCATGACCGCGAGGACAGCGCCGACCTGATGAACCTCGTCCGGCATGACCTTGGCTTTTCCGCCAAGCAGAGCCGGTTTCCTACGAAAAGCACCTGCATCGCTATCTATTCCCGCGTCGTCAATTCCGAGGCCTCGATCAAGGAGATCCTGAAATCGTCCTATCCGTGGGTGCTGGAATGGGAGGAAGAGCTGAAGCAGCTTTTTGCGGCCTATACAGAAGCGAAGCAGACGCAGAACGTCCTGGATTACGACGACTTATTGCTCTACTGGGCACAGATGGTTTCCGAGCCGGAGCTGGCCGAGGATGTCGGCAACCGTTTCGACCATATCCTCGTCGACGAATATCAGGACACCAATCGCCTGCAGGCGTCGATCCTGATGTCGCTGGCGCCCGGCGGCCGCGGCCTGACCGTCGTCGGCGACGACGCTCAGTCGATCTATTCCTTTCGCGCCGCGACCATCCGAAATATCCTGGATTTCCCGAAGGAATTCTCGCCGAAACCCGCCGACGTCATCACGCTCGACCGCAATTATCGCTCCACCCAGCCGATCCTGGCTGCGGCCAACGGCGTGATCGAGTTGGCACGCGAGCGCTATACGAAAAACCTCTGGACGGACCGCGCCTCCGAGCAACGGCCGATGCTGGTCACCGTCAAGGACGAGATCGACCAGGCCGCCTATATCGTCGAGCAGGTGCTGGCCAACCGCGAGATCGGCATGACGCTGAAGCAGCAGGCCGTACTGTTTCGAACCTCGAGCCACAGCAATGCGCTTGAGATCGAGCTCACGCGGCGGAACATTCCCTTTGTGAAATTCGGCGGCCTGAAATTTTTGGACGCGGCCCATGTGAAGGACATGCTGGCGGTCATGAGGTTTGCCCAAAACCCGCGAGACCGGGTTGCCGGCTTCCGGGTGCTGAAGCTGCTGCCCGGTATCGGGCCGCAGACGGCCGGCAAAATCCTCGACACGATCGCAAGCGATCCCGAGCCGTTACAGTCGCTCGCCGAAATTCCGCCACCCGCCAAGACCGGCGACGACTGGCCGGCCTTCGTCACGCTGGTCTCGGCGCTGCGAAAGGCGGAGGCAGGCTGGCCGGCGGAGATCGGCACGGTTCGGATGTGGTACGAGCCGCATCTCGAACGCATCCATGAGGATGCCGACACCCGCAAGGATGACCTGCTTCAACTCGAACAGATCGCCGGCGGCTATGCGAGCCGCGAACGCTTTCTCACGGAATTGACCCTGGACCCGCCCGATGCGACCAGCGACCAAGCCGGCGTGCCGCTCCTTGACGAAGACTATCTGATCTTGAGCACGATCCACTCGGCCAAGGGACAGGAATGGCGTGCCGTGTTCATGCTCAATGTCGTCGACGGCTGCATCCCGTCTGACCTTGGCACCGGCTCTACCCCTGAACTCGAGGAAGAACGCCGTCTGCTCTATGTCGGCATGACGAGGGCGCGCGACAGCCTCACGCTGATCACGCCGCAGCGCTTCTTCACGCACGGCCAGAATGCTCAGGGAGACCGCCATGTCTATGCGTCGCGCACCCGCTTCATACCGGCCACGCTCTTGCAGTTCTTCGAGACGGCAAGCTGGCCGAAGGTATCGGCTGCCGCCAGCGAGCGGAGCAGTCGCCAGGTTCGCGTCGATATCGGTGCGAGGATGCGATCGATGTGGAAATGAGCCATGCAGCCCGTCACTTCGGCCGAGCTAGAGGAACAGAAGCCAGATCGCGAGGAGCGCGTCCGGCGCATCATCCATGTGGACATGGATGCTTTTTACGCCTCCGTCGAGCAGCGCGATAATCCCGAGCTGCGTGGCAAGCCCGTTGCTGTCGGCGGCGCTGCCGCCCGCGGTGTCGTGGCCGCCGCAAGCTATGAGGCGCGCGCTTTCGGCGTTCGATCGGCCCTTCCATCGATCACCGCCAAGCGGCGCTGCCCGGACCTGATCTTCGTTCCGCCGCGCTTCGATGTCTATCGAGCCGTTTCGGCTCAAATCCATATGGTTTTCGCCGAGCATACCGATCTGATCGAGCCCTTGTCGCTCGACGAGGCCTATCTCGATGTCACCGACAACAAGCAGGGCATTCCGATAGCGACGGAGATTGCCACGAGAATCCGCGCCCGCATCAAGGAGATCACCGGGCTCAACGCCTCGGCCGGTATTTCGTATTGCAAGTTTCTGGCCAAGATGGCCTCCGACCTCAACAAACCCAATGGTCAGGCGGTCATCACGCCCAAGAACGGGCCGGCTTTCGTCGAGGGGCTTGCCGTCAAGAAATTCCACGGCGTGGGGCCGGCAACCGCCGCGAAGATGGAACGCCTCGGCGTCCTGACCGGCGCCGACCTCAAGGCGAAGTCGCTTGCTTTCCTGCAGGAGCATTTCGGGAAGTCGGGCGCCTGGTACTACAATATCTCGCGTGGCATCGACGATCGACCGGTCCGCCCGGATCGGGAGCGCAAGTCCGTCGGCGCCGAGGATACCTTCATGGCCGACCTCTTCGATCTGGATGCAGCGCGTGCGGAAATCTCCCCGCTCATCGACAAGGTCTGGCGGCATTGCGAGGCCAAGGACTTGCATGGCCGTTCCGTCACCCTGAAGGTGAAATATGCCGACTTCCAGATCATCACGCGAAGCAAAACCGAAGCCACGCCGTTCGGATCGGTCGCGGAGATCGTGGCGACAGTGCAGAAGCTCCTCGCCCCCTTGTTTCCGACGGCGAAAGGGATCCGCCTTCTCGGCGTGACCCTGTCCTCGTTTGGCGACGAAACCGCGAGCGGACCTGCCGATCAACTTCAGTTGGAGATCTAGGCGTACCTCTCCTCGCCGGCCGCATCGAAATCCGCAGCCTCCGCGCTAGATTACTCTCAAACCGCGACGCCGCCGACCTGCCGGAGGGACCATGTGCAACGATTACAGGCTGATGGTCGAACTGGCCTCGGTCATCGAGGAGTTCGAGCACCTCAAGATCAAGATCCGCTTCCCCGAGGGCAGGCCCAACATCGAAGCGCGCGAGGATATCAGGATCACCGACACGGCGCCCATCGTTCGCACGGTGGAAAGCGAGCGCGGAGTTGGCGAGCTTGTCCAGCGGCGCTGGAGCTGGCCGGGACCGAGCAAGAAGCCGGTCTACAATTTCCGGTCGGAGGGTCGCGAGTTCGCCTCGAACCGGGCTTTGATCCTCAGTGATGGGTTCTATGAATTTATGTGGACACTTTGGAGGGCTCTGACGGGAGGTAACGATGCATATCGTTCGGCGACGGGAGCACAACCAATATGAGTTAGTCGACGAGACCGGCGTCGCCGATCCGCTTGCGGCCAGCTTTGCGACCGGCCTTATTGGTCGAGGCTGCTCGCCGCATACTGTGGCGGCCTACCTTTACGACCTTCGGCTTTTCTACCGTTTCCTTGCGGACACAGGCATTACGCTCTCCAGCTTCCGTATCGCGCATAGCGTAGAACTCCTAGCTTGGCTCGGCGCGGTCCCGTGTCCCCGTGCAAGGATCACCTCCTTTCCTTCAGCAGTGCGCACAACATTGTCGCCAACCAGCATCAACCGGGCGATGGCGGCAATATCGAGCTTTTTTGACCACCTCGCGCTGGCCGACCTTGCTGGCGTCGACCGCAATCCTCTTGCAACGACGCAGGAACTGGCGCGCGGCGGTATCGCGCGCAGGCGCGCCCGCGGCGCACGACGATTGAAGCGCGTCGAGCGCGTACCGCGGCCAATGACACGCGAACAGGTGGACAAACTGCTCGACGTGATCGACCGGCCGCGGGATCGGGCAATGATCCTCGTCATGCTTCAGGGTGGCCTCAGGCCCGGCGAGGCACTAAACCTGCAGCTCGACGATATCGAATATGGTCGTCGGCGTGTCACCGTACGGCATCGCACCGACCACCCGAAGGGTGTTCGCACAAAAAGCCGAACCGAGCGCGTTGTTGACGTTCACGAGCCGGAAGCGCTCGCAGCTATAAGCCGGTATGTTCTTGAGGAACGTCCCCAGAATGCGCCCACACGCCATCTCTTTCTGGTCTGCGGCAAGGGCAAACACGCCAATGAAGCGCTCAGCTATGCGGCGCTCGTCAAGATGTTCAAACGACGCTGTGCGGCCGCAGGCCTGACGGAGCCCTGGATCACACCACATGCACTCCGCCATACGCATGCGACCTGGCTGTGGGAGGGCGGTATGCGCGAACTCGCCCTGCAAAAGCGGCTGGGCCATGCGTCGTTCGAGTCCACGAGAACCTACACGCGCGTCAGTGACGCCGCGATGCTGGAAGATTACCGCCGCGCCCTCTCCAAGAGATGTGAGGAGCAAGCCGATGCTGAGCAGGACTGAAGAAGCGCCAGAGCGAGGCCACGCGCTCGACGCTTATCGCGCATTTCTTGGGGGCGATCAGCGAGGGCTGTATCAGCGGATGTACCACGCGCGCCATTTCGCGCGGCTCTATCCCGACCTCGATCAATGGACCGCTGCGCCTCTCGAAGAGCGCATCGGCTCGAGTGCAGTCCACCGAGGCGCTGGCTGGGCGCGCGTCAAGGGCCGCCAGTACATCTACTTTCTCGTGTCGATTGGCCGGATCGAGCTGGACTGGGCCTGGATTCTCGCGGTCGGCTGCCACTTCCTGGACGGCATCCTATCGGCGCGTGCCGTGGCCCTGGAAAGGCGGCTTTCTGACCGACTGGAACAGCTCGGTTTCAGTTCTCCGGAACGCAGTATTCCCCGGCCCTTCCGATACTTCTATTTGCGCTATGGCGAGGCTTTCCTCACCCCCGATCGACGGCATTTCGAGGAGTTTGCCGCCGCTTCCGCAGAGCTGTTGAGCCGACCCGATCTGGCAGATTTCGTCGACGTCGAGCACCTTCAACGCCGTTACAGGGTTTTGCACGCTCATTGCCACTTGATGCATCTCGCTCTCTACCATGAGGGCTTGATGCCGACGCCTCCACAGCGCACGCGCATCGAGCCGACGAAGCACCGGGTAAAGCCTGCGATGGCCGCACTTCTAAAGCGATACCGGGAAACCCGAGAAGCAACCGGGGCGAGGCCCACCACGGCTGTCAGGTATGAGGCGTACGGACGTCACCTTGCTGACTGGCTGTGGGACAATCATCCCGAGGTGAGTTCGTTTGCGGAACTGACGCGAGAGCAGATCTTGCAGTATGCCAAGAGTTTGGTCGATCAAGGGGCGTCGGTCGATTCCAGGCTTTCGCGGCTCTCGGGCCTTTCCGTCATGTTCCACGATGCAACTGCATGGGAATGGCCGGGCGCCCCGCTCCGGCCCCTCCTCGGAGCGCGTGATCTGCCAAGGCGGGTCACCCGGATGCCCCGCTTCATCCCGAGCAAGGATCTCGAGCTTCTAATGGAGGCCGTTCGCAACCTGTCCGACATCTACCAGCGCGTAGCGCTGATCGTTGCACGCTGGAGCGGAGCGCGCCGATCGGAGATCACTCGTCTCGAACTGGATTGCCTCGATGCCTACCAGGATGGAACGCCAAGGCTGCGCATTCCCGCCGGCAAGACCGGAAAGGAGCGATTGATCCCCCTTCATCCCGAAGCGGCGGCCGCTATCCGGGAACTGCAAGCCCTCGATCCACCTGGGCGCGGGTTTGCCGATGAGCGAACCGGCATCGTCGTGAGGCGCCTGTTTTCTACAAAGGGACGGTGCCTCTCTGCTCACTTCCTGTTTGCAGAATCCTTGCATATGGCCTGCCAGGCGGCCGGTCTTCTGGACAACGAAGGCAAGCCAAAATACTCGGCACACCGGTTTCGTCACACCATTGGAACGGAACTGATCGAAGGCGGCGCCCGGGTCCATACAGTCATGAAGATGCTCGGGCATACGAGCACGGGCATGACCCTGGTCTATGCCCATCTTAGCGATGCCAGCGTACGCCAGGACTATATGAAGGTACTTGGCCCGGGAGCAGTTGTCGCCGGCTCGCTTGCGGAAGCGCTCAGGACAAGGGCCATGCCCGAAGACTCCCTCGCCTGGCTGAAGACAAATTTCTTCCGAACGGAATTGGAACTCGGTCACTGCCTTCGCCTTCCCGAAGAAGGACCATGCGAATGCGACATGTACCTCACCTGCGCGAAGTTCGTCACGACTCCGGAATACGCACCGCGTCTGCGTGAACGACGCCTTCGCGAGATGGCCCTTACGGACGACGCGCAGGCCAAGGGGTTTCAGCGGGAGGCGGAGCGTCACGAATGCACGCGCTGTCGCATCGAACAATTGCTCACCGAACTCGGCGAGCAATGGTGATCCGAGGCTTGATCTTGATCGCGGCCACCACGAAGGCTTGACACAATCAATATATCCAATAATCTGGATGTATGGATAGCAATTCAGCGATAGCGGCGCTCGGCGCCTTGGCCCAGTCCACGCGGCTGGAGACCTTCCGGCTTCTCGTTCGGCACGAGCCTGACGGAATCTCGGCTGGTGAACTGGCCCGCCTCATCGACGTGCCGCAGAACACCATGTCTGCGCACCTCGCGACGCTGTCCCGGGCGGGCCTGGTCACGAGCGAGCGGCGGAGCCGGTCGATCATCTACAGGGCGGATCTCAATGGCTTGCGCGATCTGACGCTCTTCCTTCTCAAGGATTGCTGCGGCGGATCGACGGAGCTTTGCGCCCCGCTCATCGCCGAACTGACGCCCTGCTGCGGCCCGGAGGCGACGCTGTCATGAGCACGATCCAGTTGGAGCAGGTCGCGGGCAACGACGTCAACCTCAAGCTGGCCTTGGCAGATGCCCATCTGCCGACCGATGACATCGAAGATAACGGGCGGACCTTCTTCAAAGCGCTGTCATTGGATGGCCGTATCATTGGCTTCTCAGGTATCGAGCACTGTGGTGGCGATTTTCTCCTCCGTTCGGTTGTCGTGCTTCCCGATCAACGCGGACAAAGCCTCGGAGGCATCTTGGTCGAGCAGACATTGGCCGGCCTCGACCGCGGTGGCGACGTCTTCCTCGCGACGACGAGTGCAGCGCCGTTCTTCGCGCGCCTCGGATTTTCTGAAGTGCAGCGGGCCAGCGTGCCCGCAGCGGTGCTGGCAACACGCCAGCTTTCCTCCATCTGCCCATCGTCGGCGACCATCATGAGGCTTACCAGGCCGCCGACCTAACCACGGATCACGACCATGACCGACAAGACCTACAACGTGCTGTTCCTCTGCACGGGCAATTCCGCTCGTTCTATTCTCGCCGAGTCCATCCTCAACAAGGAGGGCGGCGGACGCTTCAAGGCATATTCCGCCGGCAGCCAGCCGAAGGGCGAGGTCAATCCGCACGCCCTGAAGGAGCTGGAAGCGCTCGGCTACCAGTCGACGGGCTTCTCGTCGAAGAACTGGGACGTGTTCGCGGTGTCTGGCGCGCCGCAGATGGATTTCATCTTCACCGTCTGCGACAGCGCCGCCGGCGAAGCTTGCCCGGTTTGGATCGGCCATCCGATGACCGCGCATTGGGGTGTCGAGGACCCGGCTGCCGTCGGCGGAACCGAAGTCGAGATCCAGCGCGCCTTCGCCCAGGCCGCGCGGTTCCTCAAGAACCGGATCGCGGCCTTCGTCAGCTTGCCGCTGGAATCCATCGACCGCCTGGCGCTTGAGACGAAGCTCCGTCAGATCGGCACGATGGAAGGCTCGACCGCGCCGCAGGGAAAGTCCGCCTGATGTCCACCTTCGAGCGTTACCTGACCATCTGGGTGTTCCTGTGCATCGTCGCCGGCGTTGCCCTCGGCCATCTCATGCCCGGTCTCTTTCAGATCATTGGCGCGGCCGAGATCGCCAAGGTGAACATTCCCGTTGCCATCCTGATCTGGCTGATGATCATCCCGATGCTGCTGAAGATCGATTTCCGGTCGCTGGCGCAGGTCGGCACCTTCTGGCGCGGCATCGGCGTGACCCTGATCATCAACTGGGCGGTCAAGCCGTTCTCCATGGCGCTGCTCGGCTGGCTCTTCATCGGCTGGCTTTTCCGCCCCTACCTGCCTGCCGACCAGATCGACTCCTACATCGCCGGCCTGATCATCCTCGCCGCCGCTCCCTGCACGGCCATGGTCTTCGTCTGGAGCAACCTGACGCGCGGCGAGCCGTTGTTCACCCTCTCGCAGGTCGCGCTGAACGATGCCATCATGGTCGTCGCCTTCGCGCCGATCGTCGGCCTGCTGCTCGGCCTCTCCGCCATCACCGTGCCGTGGGACACCCTCGTTCTCTCCGTCGCCCTCTATATCGTCGTGCCCGTTATTATCGCGCAGGTCATCCGTGGCCACCTCACGGCTGACGGAACGACCCGGGCGCTGGATGGCGTGCTTGCCAGATTGCAGCCGATCTCGCTGGTTGCGCTGCTCGCGACGCTCGTTCTTCTCTTCGCCTTTCAGGGTGAGCAGATTATCGCCCAACCCGCCGTCATCGGCTTGCTCGCCGTGCCGATCCTGATCCAGGTCTATCTGAACTCCGGCCTTGCCTACCTCTTGAACCGGATGACCGGCGAGCGGCATTGCGTTGCAGGTCCGTCGGCGCTGATCGGCGCCAGCAACTTCTTCGAACTGGCGGTCGCCGCCGCCATCAGCCTGTTCGGTTTCCAATCCGGCGCGGCACTGGCGACTGTCGTCGGTGTGCTGATCGAAGTCCCGGTCATGCTCTCCGTCGTCTGGATCGTGAATCGCTCGAAGGATTGGTACGAGGCCGCCCCCGCTATCTCCCGAACCACCGTTACCGAAAGGCACTGACATGGACGCCACGATCTACCACAACCCCGCCTGCGGAACATCCCGCAACACGTTGGCGCTGATCCGCGCTGCGGGGATCGACCCTGTTGTCATCGAGTATGTGCGGAACCCACCGACGCGCGAGCAGCTTGCAACGATGATCGCGGATGCTGGCTTGACCGTTCGGGAAGCCATTCGCGAGAGAGGCACGCCCTATGCTGAACTTGGGCTCGACAATCCGGACCTGACCGACGAGCAACTGCTCGACGCGATGATCGAGACGCCGATCCTCATTAACCGCCCCTTTGTCGTGACACCCCTCGGCACCAAGCTCGCTCGCCCGTCCGAGGTGGTGCTCGATATCCTGCCCGATACCTTCAAGGGGCCGTTCTTCAAGGAAGATGGCGAGCATTCTCAATGAGGAAGGGAAGCGCATTGCCTGATACATTCCCCGCATTGCAGGTCGATCACCTGCACTCGACCGATCTCGACGCCCTGCGTCCCGCATTCTCGACGCACAAGCCCCGCATCCTCATCCTCTACGGTTCCCTGCGCGAGGTTTCGTATAGTCGCCTGCTCGCGTTCGAGGCTCGTCGACTACTTGAACGGCTCGGGTGCGAAGTCCGGATATTTGACCCGAAGGGCCTGCCGCTTCCTGACGAAGCGCCGGTGGGCCATCCGAAGGTGCAGGAGCTGCGTGAGCTTTCGCAGTGGTCGGAGGGGCAGGTCTGGGTGAGCCCGGAACGCCACGGCGCGATGACCGGCATCATGAAGTCGCAGATCGACTGGATCCCGCTCTCGGTCGGATCGGTCCGGCCGACGCAGGGCAAAACGCTCGCCGTCATGGAGGTCTCGGGCGGTAGCCAGTCCTTCAATGCCGTGAACCAGATGCGCATTCTCGGCCGCTGGATGCGGATGATCACGATCCCGAACCAATCCTCGGTCGCCAAAGCCTATCAGGAGTTCGACGCCGATGGCCGGATGAAGCCCTCGTCCTATTATGACCGAGTGGTTGATGTCTGCGAGGAACTGGTGAAGTTCACCATCCTTACGCGCGATGCGTCCGCCTATCTCACCGACCGCTACAGCGAGCGGAAAGAACAGGCGGCCGAGCTTGAGAAGCGCGTGTCGCTGCGGTCAATTTGACGGACTCGGCGCGGCGACGAGGCTCCGCTTCGTCGCCATTGCAACCGCGACAAACCCCGCGACGCCGATGGTGCCGAGGGCTGCACTCAAGGCCAGCGACGTGCCTATGCCGAACTGCTCCATCGTCGCCGCGAACACAAAGGGCGCGGCGGCGCCGGCGGCCAGTCTTGCCGCCGCCATCTTGCCGGTCAGCGCGCCGTATCCGTCAGAGCCGAACAGGTAGAGCGGCAAGCTGCCCTGGGCGATGCTGTTGATGCCAGACCCGAGGCCGAGGCAGATCGAGAAAGCGACCGCGCCGGGGAGCCAGTTGCCCGACAGTGCCAGGATGACGACGCTCAGTACCATGAGGGCGGCGGAGACCACGGCAAGGCCGGGCGGCGCGAGGCGCGTTCCGAAGATCATGTTGATCAGGCGGCTGAGAACCTGCGCCGGGCCGAACAGCGAACCGATGACGACGGCGGCACTGCCGAAGCCGAGCGTTCCGAGCATCGGCACCATATGCGCCAGCATCGCTCCAAGGGTGAAGCCGAGCAGCGCGAATGCGGCCGACACGGCAAGGACCGCGCCGCGGCGGCGCTCGCGCGGAATGGCACCGACGACGGGCTCGCGCACCGGCCTTAGTCCGCCGGCCGCGGCGACCTTCCCCTTCCGCATGATCCAGATGTGGAGCGGCATGCAGACACCAAGGTTTAGCCCGGCATAGACGAGGTAAATTTCCCGCCAGGAGAGATAGCCGAGCAGCATGGTGGCGATCGGCCAGAAGATCGTCGAGGCGAAGCCGGCGATCAGCGTGAGATAAGTGATGCTCCGAGATGCGGACCGGGGATCGGCTTCCACCAGCGCCGCGAAGGCGGCCTGGTACTGGACCATGCCGGACGAGATTTCCAGAAGAACGATGGCAAGGGCGAAGATCGCGACCGACGGCGACCACGCACAAAGGATCAAGGTTAGGGCGGACAGCGCCGAGCCGATGGCCATCACCGTCGCTGCGCCAATGCCGTCCATCTTCCGGCCGATATAGGGTGCCGACAATCCGCCAACGAAGAGCGAAGCGGAGAAGATGGCGAAGACCTGCGCAACGGTGATGCCGAGATCCACAGCGATGCCGGGCGCCAGGATGCTGAAGCTGTAGTAGAGCGTGCCGTAGCCGATGATCTGGGTCAGGCCGAGCGCGGCGACAATGCCGATGGGAACGTTCGGATCACGCAACGACGTCGCCCTCGCTGCGGGCACCATCCGCCTTGCAGCAGCCTTCCGAGCGTTCGACACTCTCGCGGATGGCCGGATGCCCCGCGCAGCAGTCCTCCATCAGGAACTTCACGAGATCGGCCAGGGCGTCGTAGCTGGCGCTATAGACGATCGAGCGGGATTCCCGGCGCTGAGCGATGAGGCCTGAACGTTCCAACTCCTTTAGGTGGAAGGACACGTTCGAAGGCGAGACGCCCATGCGCTCGGCGATCAGCCCGGCGGCCAGTCCGTCCGGCCCGGCGACGACCAGAGTGCGCACGATGGCGAGGCGGGTTTCCTGCGACAGGGCCGCGAATGACGTGAGGGCTTGACGCTCGTCCATGTTTCAATAATCCTTGAATCATTGAAGAATAGGAGTAACGCACATGAATGCGATCGACAAGGCGGTTTCGTCCGACATCACGCTTGGTCAGCTTCTCGAAAGGCTGGCGGCCGCGCCGGATGCGCCGCTGGTGTTCGTCTATGACGGGCAACCGGTGAAGGCGGGCTACCATGTCACCGAGGTCAAGGCGGGCGCGTTCTCGGCGCTCGACTGCGGCGCCAATCCCGAAGCCTGGTCCGAGATGTTCGTCCAGCTCTGGGATATCGACGAGGACGGCCGGAGCCACATGCCGGCGGGCAAGTTCTCCGCGATCATCCGCAAGGTTTCCGACCACGTCCGGCTCGATCCGGCGGCCAAGCTCACCTTCGAGATCAGCGATGGAAACCGGCCGATGGCCCTCTATTGCGCATCGTCGCCGCACCTCGCTGGAGATCGGTTCGAGGTCGTGCTCGTCGCGCGGCCGTCGAGCTGCAAGCCGCGTGATCGCTGGCTCGTCGAGAAGGCTACGGCAGGTTCTTGCTGTGGTCCAGCGGCCAGCACTTCAAAGTGCTGCGCATGAGCTGTGACCTCTTTTTACGGTCAACAACGAAACTTTGAATGCCGCAGCCGGCCTTAGCGGCGCCGTGACGGCATGATGTTTTCAGGTGCCAAATTTGCTATGATTTCCCATCGAGGTCCGCCGTGCTGCGCTAGATTTGAAGGCTTCGCACGGCGGACCTCGCCACAAACGCCGCGAGAAAAAAAAAGAGTGTCCACATAACTGAGTTCACGGATCCGACCGAGAAAGGGAAGAAGCGCAAGGACAAATGGCTGTTTCGGAAGGTCGGGGAGCCGGTCTTCGCCATTGCCGGCATTTGGCGCGAGACGGAGGAGGTCGGCGAGGCCTTCACCATGCTCACGATGGAACCCGGTCCCGATATCGCACCCTACCACGACCGCCAGATCGTCATCCTCGAGCGCGAGGCATGGGCGGATTGGCTAGATCCCTCCGTTTCCGCCAAGACGCTGATCAAGCCGCTGCCGGCCGGCTCCCTGTCCGCGGAGCAGGTGGGCTGATGCGCTTCTCCTTCCCGCATAGTCACGCCTTTCCCGGCGGCGAGGTCCGCGTCGAAGATGCGGAGGCTGCGGAAGGGATGTGCGTGGTCGAGTTCGGCGACGGGATCGCCATGATCGGAGAATGGCATCCGGACGGCGACGACATCCACCTTTCGGTCCCGGCCTATCGCACGGCCCGCAGCACGGATGTCGAGGCTCGCCGGTGGCGGCTGGTCAAGGACAAGGCGGGATCCTGGCGTTCGCGGCGATCCGTGTGACCGTACCCTGCGGCGGCCCCTTCCCGAAATGACGAAGGGCGCTCGACCCTTTCGGGGAGCGCCCTTCTGACCCGGACGACTGCGAACGCGCGACGGATATCGTCGCTGCAGGCAGGTCATCGATGACGGGCAGTGAGCGATAGATGGGGAAAGGCATCCGGGAAATCAAGGCCGTCGGGATTGCCGGTCGCCTGCAGCGGCGCATCGAGGCACGCATCGCAGATACCGCAGCCGTCATCGTCCATCGCCTGACCTGCCTGCCCGCAACAGATGCAGGCAGCCGCAGCGCGGGCAGCGTGGTCGCACCTGTGCGGCAGCAGGATCTCGGCCGCGGCGTCAAAAAGGGTATCGATGGGAATTGTCTTCATCGCGGTCGTCTCCAACGATCTTGAGCACAGATAGGAGCGCTCAAAATCTTTGCAATGGTAGGGCAAAGGCGCGGGGAACCTTTGAATTTCCGGGACGGTTTTCTCTCGAACCATCGGCACATCCGGAGCAGCTTCGTGAAACTCGCCACCTATAACGTCAACGGCATCAACGGCCGGCTTCCCGTCCTCCTGCGATGGATGGAGGAATGCGTGAACGGTTTCGGTTTGTCCGCATCGGGATCATCGACGACGACGACGTAGGATTTCGCTTCCTTGGGCCCCTCCCACTCCAGCGCTGGCGAGGCATTGTCGCCGTCGGCTGCATACTGGAGCGGTATCCGCTGGTTCGCTGGAAACGCGCTCCGAACCGCAAGAACCTTCGAGGCCCTCGCCTCAACAAGCTCGATCGCTATTTTCGACGCCGGTTTTTCCGCAACGACGTTGGGGATGGTCTTGGCATCGTTTGCCGAGCCCTGCGGCTTGCCTTCGTAGCGCACGCGATAGACAATACCGTTGCTGTCGTCGGCAACGAAAAGGGCGCCGTCCTTACTCACGGCGACGCCCGTCAAGCGGCCGAGATAACCGTATTTCCCATTTTCCTGGTGAAGTAGAAAGCCTTCGAGGAAACGCTCGAAGGCGACAGGCCTGCCATTTTCGAAATTGATGCGGACCACCTCGTACCCACTCGGCGGTCGGCGGTTCCAGGAGCCGCGCATGGCCACAAAGGCATCACCACGATAATCGTCAGGGAAGGCATTGCCGTCGTAAAATGCCATCTGCATCGGCGCGCTGTGCGGCGTGTATCCGAGCAAGGGCTCGGTCGACTGCCTCGCCCAGTCTTCCAGAGAAATGCCTTCCGGCGGATCGATATGCGGATTGAGGCCGCTCTTGCCGTAGACATAGGGCCATCCGTACTTTTTTCCCTGCTCGAGAACGTTGAGTTCCTCGATCTGCACCTCGTCGCCAAGCCAATCGATGCCATGGTCGACGCCATAAAGCGCGCCGGTGCTCGGCTCCCAGTCGAAGCCGATGGTGTTTCTCAGGCCGCTTGCGAAGATCGTGCGGCTCTTGCCGTCCTTGCTGGCGCGCAAGAGCGCGGCGTTCTCGGGGTTGTCCTCCTGGCATTCGTTGCAGGTGCTGCCCGAGGAGATGTAGAGCATGTCGTCCGGTCCGATGCCGAGCGTGCGGTTCGCATGTTGGCCGGCATCCGGGAGATCGTTGATGATGCGCGTAAGAGGGCCGAACGTGCCGTCGTCGTTGACGTCGGCTGTATAGACATCGTGGATGGTGACGAGGAAGACCGTGTCTCCGTCGAAGGCGATACCGTGCATTCCCGGCCGACTGGCGACCGTTACAGCGCCGTCGGCTACGCCATCGCCATCGCCGTCTTTCAGCATGACGACATCGCCGACAGAGCGGCGGGTGGCGTAGAGCACGCCGGCATCCGAAACGGCAAGCATACGCGGATTGACAAGGTCGCGCGCAAAAACCTCGACCTTGAAACCGTCCGGTGCCTTGATAAGGCCCGTAAGCTTGTCGTCGTCGGTAATTTGAATTTTTTCAGGCTCAAGGATCGAGCCTTCGATGACGACGTCCGATGCGCGGCCAACCTCACCCTTGACTTGCGCAAGCGCGCCCGCCGGTGGGATCAACAGCAGAGCACAGGCAGACAGGCGTAGTCCCGGGAAGGATTTCATGTGCAGGCTCCAGTTAACGTGGCGAGACGATGCGTATTCAGAGGTGGCAAGCCGGCTCAGATCATGATCTCGCCGCCCGTGACGGGGATCACTGCGCCCGTCATGTAGCTGCCGAGGTCGGAGGCGAGCAGGACGAAGGCCCCGGCGAGTTCGGCCGGCTGGCCGGCGCGACCGATGAGGGATTGCTTGCCGAAAGCCTTCGTTTTCTCGGGCGACATGGTCGAGGGAATGAGCGGCGTCCAGATCGGTCCCGGCGCGACGGCATTCACACGGATTCCCTTGTCGGCGACCATTTCGGCGAGCCCCGCGGTGAAATTCGAGATCGCCCCTTTCGTCGCTGCGTAGGCGAGAAGATGGGGCGAGGGCTGGCGAGACTGGATAGAGGTCGTGTTTATGACGGCGCTGCCGGGCTTCATGTGGGGAATGGCTGCGCGTGCCAGGAAGAACGGCGCATAGATGTTGGTCCGGAACGTCCGGTCCCATTCCTCGGTGCTGATATCGCCGATATCCGCATAGGTCCGCTGAAAAGCGGCATTGTTCACGAGGATATCGAGCTGGCCGAAGGCTTCCAGACACTGACGCACGAGGTGACGGCAATGTTCCTCGCTTGTGATGTCCCCTGGAAGGACCATGGCTTTGCGTCCCGCGTCCTCGACCCAGCGCGCGGTCTCATTGGCGTCCTGCTCCTCGCTCAAATAGGAAATCACGATATCGGCGCCCTCGCGGGCGAAAGCGATGGCGACTGCCCGGCCGATACCAGAATCCGCGCCCGTGATCAGCGCCACTTTCCCACTGAGGCGCCCTGCCCCGGTGTAACTCTTCTCGCCGTGGTCAGGAATCGGCTTCATCTCATTCGTCAGACCCGGCGGAGACTGCTGCCGCTCCGGTTGGGGAGGTGTTGGTTATCAGCCTCGACGCCTCCCGGTTGGCTCGCAACAATCGTGATTGGCATCAACTCCTCGATCTGTGCGCATTGTTCGGCGTCATCATCGCTGACGGCGAGCGGCTCTACGACCCCTGCGCTTACCACGACCGCTTGTTGCTGGGTTTGTCCGGCATCAACTCCTCGATCTGTGCGCATTGTTCGGCGTCATCATCGCTGACGGCGAGCGGCTCTACGACCCCTGCGCTTACCACGACCGCTTGTTGCTGGGTTTGTCCGGCATCATGAGCGAGGCGGAGCTGCACCAGATCAAGCAGCGCCTTCATCAGGGTGAGCGCCAGAAAGCGGCACGCGGCGAACTGCGTCTTTGCCTTCCCGCCGGTTTAGCTCATGGCCCCGCGGGCCAGATCATTCTCAATCCCGATGAGGAAGTGCAGGCAAGGCTCAGCCTGGTCTTCAGCAAGTTCCGCGAACTGGGAAGCGCGCGGGCGGTGATGCGCTATCTCCAAAAAGAGAATTTGCCATTGCCTATGCGCCCTCTGCGTGGTCCAGCGCCGCACGAAGTCGTCTGGCAAGAGGCCAGCAACCCTCGGGTGCTCAGCATTCTCCATAATCCCGGCTATGCTGGGGCCTATGTTTATGGTCGGCGACGGCTCCATGGCGGGCGTCTTCGCCAGGACGTTTATCGTCCGCGGACAGTCAAGGTCCCCATCGAAGACTGGGAGGTCTGTTTGCAAGCGGCTCATCCTGGTTACATCGGCTGGGAGGAGTTCATGGAGAACCAGAGGCGATTGGAAAACAACATCAACCGCTACGAAGCCGGGCATTCCGGTGCGCCGCGCAAGGGTGCCGCACTGCTGCAGGGCATCGCCGTCTGCGGTCGGTGCGGTCGCCGGATGAGCCTGCGCTATAGCGGTCCCGCGGCGAACTATCCCGTCTATACATGTCGCGCTGACCGCGGTCACGACGGAGGGCCTTTATGCCAGGAAATACGTGCATTGCCGGTGGATGCGCGTATTGAACGCATCCTGCTCGAGGCCCTGACGCCGGACAGGATCGCCATTGCCGTTGCGGCCCTGGGCGAGATCGAAGAAGAAACCCGCCAGCTTGAGCGACAGTGGGCCCTACGGCGCGAACGGGCGCGCTATGAGGCTGAGCGGGCACGACGGCAATATGATGCGGTCGAACCGGAAAACCGTCTGGTGGCCCGCTCGCTGGAACGTGGATGGGAAGAAAAGCTGCGTGCGGCCGAGGCCATCGAGCAGGATTATGAACGGTGGCGACGAGACGAACCCTTGGTCCTCAGCGAAGTCGATCGCGAGAGTTTGCTGGTGCTCGGGGAAGATTTGCCCGGCCTCTGGCATGCCCTGTCGACCACGCCGGCCGAGCGGAAGAGCATCCTGCGTCTCATCATCTGTGAAGTCGTCCTCGACCAGAAACGCCTGCACGGACAGGTCTGGTTCAAAATCCTGTGGCAAACGGGCGCGACGAGCGAACACTCTGTCCAGAGGCGCGTTCACACCTATGGCGACTATATCGATATCGACAAATTGCGGGTACGCGTGACGGAGCTGAACGCCGCGGGCAAAATGGACAAGGAAATCGCCTCGGCGTTGAACGCGGAAGGCTTCCTTGCGGCACGAAATTGCGCCTTCACGGGTGAGAATGTCTGGCTTCTGCGCAAACGCTGGGGCCTTCCAACCGTCAAGATCAACGGGAAAAGTTCCAATCCCATCCAGTGGCCGGACGGGACCTACTCCGTCCAAGGGGCAGCCGCAGCTCTGGGCATCACGCCGCAGGTCATCTTCGACTACCTTGCCCGCGGATGGCTCAAGGGGCGCCAACTCACGAAGGGCCAGCCATGGCAAATCGAACTCTCGGACAGCCAGATCAGCGCGCTGCGGGAACGGATCGCACGCAACAGGCGATCAAGGAAGGAGGCATTATGACATCTTCTGTGATGCCAAGATGACGACAGCGCTGCTCGACCGCCTGACACATCACTGCGAGATCGTGGAAACCGGAAACGAATCCTGGCGCTTCAAAAACCGCTCTCAAAGCTAAGCCGAAGATACCCATCACCCGCACTTGGCCTACCCTCTGCAACCCCGGCCAGCGCCGGGCAGGCCAAGCGCTGATCGCCTACAGGGGGGTGAAGATTGGACGCCGATAAGGGGTCAATATTCCGCGCCGGTTGACACACGCCGCCGATCACAACCATAGCCTCGCCAAAATCGGCCTGTGCGTGCCCGGCCGGGTGCGCCAGCGGCACGAACATCTCCTGGCCGCGCCGCGCCCGGTCGCGCATGTAGTCCTTGATGATCGTGTAGCCGCCGGTAAACCCGTGCTCGTCGCGCAGCCGGTCGAACACCCGTTTGGCAGTATGACGCTGCTTGCGCGGGACCGCACGGTCCGCCTCAAGCCACTGATCGATGATCGCAATGAACGCGTCCAGCTTCGGGCGTCGCACCGGAGCCTGCCGCCGATAGCCGGGCGGAACCGAATACGCCATCATCTTGCGAACCGTGTCGCGCGATATGCCAAAATGCCTGGATGCCTCGCGCTGGCTCATGCCCCCGTCGCAAGCTACGCGAACCTTCAGATACAATTCCACGGTGTAGATCCCTCGTCCCTCCCTGCGCCACGCAGAAGGGAAATAGGTGGCCGGATTTTACGCCGCCCGCAGCCGGACTATCCCGCCGCTACCGTGGTCTAGTTTTCCACCGCCGTTCTCAGTCTTCGGCGATCCCGTCGTCGCCACCGCACTCTTGGACAGGCTACTGCATCACGCCGTCGTCGTGCAGATCGAGGGGTCAAGCTACCGCCTGCGTCAGCACGCCGAGCTCATGCCGGAACATGTCCGCTCCAAGGCCCTCATCACACCGCCCGCCTTCGCGCCACCAAAACCGCGCGGACGGCCACCCAAAAATGGCCACTTCGCCCTGCCAACCACGTCGGCATAACTGGGGAATTTTACTTCGGCGCTTCTGAGGAAAATTCACGCGGCATTGACACATGATGAGCGTTGCCATGAAGGCGGCACGATCTGTACCATGATCGGAGCCGGCGAAGAACCATGATTTGTGCCCGACGGCAAAGCCACGCAATGCTCGTTCGGCGGTATTAAAGCCCTCCCGGCGTTTGAGCATGTAATCGATCGCCTCGGCGACCGGAAACTGCGTGAGAGCTTCGCCCGCTCTGCCCGCAGTCAGGTTCAGAGCGCGCAACGAACCTGCAATATAGCACAGATGACCTACTTCTGAGCTCGGTCTGTGAGTAGGCCGGCCCTCGACAATGCTGCCGATCTCGACATCTTCTGGTTGATCGATTGCAAAGGCTATGGCCCGCGCAATGGCCTCGGGAGAGATGGCCAGTTCTTCCTTGCGCTCCAGTATGGCGGCTTTAACGGCGGGATCGTCGATGGTGGCATCTGCAAAACTCGTGTCGACGAAGCCGGGCGATATCTCGGTAACGCGCGAGCCTCCCGACTATGCCCCAAAGGCCGACATGGTACCACTCATAGGCGACGGCCTTCCAAGCAGATAGCCTTGCAATTCATCGCAATCTGTATCTCTCAGAAGATCAAGTTGCCGTTGCGTCTCTATGCCTTCGGCCGTCGTTCGAATGCCGAGCGCGTGCGCGAGGTCAACGACGGCCCGCACGATTTTCAACGACTTTTCATCTTCCCCCAGCCCGGAAATGAACTGTCGATCGATCTTGAGCTTATCGACCGGGAAACGCCGAAGATAGGCAAGGCTGCAATAGCCAGAGCCGAAGTCATCCAGCACAATCCGGAAACCGCGGCTTCGCAGATCCTGGAGGGTTGCAGCGCTTTGCTCGTCATCGAGAAGGACATGCTCTGTCACCTCGATCTCGAACTGCTCCGGACGGCAGCCCAACGCCCGAACCCTCGCCTCCGCCTGTTGGGCAAATATGGCCGTACGGCATTGGAGAGGCGAAACGTTTATCGCCATGAACCCGTCCGGGTGGTCGTGAGCTGCCCGGGCGGCCCTATCAAGGATAATCTGGCCGAGGGGGTGGATGAGGCCGGTCGCCTCAGCCTGCGGCAGGAACTCGGCAGGGCTGCGCCAACCATCCCTCGGATGCGACCAACGGACCAGAGCTTCATGCCCGACAAGCGACAGATCCTCTCGCGAGAAGAGGGGCTGGTAATGGACGACGATCTCTCGCTCGCTGTCGAGCGCGGCAGCGAGATCTCCCACGATCGATTGCTGCCGCTTAAGTTCATCGTCCAGGGTTTGCGTAAAAGCACTGAACCCTGAGCCGCCTGACGCCTTCTGGAACTGAAGCGCCACGTCCGCCCTCCGCATCAGTTCCGCAATAGCCACAGAGGGGCTTTCCTGTCGCGCAACACCAATGCTCAGCTTTATAAGGACTGCATTTCCATCAACGGGAAATGGCTCGTGCGCGGCCGCCAAAAGACGCTCACAAAGGCGAGCCACTCGGTTCCCTGAACCGACGCCGCTTACAAAGATGGCAAAACCGTCGCGCCCTGTCCGCTCGACGATATCGTGCGCCCGAACCTCCAGCCTCAGTCGCCCGATGAGCTGCCGGAACAAGTGATCGGCCTGTTCATCGCTGAGGGACACGCTGATTTGCCGGAAGTGATCGATATCGACCGAGAGGATTGCATATGCTTCCGGTGAAGATGCAACCAACTCCTCCACTCTCTTAATGAAAGCAGATACCCCATGGCGATTGGACCCAGGCACGACCGTTCCTCCTTAGTATCCGATCAGGCAGCCCTCGGATTTGAGAACCATTCCCATCCTCCTTTTCGATCGGCCTTTCTACGATAAAGTGCCTCGTCGGCTCGATGCAACAACTTCTGGAGGTCATGACTGTCCTGCGGATAAAGGCTCGCGCCGATGCTCGCCCCAACAGTCACGGATTGGCTGGCGAGCTTGATCGGCAACGTGAGGGCGGCGCCGATACGCCAACATATTCTCTGTACCGTCTCGGGTGTGCCGATATCCGGCATGAGTACCGCAAATTCGTCACCACCCATGCGGCAGACGAGGTCGCCGTTGCGAACGCTGTCGCGCAGCCGCTGCGCCACCACTTTGAGCGTCTCGTCACCAGCATCGTGGCCTATCGTGTCGTTAATGGCCTTGAAGCCATCGAGATCGATCAGCAGGACAGCCGTCATCGCTTTGCCTGACGACGTTTCGAGCAAGTGCCCCCAACGCTCCTGCAGCATGCGTCGATTGGCAAGCCCGGTCAGCGGATCCTCGAATGCAAACCGTCGTAGAGCCTTCTCGGCTGCACGCCGGTCGGAGACATCATCGAAAACCGCCATGCCGATATGCAACTCGTGAAGAACGATGCCGCGGTGCTGGATGGTTTTCACGGTTCCGTCACGACAGAGCACTTCGATCTCGAAGGGTTCGATCTCGGCGATACCTGATGAAGGATCTCGCCACAGCTCATCCCAACGCCGTCTTGCCTCATCGCGATCATTCTTCCGCGGGTAGACGCTCTCGATCCAGGCATCGACAGTTGCGTGCTCACCCTCCTCATAGCCGAAGGTGGTTCGAAATGCCCGGTTGACGAACTTGATCTCACCATCGGGCAAAGATGCCCATGACAGCGCAAGGGGCAAGGCATCGAGAATGACATGGAGTTCCTGTGGGCTCAGGCTATCGGCGCGGGCCGCCCGCTCGAGAAACTCCTTCATTCAACCCCTCCTCTCAAACGGCTTCGACAACCACAGATGGGTCCAGAATAGATAATCGACAAGAGAGGCTGCCAGTTTCAATCAAGTGGCGTTAACAAAGCTTGACGATATACCTCCTTCTTCAAATGACCTGTTTGTCACTTCCTTAAAGCGCTGGCACTAAAATCATGCCCGCCAGGAGGAGCCGTCAATGCAGGCCTCATTGATAGTTTTGGACCGAAAGACGACAGGCGTCATCAACAGCGCTTTGCTCGGGCTTGGGCTGTTCGGGTTTTGCCTGTTGGGAATTTTCACCAGGCCGGGCGCCGATCTTGCAAGTTTCTGGCCGGCAAATGCCTTTATGCTTGGTATGCTTGTCCGCTTCCCGAGCCTTGCCAATCCCCTGTCTTGGATTTGCTGTGCTGTCGGCTTCGCCGCCGCGGACCTCATTACCGGCAGCACGATCCTGAATACCGTCGTTCTCAACCTTGGGAACCTGACGGCAATCAGCGCCGGCTATATCGTTTTCCAGCGGCTTGAACCCGCCGACCGGCGATTGGCGCGCCCGGCGTCGGTCCTGTTCATGCTTGTGGCGATTGGCGTTGCCGCGTTAACGGCGGGTGTGATTGGTACTGTTGCCGATCCCTTTCTCTTCGGGGGCGCCCCGCTCGACGCATTACTCTATTGGTCGGCGACCGAAATGGTGAACTATGTTGCGTTTCTGCCCATGATCCTCACGCTACCGGACGACCCACTGAACAGGCTTCAGCGGATCATAGATACGCCGCTCGATATCATGAAACTCCTACCGCTGCTCGCGCTTGCCGGCACCGCTGTTGCAGGCGCCGTGGTGGGAGGCCCGGGCGCGATCGCGTTCCCCGTTCTCGCCCTTCTGTGGTGTGCCGTAACGTATAGCCTGTTCGCAACGGCATGCCTTGCCTTTGCATTTGTTGCCTGGACGCTTCTTGCTATTGCCACAGGCTATCTTCCTGTCGCCGACAATACAGCCGACCGGGCCACGCTTCTTTCCATCCGTTTTGCCGTTTCCCTGACGGGCGTTGCGCCTTTGGTTGTTGCAAGCGTCATGGCGGCACGCGAGGAATTGCTCCAGCGCCTGATGTTCCTTTCGAACCACGACCAGATGACCGGGTTGTTCAACCGATCGGCGTTTCTGGAGAATGCCGCGCGAAGACTGCGTGGTGGCAGGTCTCACGACTTTGCGACTTTCGTTCTCATGCTCGACATCGATCATTTCAAGGCGATAAATGACCAGTACGGTCATGCAGCAGGAGACCGTGTGATTATCGCCTTCGCGGAACTTCTGAAACGCAATGTCCGCAAGAACGATATTGTTGGCCGGATGGGCGGGGAAGAGTTCGCAGCCATTCTCAGCGAATGCACGGCCAGGGAGGCCCAGGTGATTGCGACGCGGATCAATACCGTGTTTGCAGCAACGCCAGTGTGTCTTGAAGATGGAAGCGCGATATCCGCAACCGTCAGCATCGGAATGGTCGCTGCGGCCTCTCCCTCAATCGGTATCGAACCCCTCCTCGCCATGGCAGACGAGGCACTTTACGCGGCCAAGAGGCAGGGCCGGAACAGGGTTATCACACCGCATCAGGCATGACATGTTTACAAATCGCGACCACGATAGGCCCGCCAGGAAAAGCGGTGATTTGCGCGAATTCGTCTGGCCAGTGCAGGTTCCGTCAGTCAACGGCTGCGATTTTTTATGTCGCAAATTAACGGCGATGCCGAAATGCCCAACAACGGAAGCGCAAAGGCAAGGGTCGCTGGCAATCCAACTGTTTTGAAGAGCCACGCTCCTATCAGCCCCCCAAAGAAGAACTGTCCAATCAGTTGCGCCAGCACACGAATCTTCCGCCTGTCCGCGCGGACACGCGGATGGACCTCTGACGTTGAGTCTCTGTTCAGATAAATCAGCTTGCCGATTTCGATGCCGAGATCGGTCACCATACCTGTGACGTGCGTCGTGCGGATTCGAGCACCCGACAGTTTGGTAATAACGGCATTCTGTAGCCCCATGACATAACATAGAAGCAAGATCACCTGGATCGTAAAGTGGGTCGTGTTCTGTTGGGCCTGTGAGGAAATGATAGAAAAAAGGAGCAATAGAATGCCTTCCCAGGCAAGCGGGAGAGCGTAAACCGAGCGAAGGCCGCGCCGTCTCGCCCAATTGACCGCAAAAGCCGACGTTGCTGCCCCACACACGAACGCGACGAGAGAACCGGCTCCCAACACGGCAATGTCGATTTGCCCGAGAACCAGACTGTCAGCCATGCCCGACACAATACCGGACATATGGGAAGTATACTGGTGAACTACCATGAAGCCGCCGGCATTTGCTCCCCCCGCAACGAAGGCCAATAGATAGGCGAGATGCGTATCTGCCTCCTCGCTGCGATCGCGGTCAGCGAGTCTCATAAAATATCGGTGCATCATGAATTCCGTCAAAATCCCCGTCAGCGGGAGGGACGCCGCAAACTATCGGCTTTGTCCGCTCATATCGCGAACTGCACATTTGATGAAAGCGAATCCGTCGCGTTGGCAACCGTTCGCCCGACTCACCTATTCCGGCATGTCGTCTGACGCCCGATATCCCCTACAATTTCAGGAGTTGTTCATCCGCCGTTCATCGGGCGGATTCCACGTTCATTACGCCGCACCGCCAAATGCGGCTGGAGACCCGGCGCGGCGGACACTACGAGGACGATGGGCCGGGTCTTTCAATGAAGGGCGAGGGCAATGAACATACTGGTGTTTATCAAGACCATCGTCTTCTCCTGGCTTTGCCGAAAAGAGGGCAACGACGAAATCGATTTCAGTGCGGGTTACACTGAGCCGTGGATCGAGCAATCCTTCCGGGATTTCGAGTGCCAGATGAAGAGCGATCAACCGCGTTGATCCTCGACCCACCGTGCGCTAACCGTGAGCCTATTCGGCCTCGTCTTCTATATCGCTCCCCTCACAGGTCGACACGCCCTCGACCTCATAGGTGGTTTTTCCCAACGCCGCCGGACGAATGGGCTTCAAGGTGACGATGACATAGCATTCGGAATTCTGGACGCGCCATTCCACGTCGCCGTTGTCGCGAGTGCGGACTTGCTCGAGGGTATCAAACGGCATCTCCTTCATAGCCGACGATACCATCGTGCTCGCAACGATGGCTTGAACCTGCTCAGCCGCATCGAAGAAGCCCGATACCGCCGACTGCGCCGGTGTAGCAAGACCAAGCGCGACAGCAACAGAAAGGGCAGTGTATTTCATAGCGCGTTTCATTCCTTATCTTCATCGCATGGTTACGCTGCGCCCCTCTGACCATGACGTGGCGACGTCCGTGCCGTTTGTGCATCGCAGCAAGAATGGAGTAATGTACGATTCGTAACACACGCTAGGAGATTGTATGAACTCGAATCAAGACCAGCGATATGTGAAGCAGCAACATGCGGATGGTACATGGTCGGTCGTTGACACTCGAACAGGCAGACCAGTCGATATGGGGAGCCGGCAGGTGACAGGCATGCAGCGAACCGATGCGAGAGAAATTCTCGATATTTTCCGGGCCAAGGCAGCCACCTAACGTAGGTTATGTATGGCGGTTTCTCGGGGGCACTGAGCCGATCTCAGTAGCAATTCCGTCCGTCGTCAACACCTACCCAGTCGCAGCCCCCTCGTTTGCTGGCCCCGCCAGGGCGGCAAACTTGGCGAGAACGCCGCGTTTGTAGCGCGGCTCCGGCCGGATCCACAACGCCCGGCGGCGCTCGATTTCCGTCTCGTTGACATCGAGTTCCAGGCTCTGGCGATGCGCATCGATGGTGATACGGTCTCCCTCCTCGACAAGCGCGATCAATCCACCCTCGAAGGCCTCTGGCGTAACATGACCAACGACCATGCCCCAGGTGCCGCCGGAAAAGCGGCCATCGGTGACCAATCCGACGCTCTCGCCCAGTCCGCGCCCGATTATGGCGGAGGTCGGAGCGAGCATCTCCGGCATGCCGGGGCCGCCTTTCGGGCCGAGATAGCGTAGCACGAGGATGTCGCCCGGCCGGATTCTGTCGGAGAGGATGGCTTCCATCGCCGACGGCTCATCGTCGAAAACACGCGCCGGGCCGGAGATGACCGGGCTCTTCAGGCCGCTGATCTTCGCCACCGCGCCGCCGGTCGCAAGGTTCCCGCGCAGAATTGCAAGGTGCCCTTCCCGGTAAAGCGGTCTGTCGAGTGGACGGATCACCTCCTGATCGGCCGGCGGCGTGTCAGGCACGGCCGCAAGCTCCTCGCCGAGCGTCCGTCCGGTGACCGTCAGACAGTTGCCGTCGACAAGCTCGGCATTCAGCAGGAGCTTCAGCACCTGCGGCACGCCGCCGGCGCGATGCAGGTCGACAGCCATGTAGCGCCCGGAGGGCTTCAAGTCACAGACGACGGGGACCCGCCGCCTCACCCGCTCGAAATCGTCGAGCGTCCACACGACCTCGGCCGCGCGGGCGATCGCAAGATAGTGCAGCACCGCATTGGTCGAGCCGCCCGTCGCCATGATCAGCGCCACGGCATTCTCGATCGAGGCGCGGGTGACGATGTCGCGCGGCCTGATCCCGCGTTTCACCGCCTCTACCAGCACGCGGGCGGATTGCGCCGTGCTGTCACGCTTTTCGGGATCGGGATTGGTCATGTTCGAGGAATAGAGAAGCGACATGCCGAGCGCCTCGAAGGACGAACTCATCGTGTTGGCCGTGTACATGCCGCCACAGGAACCGGTGCTCGGACAGGCGTTCTTCTCTATGCCCTCGAAATCCTCCCTGCTCATCCTGCCCGCCATGAAGGCGCCGACGGCCTCGAAGGCCGAGACCACGGAGAGGCTTTCGCCCTTCCAGCGGCCGGGCCTGATCGTACCGCCATAGACGTAGATCGCCGGCACGTTCGCCCGCAGGATGCCGATCATGCCGCCCGGCATGTTCTTGTCGCAGCCGCCGAGCACGAGCACGCCGTCCATCCACTGCCCCTGCACGACCGTTTCCACGCAATCGGCGATCACCTCGCGCGAGACGAGGGAATACTTCATGCCCTCGGTGCCCATGGACATGCCATCGGAAATGGTGGGCGTTCCGAAAAGCTGCGGGTTTGCGCCAGCCTCCCTGATCGCCGCTGCGGCCGCCTCCGCCAGCGGCTGGAGCCCCGCATTGCAGGGCGTGATGGTGGAATGCCCGTTGGCGATGCCGATCATCGGCTTGTCGAAATCCGCCTTCTCGTAGCCGAGCGCGTAATACATCGCCCGGTTCGGCGAACGGGCAACGCCCTGCGTGATGTTCCTGGATCGGTCGTTGTAAGCCATTGCCGCCTCCTTGTGTGCAGCAGGAAGGTAGTGGCGGCGGAAATGATTGTGAAATATACTTTTCAGGCATTATTAGGTCGCAGAAAATATCAGAGACGCGATTGAACCTGAGACAGATACGTCAGTTCGTGGCGGTGGCAGAAGAATTGCATTTCGGCCGGGCAGCCGAACGGTTGCACATGACGCAACCTCCGCTCAGCCAGTCGATCCAGGCGCTGGAGCGCGACCTCGGCATCCGGCTCTTCGAGCGCACCAGGCGTTCCGTGCGGCTGACGGCCGTGGGCGCGGAATGGCTCGCCCATGCCCGGCGCGTGCTGGAGACGGCCGACGCCCTTCCGGCGGTGGCGCGGCAGCTCGCCGCCGGCCAGCTTGGACGGCTGCGCATTTCCTTCGTCAGCACGGCGGATTACAGCGTGCTGCCGGCCATCCTTGGCCGCTATCGTGCAGCCTATCCCGACGTCGAGATCAAGCTCACCGAGGCGACGAGCGACCGGCAGATCGAGGCACTCCTGGGGGAAGACGTCGATGTCGGCTTCGTCATCGCCCCGCCGCCGGCCTCGCTCCACCGCATGCTGACCTATCGTCCGATCCTGCAGGAAAGGCTGGTAGCGGCGGTCCCCAGACAATGGATTGAGGAAGGTCGCGAAGGCTTCGGTGGCAAAACGCTACAGCCGGACATCTTCTTCTCGGCCCCCCTCATCCTCTTTCCGCGGTCGTCGGCGCCCGTGTTCCATGATCTGGTCTCGGCCTATTTCTACGCCCACGGCGCACCGTTCTCCGTCTTCCAGGAGGCAATTCAGATGCAGACGATCATCGGTCTGGTCGCATCCGGGCTCGGCGTAGCATTGGTTCCTGAATCGATGACACGTCTTCAGCGGGTAGGCGCCGCCTATCTGCCGCTTGCCGGAAACGTCCCCGAAATCGAGACCGGGCTCATCTGGCGGGAGAAAGGCAAGAGTGCCGCCCTGGAAAACTTCCTGTCGGTCACAGGGGAAATGTCTGTCCGTCTTCAGACGGAGCGGCCGTTTCATCGGTAGAAGCCGCAAGCGTTGCACCAACACATACCCCACGGCTTCATCACCCGCCATCTACGCTTCGCGAATGACGTTGTTACCATCCGGGCGCGCGGTGCGATCGCCGGTGAAGCTCGTACATCTGCAATGATTACGCTGTCAATCGGCATCGAAACGGGGCTCTGACGCAATTTTGGTGGTCAGAGGCTATCCGGCGCCGATGACGCGAGCCTGAAGGAGGTCGATTTTCCCTCGGCCGTACATCTGGCGTTTTACAAGCTTGAGCTTGGTAATCTGCCCCTCTGTCTGTCCATTTGACCACGGCGAACTGATCGCGGCACTCACGGCTGCCCGGTCTTTGGCGACACCATTGGCGAAGGCCTCGACCAAGCTTGATCGGGCGCGTTCCAACCACGGTTCCAGATCGGCGAGAGATTTCTTGCGGATCATGGCTTGGAAAGCGGCCACGACTTCCCGCGCTTCGACGAGTTGCGGCACACCGCCTTCAATCGCCGCGACCGTAACGGTCTGAGACTTTGAGAGATCGTCGCGACCAAGTGTCATGAGGCGTGCGACAGCCCGTGCCGACGGCGTACGGCTCAAGGCCTCGCAGTCCATCTTTTCCGCCCTTCTTCGACGCGTCGCCCATTCGGTTACGACGCGAAGGCAGCCGTGGAATCCCTGGCGCGTCAGCTCTCGCCACAACTGCGTGCCATTGCGGTGACCGGCACCCCACTGGGCGTCGAGCCATGGCAGATAAACTTCAAGCGAGTGCTCTCGCACCCGGAACACGTCGGATCGCTGCCCGCGTAGCACCCGCCTGACGAGGCCACGACTGTGCCCGGTGCGACGAACGATTTCTTTGATTGCAACACCGGACTTTGCCAAGTCCACAATCGCGGCGTTTGTATCTTCTCGATGAAGATATCCCTGATATTGGATCCGCTCAGCGGCCGTCAACAGGTCCGGATTGATCGTTGCGGACCCAATCGCTGTTCTGATTTGTCGCATGGATTTGCGGACGGCGTCGAGGAATGCCCGACTGGCGTTTTCCATCAAGTGCCACCGATCGGCTACTTGGGTTGCCTCCGGTAGCGCCTTGGCTGCAGCAAGGGCGTAGGCGCCGCCGCGGGCGCGGGCGACAATGCTGATCTGTTGCTGATCCGAAAGCCAGGCCTGAGCGGTTGCCGGCTCTCGGTCCGGCAGAAGTGCAATGGTTTTGCGCCGTTCGAGATCGCAGATGATCGTCCCGTAGCGCTGGTTGCGCCGCCACGCCCAGTCGTCGATGCCGATCACCGTCGGCGGAACGAAACGTGGGATGCCGCGCCGTCGGACGACACGCAACAAGGTGTGGTTGCTGACCGGCACCATCAGTCTGCGGGCGATACTCGCCGCCGGTCGCCCACCCAAAGCAAGTCCGAGATGATGGACGATATGATCAAGCCGCGCAGTACGCCGCGCCCACGGCGCCAGGACATCTGCCTCGAAGCGCTCGGTAAAGATCCTTCGGCCACACAGCACTGCGTCGCAGTAGAACCGGCGTGCGGCAATAACCAATCGCACGGACTTTCCCGCGATGGGAAGATCCGACAGGCGTCGATGATAACGACTGTGTATCCGCTCCGATCTTGTTCCGCAGCCTGGACAACGGCTGAACATATCCGCCGATCGGACAGCGAGTATTATCGCGTCGCCGGCAGAAGCTGTCTCGTCGATGACAAAGCCTCGGGGTACGAGTGCGGAGGCGCGAAGCGAATGAACCATGGCGCTGATTCCTTTTGCAAAATCAACGCCAGCCGACGCCCGGATTTCATCAAAAGTGAGTCAGAGCCCTTATTCCATGCCGAAACACACCCGGCACATTGTTCTGGGCGGCGCTGCAGATTGACGAAACATCCTTCGCAATCTTCGACATCTTCACCAACAATGCTGGCCGTGAAGCACACTTTGCCGGTCAAGTCGCCGGGCTGCTGAACGAACGGGCAGCGGAGTTGGTCGCTGGCGGGTGGGACGACGGTGTGGTCGCTAACGTCCACAACTTCGACATCCTCGCCATCAAGTAATGGCTGTGCGTTCCGCCTGTCTTGCGATCCTGGCAGGTTCTGCCGCGGTCTTTGCCGCACGGTAGGCATTGAGCAGAGCGGCTTTGGCCTCAGCGGATGAGGAGCGGCGGTCGGCGACTTCGTTGTTTCTGGCGTTCTTCATTCTTATCCCGATAGTGAGTGGCGTAGCGATCAGCACGACTTGGCGCGTTTGGCGATGAGATTGGATGTCGCCGACATGCGGTCGGCCAACTCCTTGGCAAGGCGCGCCTCTCGCAGCCTGAAGGTCTTGGCATCCCGCGCCTGAGCAACGGAATCCAGCTCTTCCACCGCGTTGTTTTTGGCAAAGAACTGCGTCTGCTCGTTGCTGAAGGCGATCTCCGCCTGCTGGCGGGACTTGCTGTGTGCTTCTGTCATGGAACCTCAATGAATTCGGTTAGCAACCGAAACGAAAAAGGCCAGGCAAAACGCCTGGCCTCGATGAAATAGCTTCCGGCAGTGCCAGTACATCCGTGGTCAAAGGGAAGCGAATCTCAATTATGCCGACTGCAGATTGGTCGCCGACATCTTGCCCGACTTGTTGTCGCGCTCGAGCTCGAAGCCGATCTTCTGGCCTTCGACGAGTTCGCGCATTCCGGCGCGTTCGACGGCCGAGATGTGAACGAACGCGTCAGCGCCGCCGTTATCGGGCTGGATGAAGCCGAAGCCTTTGGTGGAATTAAACCATTTTACTGTGCCAGTGGTCATGATGAACCCTTTCAAAGCATAGAGTTAGGGTCCGCGGAAGCGATGCTTCGCGGACGGTGATACGACTATTTTTGAGAGAGAAGGTTCGAATAGAGCGCGGTGCCAATCGCGCGGTAGACAAAGCTCGGCAAGCAAAAGATCGATGACGCATTTATAGGGTATTGAGATTACCACGTCAACGATTAGTTTTCACTGGGCGCTATCTCGCCTATAGGTTGTGCCGATCAAACGCCGCATCAGATTCCTGAAAAAGACATGGGTGCGGTAACCATATCAAAGTCGCTGGGTTTCGAAGACCGCCCGCTCAAGATATCGTGAATTGGTTACTTGGCCAGATTCCAAACGCCCCCGACGCCGTCGCCGTTGGCTTCACCGGCCTTCTTGTCCTCGGCATATGTGTAGAGCGGCTTGCCTTCATAGGCCCACATCTCCATGCCGTCCGCCGCTTTGACCAGCGACCATTCTCCTTCCGCCTTGGCGCCCGCACTGGCGTGGAATGCCGGCCATGTCTTCAGGCAATCCGCATCGCAGTTGGATTTGCCTTTGGCATCCTTGTCGAAGGTGTAAAGGATCATCCCCTTTTCGTCGGCCAAAGCCTTGCCCATCTTGGTGTCGACCATCTTGGCGGGCTCGGCTGCGAAAGCCGACCCGCCCAGAGCAGACACCAGGCCGATCGCAATCAACATCGTTCTCATGACATTCTCCCGTTCGGGAGTGCCGGAGGAATGCCAGTAGCGCCCGATCTAACGAGGAGAAACCCAACAAGGGTGGAAGAGGTTCCATTTGGAATCACCCAATCGGACCGATCAAAAACGGCATCGGGCGTTGAAAATTTGAACCGGCCCGACCGCCGTCACCCTGCCGACGCCTGACGCCACGCCGCGATGGGTGTTTTTTCCGCCTTGCCGTTTTCGACGGCGAGCACGCTGTCGAAGAAATCTGCGCCGCTCGCGGATCGCATGGGCGAAACGTCGTGCATGACGGCGATCACCGTCGCCTCCGGGCAATGATCCCTGATCGCCTGATGGAAGGTGTATACGGCCTGGGTATCGAGTGCGCTCGTTGCCTCGTCGAGAAACAGGAGGCCGGGCCGGAGCAAAAGGATTCTGGCAAGGACGAGCTTCTGCTTTTGGCCTCCGGACAGTAGCAGGTCCCAGCTTTGGCCGTCGCGGCCATCCTTCAGGAGTTCGTCGATGAGTTCGCCGAGCCCCGCCTCGTGCAACGCCACCGCGACACGCGTATCCGGGTAATCCTCGGACGAGTCCGGAAGACAGACGAGATCCTTCAAGGATACGGCCTGAAGCTTGACGTCCTGGGCGGCATACAGGGTCCTGACATGCCTCGGCATTGCGATCGTGCCGCGACCATGCGCCCATAGACCGTTGATCGCCTTGAGAAGCGAGGTCTTCCCGCTCCCCGACTCGCCAACGACCAAGGTCCACTCGCCCGGCAGGAACCGTAGATCGGCGGCGGCCAGAAAAGGAAGATCGGCGCCCGCATGCAGAAGTTCGATCTGCCGAAGAGCGAGGCCGAGCGCGGGTTCCTGCTTGGTATACTGGAATTCGTACAAGCCGGTTTGCGAATAGAAAGCCTCAGGCCGCTGAACGGTTTCGATCGCCTCCGCGAGATCGGTTATGCGGCGGGCATTCGCCCTGAGTGTCGCAATGTCGGGCATGACGTGGATGAACCACGAGCACTCGTTGATGAGTGCATTGGCCAGCTCGGCACCCGTAACATAATGCTGCAGGCTGACCTTGTTGTCCATGTAGGGAAGCAGGCCCGGCGCATAGGCGACGATCCGCGAGCCGATGAAATTGTGGACGAGCTCGAACCCTAAATAGCCGGCAGTCACCCGGTTCAGGCTGGCCCAGGTTTTGTCGATGTCGAGATACCGGCGCGCATTGACGATCTTCTGGGCCCTTTCGCCATGGAGGACGGCAACATGGAAGCTGCGATGCAGCAGGGTGTTCAATTCGGCGCGGTAGCTGCCCTCGGCCCATTGCATACGCACCGACAGGCGCTGGAGGATCCCGCCGAGCTTGGCGGCAACGACGGTGTTGAGCGACACGTAAATCGAGACCGCCGCAAAGGCCAGGCACGCGCTACCATAGCTGCCCAGGAACGCAAGTCCTCTGACATGGCTCGACATCTCGATGAGCTTGCTGCCGACGAAGCCAAGGGACAGCACGACGCCGGCAATGCCCATCGCGAGCCCGATTGCGCCCCCGGTCATGCCTTTGATCGATTCCTGGACGCGTTGATCGACATTGTCAGGCGCGGGGGTAGCCGATCCGGCCGCGTCGGATCCGAATTGCTGAAGATGGAAATGCGTGTGGTTGGTATCGAGCAGGGCTTCGTTGAAGCGTCGGTCGAGCCATCCGCGCCACTTGCGGTGGAGCGTGGTCGAAAAGAAATGGCGGACTGCCGTGAAACACACATCCTTCATGATCGCGATCGCGGCAAGCGTTGCCGCTGTTGTCAACAGGGCCGTGGGCGTGGTGGGTGTGGTCGGATGGTGGAAATTGGCGATCCGGTTGATCAGTTCGCCCGAGGTGACAGCGAACCAGACGCTGGCCTGGGCGGACAATGCCGTCAGCACAAGGATGGCGCATGTCAGTCCCCAGGCCTCGCGCCAGCTTTCGGAAAACCAGTAGGCGCGCATCAGGCCCCAGAAGCTGCGCATTGACGAAACCGGGCTTGTATGGCCGCGCGTCTCGCCGCCGATCATCCTTCTGACGGATGAGCCTATTCGCCGGGCATGACTGCGCATGGCGACTTGATCTCCCCCGAACCGATGCAAGCAGAAATCTGGCGCAGGCGCCGCAGTTGTCAAATCGAGACGACGAGCCGAGCGCCGAGACCTTGAGGCTCGCTCACATGAATACCCCCGCCTGCCGTCAGGCCATCGTTGCTTGCCGCCCCGACAATGTGTCGATCTCCACGCGATAGAAGACCGGCCGCGTTTGCGCATCCGGATGCGCAACCCCTTCAGGCTTGTAGGCGCCCGGTTCCCACCAGTTGCCGCGCTCCTGCAGGAGCTGCCAGGCGCGCATATGTTCGCCATGGTCCTTTTCGTCGTTAGGCAATTCCCGATAGAGGCCCTCCAGAAGGACGCTTTTCCATTCCTCCGAGGTCACCAGCTGTTCGACCTGCACGCAGACGCGCGGATTGAAGCGAAGGCTGTCGATCTTCTTTCCCGGCAGTGAAAAACTGTAGAAGACGTGTTTCTGATAGACGTAGCGGATCGGCACGACATAGGGCCGGTTGCCGGAGATACATCCCAGATGGCCGATGGAGTTCGTCGAGAGCGTGGCCTCGCATTCCGCCCTTGTCATATCCCGCAAAATCATTTCGACCTCCCGGCATGGCTGCCATGGAAAGCGGGGCGATGGACGTCCGCCGCCTGCAATCGATTTTGCGCCTTTTCAGGCGCTGTGGCAAACAGCGGCAACACGGCGGGTTTGCTCTGGAACAAGGGCGGTCATGGAGCGTTGAGGTGAAGTGAAGTGCCGTCCGCACATGCCACCTACGGCAAGACGATCACGAGCACTCACCGGAGCCTGTCATGGACATCACCACCCTTGTTATCATCCTCCGTGCCGTCGTTCTCTTGGGCGGCGGCTTTTATGGCCGTGGGCGCTGGTATTGAGCCACATCGTTCCCTATGCCCGGCCTGCGCTAGCGAGCCGGGCAATCCAGCCTCGAACACCAAGTTCGCCGTTTGTACCGTGATAAATTCTAGGCGGACGCGACTTTCGAGCTTCATCGACAGCTCATTCAACCAGCACCAGAACATGCCTGTCACCATCCACGGGCAAACGTATCGGGCCGCCGGCGTGGGGCAATGAAGAGCCGTCCAACGTCGCAGAGGGTGGTCGATCGGAAGCCCGTCTGACCTCGATATTGTAGCAAGTGTCTCCCAATTTGACCGTCACCTCGACCTGCGGCCATGATGCCGGCAGGCAGGGTTCCATCACGAGCACTCCGCCTTGCCGGCGCAGGCCGAGGATGCCCTCGATGCCGGCACGGTACATCCAGGCGGCGGAGCCGGTGTACCATGTCCAGCCGCCGCGCCCGATATGCGGCGCGACCGAATAGACGTCGGCGGCCACCACATAGGGCTCGACCTTGTAGCGCAGCGCCGCCTCCGGCGTGCCCGCATGGTTGATCGGGTTGAGGAGCGCGAAGAGACCGTGCGCCTTGTCGCCCTCCCCCAGCCGGGCGAAGGCGAGGATCGCCCACATGGCGGCGTGGCTGTACTGGCCGCCGTTCTCGCGCAGGCCCGGCGGATAGCCCTTGACATAGCCCGGATCACGCGGGGTTGCGTCGAAAGGCGGCGTGAAGAGAAGCGCAAGCCCGTCCTCCCTGCGGATCAGGTGGCGCTCCAGCGACGCCATGGCGGCGGCGGCGCGGGCGGGATCGGCAGCGCCGGACAGGACCGCCCAGGACTGGGCGATGCTGTCGATCCGGCATTCGTCATTGTCTTTCGATCCCAGCCATGAGCCGTCATCGAAGGTGGCACGCCGATACCAGGCCCCGTCCCAGGTTTCCTGTTCAATGGAAGCCTTGAGCGTCTCCGCATGCGCCTTCCAGCGCGCGGCGCGTTCGGGGTCGCGTCCCTCGGCAAGCAGCGCGAACAGCTCGATCGTGCGGATCAGCAGCCAGCCGAGCCAGACGCTTTCCCCCTCGCCACCCTCGCCCACCCGGTTCATGCCGTCGTTCCAGTCGCCGGTGCCCATCAAGGGCAGGCCATGCCGGCCGGTGAGCGCGACGGCTTGGTCGAGGCCGCGGGCGCAATGCTCGAAGAGAGAGGCCGTCTCGCCGGAGGGCGTCGGCTGGAAGAAGGCATCGTGTTCTCCCTCGGCGAGGACCGGTCCATCCAGGAACGGGATGGCCTCATCGAGGATCGCCGCGTCGCCGGCCATTCCGGCATAGGTCGCGGCGGCGAAGGCGAGCCAGACGCGGTCGTCGGAAATCCGCGTGCGAACACCCGCGCCCGAATGGGGCAGCCACCAATGCTGCATGTCGCCTTCGGCAAACTGCCGCCCGGCGGCGCGCAGGATGTGCGCCCGCGTCTCCTCCGGTAGGGCGAAGGCCAGCGCCATGCCGTCCTGCAACTGATCGCGGAAGCCATAGGCGCCGCTGGCCTGGTAGAAGGCCGAGCGCGCCCAGATGCGGCAGGCGAGCGTCTGGTAGAGCAGCCAGCCGTTCAGCATGATATCCATCGCCCGGTCCGGCGTCCTGACCTGCACGGTCTGCAGAAGCGTCTGCCAATGCGTCGTCACGTCGGTAAGAACCGCGCCGAGATCGGCGGCGCGGTAGCGAGTGATCAGCGCGCAGGCCTCCTCCGCCGAAGCGGCCTCGCCGAGAAAGGAGACGAGTTCGATGCTTTCGCCCGGATTGAGTTCGATCGTGCATTGCAGCGCAGCGCAAGGATCGAGGCCTGCACCGACCTTGGCGCCGAGCGGCATTCTCCTTGCGAGCGCCGCCGGTCGCGCGGAGCTGCCGCCCCGCCCGAGGAATTCCGTGCGGTCGGCGGTCCATGCGGTCTGCCGTCCGCCGAGATCGGTAAAGGCGATGCGACCGGGAAAACCCATGGCCGATCGATTGCAGGCGAAGACCGCCCTCGTCTCAGCGTCCAGGGATGTTGCGATGAACGGCGCACTTGCACCGCGCAGGGTGCCGAGCACCCATTCGGCATAGCTCGTGACCGACAGGCGGCGCGGCAGCGACGAATGGTTGGTCAGCGTCAACCGCGAAATGCGGATGGGATCGGCAAGCGGCACATAGGAGAGCAGGTCGCTTTCGATCCCGTGCGCCCGATGCGCGAAACGGCTGTAACCGAAGCCGTGGCGCGCCACATACCGTCCGGAATCTCGGATCGGCTGGGGTGTGGGGCTCCAGAGGTCGAGTGTCTCCTCGTCGCGGATATACAGGGCCTCACCGGAGGGGTCGCCGACCGGGTCGTTGGACCATTGCGTGATCTGGTTTTCACGGCTGTTTTCCGCCCAGCTATAGGCGCTGCCGTCGCTCGACACCTGGAAACCGAAGGCGGGATTGGCGATGACGTTGATCCAGGGCATCGGGGTCGTCGCGCCGTTTTCCAGCACGGTCACATATTCCGTGCCGTTCCTGTCGAACCCGCCCAGCCCATTGAAAAACTCCAGGTCCTTCGGTAGCGCGACCATCTCGGCCGAGGGCTTCGACGGAAAGCGCGGCGGTAGAGGCGCTGGGCGCTCGCTGCTGGAGGAAAGGCTCGCCAACTGATCGGCGATCAAGCCACGATGGGCCGACAGCACGACGCGCGCGGTGGCGTTCAGGAGGTTTTTCGTCTCCTGGTTCAGGAAATCGGCGCGCAGCACGTGCACCGCGCCCTGCGCCGGCATGTCGCCGAAACGCGGGCGGGACTGGCTGGAGCGCACGGCGGCCTCGACGGCGTTCTGCAGATCCTGCACATAGGAGGCAGCGCGCTCGTTGACGATCACCAGATCGACGGCGAGCCGCTTGATGCGCCAGTATTCGTGCGCGCGCAGCATCTGGCGCAGCTGCGGAAGGTCTTCGGCATCCTCGATGCGCAGCAGCACGATCGGCAGGTCGCCCGAGATGCCGTAAGGCCAGAGGCCGGATTGCGGCCCGGCGCCGGCGAGAATGGCATTCGAGGCGGGACGAAACCGCGCGTCGGCATAGAGGATGGGCGCGGCAAGACGCTGGAAGTCGGCCGCCTCCTCCAGATCCATGTCGAGATGGTGAAGCTGCACCTGCGCCTGGGTCCAGGCAAGCGTCTTCGCCCGCTCGAAGGCGCTCCTGTCGTGGTGCTTGTCGATCCGTTCGAGGAGCTCTTCCCGCGAGCTGGCGACGACCGTCCAGAAGGCGACGCGCGCCACCTTGCCGGGAAGCACCCGCACGCTGCGGCGCAGCGCGAAGATCGGATCGAGAACGGTTCCCGCGGTGTTGGACAGCGCCTGCCCGTCGTGGATGGCCGCGGCGGTGGCGATGGAACGGCCGCGCCCGAGGAAACGGGCGCGATCGGATTCGTATTGCGAATCGGCAACCGCATCGCCCTCGAACACCGCGAAATGGGCGGCCCAGATCTCGGCCTCCGAAGGCGCGCGGCGGCGCCGCGTGGCGATGAGCGCGCCGTACTCCGGCAAATACTCGGTCTCGACGAACATCTTGGCGAAAGCGGGATGCGCGTTGTCGGTCGCCGGCGTGGCAAGCACCAGTTCGGCATAAGAGGTCAGCTCGATCTCGCGCACTCGTCGCCCGCTATTGGTGAGGCAGATCCGGCGCACCTCGCCGTCATCTTCGCCGGAGACGATGACATCCATCTCCGTCGTCAGCGTCTCGTCATGGCGAATGTATTGCGCGTGATCCTCGCCGAAGACCACCGAGGCCTCGGCCCTGTCGCCCGTTGCCAGGGGGGTGAGTGAAAAGACTGTGCCAGTCTGCATGTCCCTGAGAAAGATGAAGGCGCCGCAATCGTCGCGGGTCGCATCCTCGCGCCAGCGCGTGACGGCGATATCGCGCCAGCGGCTGTAGCCGCCGCCCGAGGCCGTCAGCATCACCGCATAGCGCCCGTTGGACAGGAGATGCGTGACCGGCGCGCCGGCGACGGGCAGCGCCAGCCGGCGCACCGACGGCGCCGGGTTCAGTGAAATTCCTGCGGATGCCTTGACCTCCTCGGCGCGCGGGCGGGCAATCGCCACGTCGCGCGGCATGCGCTCCGACAGCAGAAGCTCGCTGGCCATGATCATCGGCTCGCGGTGGAACCGCGCCCGCATGCGCCCGTCCTGCAGGAGGACGGCAATGGCAACGATGGTCATGCCCTGATGGTGGGCCATGTAGCTGCGGATGATCTCGACGCGGGCATCTTCGGGCAGGCGGGCGCGGGTGAAATCCAGCGCCTCGTAGAAACCGTGAACGCCGCGCGCGCCGAGGGATTCGAGATGCCGGTAGTTGTCGAGCGCGGCATGGGGATCGACCATGGCGGCAAGGCCGGTGGCATAGGGGGCGACGACCATGTTGCCTGACAGCCCGCGCTTGAGGCCGAGCCCCGGCACGCCGAAGTTGGAATATTGATAAGTGAACTCTATATCGCGCGCATTGAAGGCGGATTCCGATATGCCCCAGGGCACGTGCCGCGACCGCCCATAGGCCTCCTGCCTCGCGACGATCAGCCTGTTCGTGTCGTCGAGCAGGCTTCCCGCCGGCGCGCGCATCACGAGCGACGGCATGAGATATTCGAACATCGAGCCCGACCAGGAGATCAGCGCCGAGCCGCTGCCGAGCGGCGTCGCCGCCCGACCGAGACGGAACCAATGGCGCGTGCTGATATCGCCCTTTGCGATGGCGAAGAAGCTCGCAAGCCGGGCTTCCGAAGCGAGAAGGTCGTAGCAGTTCGGGTCGAGCCCGTTGTCGGCGAGCGAATAGCCGATGGACAGGAGCTTCCTGTCGGGATCGAACAGGAAGGCGAAATCCATGTCGAGCGCCATGGTGCGGGCTGTGTCCGCAAACGCCTGAAGCCGGGCTTTCACGGAGGCGGCATCGTCGCGGAAGACCTGCCGGTCGCGCGCGGCCTGTGTGACGGATCGGGCGAGCGCGCCTATCCAGAACGTAAGATCGGCGGCCGTGCCGTCATCGGCAGGTGCTGCCTGCTCGGCCAGTTTCAAGGCCTTGTCAAGAAGCCGTGTCAATGCCGGTGTTGCGGCCTCGATGGATTGGGGGCCACGCACGAGGGCTTCAGCCTCGTCGAGAATGGCTGTCAGGCTGGCACCGGGATTGCCGGCCGTCTCGCCGAGAGCCATGCGGGCGAGCGCCAGCGTATCACCGAAACCCTCCCCGTCTTCCGCCGGCGGCGTCCCGGCCCACTCCTCGCAGGCATTCGCCAACGCGATCAGGTGGCCGGCGAGATTGCCGCTATCGACGGAGGAGACATAGGCGGGAGCGAGGGTTCTGAGATCGCGTGTATCGTACCAGTTGAAGAAATGCCCGTTGAACCGGTCGAGCCGCTTGAGCGTCGAAAAGGTCGCTTCCAGCCGTTCAAGCGCTTCAAGCGTTCCCACCCAGCCAAAGTCGCGCGCAGCGACCGTCGAGAGAAGATAGAGGCCGATATTGGTCGGCGAGGTCCGGTGGGCGATGGCGGGCAGCGGGGTTTCCTGGAAATTGTCCGGTGGCAGCATGTTTTCCAGCGACGTGACGAAGGTTTCGAAGAACCGCCATGTGCGCCGCGCAACGAGCCGGAGTTCCACCGCATCAGCATCCGAAAGCGCCCGGCCCGGCCGTGCCGTCGGCGATCGGCTGACCCAGAGCGCGATGGCGGGCGCAGCCGACCAGAGGAGTGCCAACAACAGCGCCAAAGCCCAGGCGACCGGCGATAACGCGACGGCAGCGGCAAGAAGGACCAGCGCGACGACGGTGCCGCCGGCCATGTCACGGTAGAAGCCGGCAAGCGTCAGCCGCATCCGGTTTCCAGATGTCGCGGCGGTCGTCCACTCCAAGAGTTTCCTCCGCGTCATCAGCAGCCGGCCAGCGGTTCTGAGCACGGCATCGCAATTGCGCCAGGCCTGATCGGGTAGGAAGGACAGGCCGAGCGCCGCTTGCATAGCGGCGAGCTTGATGTCGCCGACAAGCCTGACGGCATGGCTGCTCAGTTGCAGGCCGCTGCGGCGCGGCAGGATGGCGAAGGCTACCGGCAGGAAAGCGGGAAACGCGATGCAGGCCGCGATGAGCAACGCACCTGTCACGCCCGCCTGCAACGGCATCGCGCAACAGGCTACGAGCGCCGCGAATATCGATGGTGCAATGAGGGTACGGCGCAGATTGTCCAGCATTTTCCAGCGGCCGAGTGCGGGAAGCGCCCGCCGTCCGAATATCCAGGGCAGCAGCTGCCAGTCGCCGCGCGTCCAGCGGTGCTGGCGCCGGGCGGCGACGTCGTAGCGCGACGGAAAATCGTCGACCACCTCGACATCGGAGGCAAGCCCCGCCCGCGCGAACGTGCCCTCGAAAAGGTCGTGGCTGAGAAGGGTATTCTCCGGTATGCGCCCGGCCAGCGCCGCCTCGAAGGCATCGACGTCATAAATGCCCTTGCCGGTATAGGAACCCTCACCGAACAGATCCTGATAGACGTCGGAAACGGCCGCCGCATAGGGATCCATGCCGCCGGGCGCGGAAAAGACCCGCTGGTAGAGCGAGCCTTCGCGGCCGATGGGAAGCGACGGGGTGACACGCGGCTGGATGATCGCATAACCATCGACGACCCGCTGCTGCCCGATATCGAAGCGCGGCCGGTTGAGAGGATGCGCCATCTTGCCGATCAGCCGCAGGACCGTGTCGCGCGGCAGTTTCGTATCCGCGTCGAGGGTGATGACATAGCGCACGTCCGGCGGGACGGACGGCGACTTTCCGCCGAGCGCCATGAAGCTGGTGTCAGTGGCGCCGCGCAGCAGGCGGTTGAGCTCGTGCAGCTTGCCGCGCTTGCGCTCCCAGCCCATCCAGAGGGTCTCGCCGGCATTGAACCGGCGCTTGCGGTGCAAAAGCAGGAAGCGGTCGCCAGAAGGACCCGGCCCGTGCCGGTGATTGAGGTCGGCCATGGCCTCGACAGCGAGCGCGAGAAGCGCACCATCGCCCTCGACGGTCTCCTGCGAGGCATCCTTCCCGTCGGTCAGCAGGGCAAAACTCAGGTCGCCGCCAGCGCCCGAGAGATGATGGACCTCCAGCCGCTCGATCTGCTCCAGCAGGTCGGCACGATTGCTCAGGAGCGTCGGCACGACGACCAGCGTGCGTGACGACGATGGGACACCCTGCGCGAGTTCGAGACCCGGAAGGCGGGTCGCGCCATGGCTCCAGTTCACGAAGCGGTTGACGAGCGCCGTCGCTATATCGCTCGCCGGCAGCAGCGCCAGCACGGCGAAGACGGCCATGCCGGATACGGAAAGACCGGCGATGGACAGCAGCCATAGCGCCATCGCCACAAGCATCGCCGTCATGAGGCCGATCGCCCCGACATAGCCGGCAATGCCTGTGCGCGCCGCCAGCCTCAGAGCGATCAGATGCTTGGGCGGGCGGAACCCGATCGTGCGCTCGAAGGCCGGCCGCCCTTCCGCGATCAGATGGTAGCCCGGATCCCCGACACGTTCGGCCTGCGAGGCGGTGTCGCCCGTGACCGGTGCCGCCCGTGCCGCTTCCACCGCCTGCCCTGCAATGTCGAGTTCCGACAGGTCCGAGCCGCGGGCGAGGTCTTCGATGGCGCTGCGATAGAGGTTGCGCGTGGCAAAATCCATGCGGGCGAAGCTGCCGTCGGCCGAAAGGCGCGCATCGACGAGGCTGACCTTTTCAAAAAGATCGGCCCAGTCGACATCGCTGATCAGCCGCATGCTGGTGATGATGTTCCTGATCGTGACATTCGACGCGCCCTGGCGCTGCTGGGCATGCCGCACCACAGCGTCAACCGAACTGTCCTGCCTCGCCAGCCGCGCCTCCAGCCAGCCATGCGCCGGTGTCGTGCTGGGGTCCTGGTCGCGCAGCCGTTTGGCAAGCTGGGCCGCGAAGAGCTCGGGTAGGGGGTCGGCGGAGACCTTTTCAAGCGCGCTGCCGCGACCCTCGTTCGCCAATAGCCGGTCGGCCAGCGCATCCGCCTCGGCACGCATGCGGCGCCCGGCGGTGATCTGGTCGGCAAGCCTGCGCAGGTTCTCGACGAGCACGATGCGCAGGGTGATCGCCACAGCCCACAATTCGCCGATCGTCAGAGGCTGGACCTTCTGATAGGCGGCGATGAAGCGGACGAGCGTCTCTGGATCGAAATGGCTGTCGGTGTGCGCGACGAAGGCCCAGGCAATGCCGAAGACGCGCGGATATCCGGCGAACGGCCCCTCGGCGAGTTTTGGCAGCTGCCTGTAATAGTTGGGCGGCAGGTCGTCATGTATCTCGCGGATTTGCTCCTCGACCAGATGGTAGTTGTCCAGCAGCCATTCGGCCGCCGGCACGACGCCGCGCTCGTTCTCCACCTCCAGGGCGCTGGCACGGTAGGCGGCAAGCAGGACCGCCGCGTTGCTCTTAAGGCGCTTGTGCAGCGACTGGACGGACGGCGGCCGCTTCGTTACCGGTTGGGCAAGCGCAAGGGTCGCGGCGTGCTGCTCGAGCCGTTCGATGCCGAACAGTTCCTCCCGCACGGGCATGGGATCGTTCCATGGCATGCCCGGTGCCCGGCGGAAACCGAATCCGGACGACGGACTGTTGCCCTCGCCTTTCCCGTCCGTAACTACTTGCGGCTCCGGCGCCGACTTGGAGCCCACCTCAGGATGGTGGGTCCTTTCGGCAACGGCGGTTTCCGAATTGCCGATGTCTTGCACGCCACGCTCTTGGCCTCTGGCCATAATCATTCCTTTGCCCAGATGCGGCCAGGCAGCCGGCCGGGCGAAACCCGGCAATCGTGTTGGGGATGTGGGGCGCCGAAGCTTCGTCCGGGAGCGGCGCTCTCAGCCGAAATCGGCACGCGTCAGGACGTAAACCGGCTTTCGGCCAGCGGAATAGGCGCGCCGCGCCGCCTTGTAGACAGAGACGCGGGCATCGTCGAAAGCCCTGAGATAACCGGCTTCGGATAGCACTCCCGGGAATAGGTCAGCCCCCGCGAAGAACGGAATCTCGAACATGCCGTCATGACCAATGAAACGGATACGCTTGCCGGCCTCTTCATAGCTTCGGCTTTGGTTTGGAAAACTGAGACTCATGGAACGTTCCTCGCGGTGAACGGCTGCTTCTTCGATACGAAAAGCCGCCATGAGCACCGGAATAGTCCCGCCGGCGCTGTTTAATAAAGAATTTCATCCAAAAACCTGATGCAGGCTGCACAAAATTCCAAAAACTCAAATAAAGGATGTAACTCACGACTGTAAATTCTCATCGACAACCCATGAGTTCATGTGTTTTTCGATTGCATTCATCATATCACAAAAATTGAAATCATGTGTTTTTGTTTTGCGACCGGAAAACAATGAGGGACTTCAAAGAAAAAAATTTAAATTCATTTGCTTTCTGCGCGTTGAGGCGCACACTGAAACTGTCCGGATTGCCATTGGCTCCAGGTCCGAGCGCGGGCCCTTATCGATCTCGATAATCATCGATTATAGGGAGTAAAGTCATGTCATTCAGTCTGAACATGGAAAAAGCAAAACCCTACATGGTGGGTTTCGTTCTCGGCCTCGTGGCTGCGCCGCTCATCGCCTTCAATGCGGGATGGGTTTCGACCACCAGCGCACGCGCCGAGGCGGTGAGAACCGCGCGGGTAGAGACCCTTGCGGGCATATGCTCCGCGACGGCCGGCCGCATAGCCACGGCCGCGAGCACCGATCTGGCAACCGTCAAGGGATACGAAAACCGTGCAAAGCGGGACGAACTCGTCGCCGCCGCAATGGCCGATATCCAGGTGCCGGCGGATCTTCTCAGCAAGGTCACCTTCGATTGCGGGCGCACATTGTCCTGACGAGCACTGAATTCACAAGATGCGAAGCCGAGGGCGTTTTCGCCTTCGGCTTTCGGTTGGAGTAATTCGTGAATTTCAAGCAGGCAGCCGTTCCTGTCATGCATCCTCCAACCACACCTGCCTCCGTTGCTACTTTCGCTTCAACTTCGGCAAGGGCGCAGGATTGATCACCTCTTTCGCCAGGCGGAGCGCGCGCAACTTCTCGGTCTTCTTTTCCCGCGTTGCTGCCTCCTGGTCGATGATCCTCCAGGCGACCGAGTTGGTCTCCGACGCCTTTTTATCTGCAGTAGTCTTTGTCGGCTTGAAAAACCGTTCGCTGTTCGCTGTCATCCGTCAACTCCTTCATCCCGTAACGACTGATCGTCATCCGGGCGTCCGCTTATCTGTCACGACTGTGCTGCAACGACGAAGTCGATGGCATCCTTAACCGTCAGGAATTCTTCGGCTGGCTGGTCGGGAATGGCGATTCCAAACTCGTCCTCGATGAGCATTACGATCTGGACCATTTCCAGGGAATCAGCACCCAAGTCATCGATAATCGAAGCATCATCGACAACCCTCGTTATCTCGACGGCCAACTGTCCAGTGATAATGTTCCTTACACGCTCGGCTATATCAGCTCTTGCGTCTTCCATGGGCATCTGTCCTGATGAAGGATATTACTGCACCGATGCTGGTTGACGCGATTGAGAGGGGTGAAGCCGATCATATCGGCTTTGGTCCGGGCGGTAGCCCCAAACAAAGCCGATCGCCAAAACCAAGGCGACGAGCATCGCTGTCAGGCGATCGGGCATCGTGGCCACCCAGCGGTGGAACCGCCTTCGTTTTCCCAAATCTCGACGCTGGCGCGCTGCTCTTGCGCGCGCGCCTTACGGGATAGAGGATAGTCCCCAGCATCGATCGTTGCCGAATTGATCAAGCGGATTAGATTTGCCGCGTCTTCGCTGCTGGTCCCCTGCCCTTGCGCAAGGCTGCGTGTCTCGTAGTCGGCGTTTTTGAGAATCTGTCGGAGGACGGTTCGGCGATGCGCTCCCGGAGTATCGGGACCTTTGAAGATGAGGATCACCACAGCCAACCCTCCATGAGGAGGACGAGGATCATCACCAGGCTGACTGCAAAAAACAAATAGCCGCTCGCGGCGTCCGATACATATTGCTGCTGTTTGTGGCGGAAAGCGGAAGACATCGAGTCCTCCTTCATTTTCAGGGCCAGGGTAACCACCCCTCAAACAGCAGCGCCCTTGTCAATGGCTGCTGGAATACGAACCTTGCGCCCAATACCTCGCATTGGCAAGTCTTCAATTGCGGTCGTTTCGTGCTCGCAGCGCGCCAAAGGAGGCGGTCTACGGATGAGAAGACGAAGTACTGTTCAGAATCGATGACTTTGCCACGGGCGCCAATGACGGTGGCCTTGGTCAAAGACGGAACGTTGCGCGGTTCCAGGGGTTGGTGAGCATTGGCAGGAGAATATCGTGCGCAAAGTTCTGGTCGTCGAAGACGAAGTGCTGATCCGCTTGACATTGGTTGACGCGCTGCAAGAGGCGGGCTTCGATGTTCTAGATACCGGCTCGGCAGAGCATGCTATCGAGATCATAAACGAGCAGACGATCCATCTGCTTTTCACAGACATCCAGTTGCCAGGCAAGCTAACGGGCCTCGATCTCGCCCATAGAGTTTTCGAGCGTTTTCCCGATGCCGGGATCGTCGTGGCGTCGGGCCGGATACAGCCGATGAGCACGGATTTACCGCCTGCGGCAAAGTTCTTTTCAAAACCATTCGGCTTCGACGAGATCATCGCGTGCTTCAAAGGGATGAATCGCCCCTAGATTTCAGCCACACTCCGCATGCATATATGTGGCTGCGCAAGCGATATGATCCGTGGCATAACGTGCAGGGCCGAGTTCGAGACACATTCATGAAGATCGCAGGCTATGACGAACCGATTTCCTCACGAGAGCGCTTCCTTGAAGCGATCGTGCAAAGCGCGATCGATTACGCCATCATATCCATGGACCTCGACGGCCTCGTGACGAGCTGGAACGAAGGTGCCGTAAAGATATTGGGCTGGGAAGCCGAGGACATGATCGGGAAGCCGGCCACGGTCTTCTTCACGCAGGAAGACAGGGAAAATGGTATTCCGCAGAAGGAGATGACCGCCGCCCTTAACCGCGGCCGAGGCAGCGACGAGCGATGGCATCTGCGCGCCGACGGCACGATGTTCTGGGCCTCCGGCGAGATGATGGCGTTGCGGGCGCCCGACGACAAGACCATCGGCTTCATCAAAATCCTTCGTGACAGGACCGGAGAACGTGAGCGGGTCGAGCGTGAGCGCCTCCTCATGCACGAGTTGGCTCACCGTATGAAGAACACGCTGTCCGTCGTCCAGGCGATCGTGACGCAGTCCCTGCGGAATGCCGTTTCGCTGGACGATGCAACCGACAAGCTTCAGTTGCGTATTGCAGCCTATGCTAAAGCCCATGAAATCCTGTTGCAGAGGGACTGGGTAAGCGCAACGCTTGCAGATCTCGTGACGGCCGCCAGCATGAACATCGGGATGGAGGGGAGCGCCCGTATCAGGGCAGACGGGCCTGATGTTCGGCTCGGCCCCCAGGCCGCTCTATCGTTTGCAATGGTTTTTCACGAGCTTCTGACGAACGCTTCAAAGTATGGAGCCCTGTCAAACGAAGAGGGGCATGTCGAGATCTCTTGGGACCTAGAGCACCGCGATGGAATGGAGACACTCATCGTGTGCTGGCGGGAGTTAAATGGCCCGCGCATTGTCAATTTCGAACCGGACCGCAAGGGTTTTGGTTCGCGCCTCATCGTTTCTAGCCTGCAAGCCTTTGGGGAGGCATCCGTTTCCTACCGGCAAGAAGGGTTCGTCCTCCTTGCCGTGTTACCGCTCGCGAAACTTCAGCTCCAAAACGACTTGTCGGCAATTGAAAATGCGCCGTACTGAGACGATCACGTCGCTCCTCTAAATATTCAGAACCTGTTGGCCCTCAGGAACAATTTGAATCTCCCATCCTCCTGGCACTTGCAGAAGCAACCAACAAAAAAGGCCGGGGCGAAACCGCACCGACCTTCCTCATCATCGCTTGTCTACCAGTGCCAGTACATCCGTGGTCAAAAGCATGAAGCGATGGCAGCAATTGCGAGCGGCAGAGCTTTTCTAGCGCTCATAAGCAATGCTGACGATCAAGGTGTAGATAATAATTATGTCGAAAACAAGTGCAATCGGCATATCTTATTAAATATTACAAAAGGACAATGAGCTGAATCTCTAAAACACAGAAACCATTTGTTGCTAAAGTAGGGAAATGGGTTCACTGTAATTATTCCAGCAGCCATTTTACGGGCGCTGCTGTTTGAGGGTTTGTTACCCTGGCCCTAAGCGAGGAGGACATCATGTCTTCCCTATTTCATCTACCGAAGAAACACGATTTCGCGACGTTAGCCGGTTACGCCTTACCCGCGGCTAGCTTTGCATTAATCGTCTACATCCTGATCGAGCGATGGCTTTGATGGTTTTCAGCGCAATGACGGCGGAAAGGTGGTGCTCAAGATGACCGAAAGAACCACAGAAACCGAAATCACATTCACGCATCCATTTCATCTGGAGTCCCTTTCGGAGCCTCTGGAAGCGGGCACGTATCGCCTTGTCGTTGACGAGGAGTTGATAGAAGGCCTGAGCTTCACGGCGTATCGGAGGGTGGCGACCCATCTTGAAATTCCCGCGATCTCGGTCGCTATGGCCAGGCGCCAATTCCTTCAGGTGTCGCCGGGCGAGATCGAGAAGGCATTGGCACGCGATGGAGCTGGCATGGACGTGGGTCGACCTAACATTTCCTGATCGCAAGATTGATTGCCAATCGCCAATGTTCGAAGCGGGCGCTACGTCCTTCGAGTATCAATCATCCACCCGACGTAAAAAAGCCGGCGATTGCCGCCCTTTTCCGAGATGGTTCAACGCCTATAGCGCAGGCGCTCCTGTTCGACTTCCGCCGGCCCGTAGGGGTCGAGGGTGTCATCGAACCGGGTCCAGCCCTCGTTGGCATAGACCGCGCGCCGCTGGCCGGGATCAACCCAGTTCGACTTGCGAAGGATGGCTTCGGCCTCCGCCTGGAGGCTTTCGTCAACCTTCGCCGTCACGAGCGTCCCGCCGCGGCGAACCCCCTCCGCATAGACGTGCGCATCGTCTTCGGAGACGCCGGATTCGGTCAGCGCGCCGATCAGCCCACCCGCGGCGCCACCGGCTACGGCGCCTGCTACTGCGCCCGCCGCGGTAGCGGCAAGCCAACCGGCAGCAACCACGGGCCCGACGCCGGGAATGGCCATGATGCCGAGCCCCGTGAGAAGGCCGCCGACGCCGCCGACGGCGGCACCGATGCCTGCACCTGTCCCCGCGCCTTCGGCGGCATTGGTTTCCTTGTTATGACGTTCGTCCGCATTGTTGGAAACGATGCTGATATCGCTGGACGGCACGCCGCGTGCCTCCAGGGCGCTGACGGCAGCGCTTGCATCGGAATAATCGTCGAAAAGTCCTGTAACGGTTTTCATAGGAATCTCCTGAAAGCTGAGTTTAGTTGGCGACGATGTTGCCCTGATAGTCGAGCGCGACGCTCATGGCCTTGCCGTCCTTCGTCGCCTTGGCCTGCCAGACACCCTTGTCATCCAGCATGAGGCCGGTGACATCGGCATAGCCGGCTGCGGTAATGCGTTCCCGCGCCTGGTCCTCCGTGAAGCTGTTCGCGCCTTCGACCGGAGCAGTCGCATTCTTGGTGTCGGGCGTCGCAACAGCCGGCGTGTCGCCATCGGTTGTCGGGGTGGTTGACGTCTGAGCGAAGGCGCCAAAGGTCGATGCGCCCACCAAGGCGGCGGCTAGGAGAAGTTTTTTCATGATCTTGTTCCTCGTTGGAGCCTGAGATCAGGCCCTATTGGAACACCCTGCCTGTCGCATGGTTCCGCAAGTCAAAAAATAGAAATTACCGCGCCGTTTCATGGAACCTCAGGGGATTCAAAAAGTTGGGGCGCCAGGTGCGGGTACTCGCTCGCGCATTACTGGAGGTCTTCAAAATGGGTCGCGGCATTCTTCTCTGGCTTCTGGGTATTCCCCTGCCGATCGTTATCCTGCTCGTCCTTTTCCTGCGATAGGAGGCGGACATGTCCCTTTACGGCTCGGGTGTTTCCGACGTCGGTGTGGAATCCAGCACACCGGCCCTCGCATGGGGGCCGGTCATCGGCGGCGCGGTGGCCGCGGCGGCCGCCACGATCATTCTACTCCTGCTTGGCTCCGGCGTCGGCCTGACGATGGTCTCGCCATGGTCGGGCGACAGTGCTTCCTTCACCACCGTCGGCGTCACGGCAGCGATCTGGTTCGTGGTCGTCCAGTGGTTGGCCTCCGCGCTCGGCGGCTATCTGACCGGCCGCCTGCGCACCAAGTGGGCCAACGTCCATACGGATGAGGTGTTCTTTCGCGACACCGCGCATGGCTTTCTAAGCTGGGCACTGGCAACGGTGGTTGTCGTTGGCATGGCAGGCTCTGCATTCACCTCGCTCGCCGGCGCCGGCGCCCAGGCTGTATCGACGGCGGCAGCCACCGCCACGGTTGCGGGCACCGCGGCCGCGGCAAACAGCGATGCGGCCGCACCCGATGCTGCGACCGGCTACTTCACGGATATGCTGTTGCGCCCGCAGGATCTCGCGAGCCGCGCTCAAGCGGACAATGCATCGGCCACGGCCGAAATTTCCCGCATCCTGATGCAAGGTGCCGTAAATGACGGCGTGCCGGAGGCCGACCGGGCTTATATCTCATCAATCGTTGCGTCACGCGCCGGTATCCCACCCGAAGAGGCGCGCGCCCGGGTGGATCAGGTGCTGACTCAGATCGAGGATGCGAAGAACGCCGCCCTCAAAGCCGCCGACGAGGCCCGAAAATCCGCCGCGACGGCGGCGATGCTTGGCGCCCTGTCCCTTCTCGTCGGCGCCTTTATCGCATCGGCTGCAGCAGCTCTCGGCGGACGCCAGCGTGACGATGAAGAAGCGGCCTTGATTGTTACACGATAAGCAATCTGGAAGCCGCCCTCTCGGGGCGGCTTCTTTCCGTTCATTCGCCGGAAGAATTATTGTGCAGCGCAGCAACTTTAATGCTGCGGAGGGATTACAGTGTATGCGCCAATCCGGCGCGCTACCTGGAGCTCCTCATGAGATCGCTATCTGATACACTCGAACGGCTCGCGCGACTGCGCTCAGTCAAGCCTACGACACCGCCCGGCTCCATTCTCAAGAAGCTCGATCATTTCGGCGCAAACCCGGGCGCCTTGGCGGCGTGGCAGCATGTGCCGAAGCAATTGCCGGCGGCACCGGCTCTGGTGGTCGTGCTGCACGGCTGCACGCAAACCGCCGCCAGCTACGATGTCGGTTCAGGCTGGTCCGCGCTCGCCGAGGACTACGGCTTCATTGTCCTTTTCCCCGAACAGAACAGGCAGAACAACGCGAACCTGTGTTTCAACTGGTTCAATGCCGTAGACACCCAGCGGGACCGGGGCGAAGTGATGTCTATCCGGCAGATGATCGCCAGCGTGGTCGCCGAACATGGCGTCGATGAGCGCCGAATCTATATCACCGGTCTATCGGCCGGCGGCGCCATGGCAAATGCCATGTTGGCCTGTTATCCAGAAGTCTTTGCCGGTGGCGCTATCATCGCCGGCTTGCCCTACGCCGCCGCCTTGACTGTTCCCGAAGCGTTCGACCGCATGCGCGGGCAGGGTCTTCCCGGCACCAATAGCCTGCAGGAAAGCCTGCGCACCGCCTCATGCCATGACGGCGCTTGGCCAACGATTTCCGTCTGGCAGGGTACGAGCGACAACACTGTGGTCCCTGACAACGCAGCCGCGCTCGTCGCGCAATGGCGGGGCGTGCATGCGGTTCCGGAACAGCCCACCCAAATCGAGACGATGGGTAGAAATTTGCGATCTGTATGGCACGACGATCGCGGCCTGGAGGCAATAGAACTCTACACCATTTCAGGTATGGGTCATGGCACGCCGATCGAAGCGTCCAGCGGATATGGCAGGGCAGCGCCGTTCATGCTCGACGTCGGTGTTTCCTCGACTGTGCAGATAGCGAGAGGCTGGGGCCTTGCCGCCTCCTTCGAGCGCCGCGGTCAGCCGCATGCGTCCTCCTCCCCAGAAGGAACGGTCAAGCAGCCGCCCTCACCTGCCGGTGCTGACAACAGTATTCAGTCCATCATCGAGAAAGCGCTGCGTTCCGCGGGCTTGATGAAGTGAGGGTGGGTTCGGTTCGTACCGATTTATTTTCCGAGCAGCGGAACGTCGTCTCGGTTCCACGGTTGTTTGAGTCCATTCATCTCGAAAATTTGATCGGATTCTCCAATGGCTACGGAAAAGACTTTGAACGACCTCTTCCTTGATACGCTCAAGGATATCTACTTCGCCGAAAAACAGATCCTGAAGGCCCTGCCGAAGATGGCGCGTGCGGCCCAGTCGGAAGAAGGCAAAGCCGGCTTCCTGCAGCACCGCGACGAAACCCAGGGGCAGATCGAGCGCCTCGAACAGGTGTTCGAGCTCCTCGGCAAGCCAGCCCGCGGCAAGACCTGCGAAGCCATCCAGGGCATCATCGCCGAAGGCGAGGAGATCATGGAGGACTACAAGGGCACCGCCGCCCTCGATGCCGGCCTCATCTCATCGGCTCAGGCGGTCGAACACTATGAGATTGCCCGCTACGGCACATTGAAGGCCTGGGCGAAACAGCTCGGTATGAAGGACGCGATCCCGCTTCTCGACGCCAATCTACAGGAGGAGATCGCCGCGGACCAGAATCTGACGGCACTCGGCGAATCCTCGGCGAACGCCAAAGGCTCGATGAAGAAAGCCAGCTAGATCGCCAGCCGCACTGATCAGGCCGTCCTTAAAGGGCGGCCTTTCTGCTTTCGGGCTATCGGCGCCCGTCGAAACCAGTTCATCAGGAGCCCACCATGGCCAGGAAGACAACCGCTGCATCGTCGCATCCCGCAACCAACACCGCCACGATCCACGATGTGAAGCTAAAGCGTGGGGCTGGCGGTGAACTGCATCAGACAGCCGAAGGCGACACGCCCGTGTTGACGACAGCCCAGGGCGGGCCGGTTGCCGACGATCAGAACTCGTTGCGCATCGGCCCACGCGGGCCGCTCGTCGTCGACGACTTCCATTTCCGCGAAAAGATCTTCCATTTCGACCACGAGCGCATTCCCGAACGGGTGGTACATGCCCGAGGTTATGGCGCGCACGGCTTCTTCGAAACCTATGAGTCGCTTGCCGCTTACACCAAGGCTGACCTCTTTCAGCGCCCTGGCGAACGCACGCCCGCCTTCGTCCGTTTCTCGACGGTCGCGGGCAGCAAGGGGTCTGTCGACCTAGCGCGCGACGTGCGCGGTTTTGCCGTGAAGATCTACACGAACGAAGGCAATTGGGATCTGGTCGGCAACAACATTCCGGTCTTTTTCATCCAGGATGCCATCAAGTTCCCCGACATCATCCATGCTGTAAAACCCGAACCCGACCGAGGCTTTCCGCAGGCGCAGTCAGCCCATGACACTTTCTGGGATTTCATCAGCCTGACGCCCGAGAGCATGCACATGATCATGTGGGTCATGTCCGACCGCGCCATCCCACGCTCTTTCCGCTTCATGGAAGGGTTCGGTGTGCATACGTTCCGCTTCGTCAACGCCAAGGACGAGTCGACCTTCGTCAAGTTCCACTGGAAGCCGAAGCTCGGCCTCCAGTCCGTCGCCTGGAACGAGGCCGTGAAGATCAACAGCGCCGACCCTGACTTTCACCGCCGTGACCTCTGGCAGGCCATCCAGTCCGGCAATTTCCCGGAATGGGAATTGCAGGTCCAGCTCTTCGATCAGGATTTCGCCGACAGCTTCGATTTCGACGTGCTCGATCCGACCAAGCTTATTCCGGAAGAAATCCTTCCGCCGAAACCCATTGGCCGCCTCGTTCTCGACCGCATGCCGGACAATTTCTTCGCCGAGACCGAACAGGTCGCCTTCATGACGCAGAACGTGCCGCCCGGCATCGACTTCAGCAACGACCCTTTGTTGCAGGGTCGCAACTTCTCCTATCTCGATACACAGCTTAAACGCCTCGGTGGCCCGAATTTCACGCATCTGCCGATCAATGCGCCGAAGTGTCCTTTCGCGCACTTCCAGCAGGATGGGCACATGGCGATGCGCAATCCGTCTGGCCGGGTGAACTACCAGCCAAACTCGTTTAACGAGGGTCCGCGTGAATCGCCGATGCGTGGCCATCGCCCCTTCGCTGCTGAAGAACAGGGCATCAAGGCCCGGCTGCGCCCGGAAAGCTTCGCCGACCACTACAGCCAGGCCCGGCAGTTCTTCATCAGCCAGACGCCGCCGGAGCAGCGTCATATCGCAGCCGCCCTTACCTTCGAACTCAGCAAGGTCGAAACGCCGGCCATCCGCGAACGCATGGTGTCCCATCTCTTGAACATCGATGAAACGCTCGCGACGACCGTTGCCCAGAAGCTAGGCCTCCAGTCCATGCCGAAGTCGGCCGATGCGGCTATTCCGACCCGCCAGGATCTCGAAGTCTCGCCCGCGCTCAGCATCGTCGAGAACGGGCCGAAGCGCTTCGAGGGTCGTAAGCTCGGCATCCTCGTTACCGACGGCGTCGATGCCAAGCTGCTGAACGGGCTGATCACGGCGGTCAACAAGGAAAAGGGCATGTGCGAACTGATCGCCCCGAAGGTCGGAGGCGTCACGGCGTCGGACGGATCGTTGGTCAAAGCCCACCACATGATTGATGGCGGGCCGTCGGTCCTTTTCGACGCTGTCGCATTGCTGACCTCTGCCGAGGCGATCAACGACCTGGTGGCGGAGGCGGCCGCGCGCGACTTCGTGGCGGACGCCTTCCAGTACTGCAAGTTTATCGGTTACGACCAGTCGGCCATGCCGTTGCTGGACAAGGCCGGGATCACCGATGCCCTTGATGAGGGGGTACTTGCCCTTCCCGGTGAGGATGGGCTTTCCGGTTTCGTGTCGGAACTGGGCAAGTTGCGCGTATGGGGCCGAGAGCCGTCCGTAAAGCTCGGCAAGGCATCGCAGCCTGCCAAATAGAGCTCGGCAAAGGGGCGCGCCGTCCTATTAGGAAGGCGCGCCCCGCCGGCCGAGTCGCACTGGCGTCGTCCGCCACATGCTCAAGGACGGAGGCGCCGTCGCCGTTGGGTCCTATTCTTCTCCATCGCTCGGAATATGGCTATCGACGCCTCGTGTCATCGAAACGAAAAGTCGTCCATGTATTCCGGTCGGCTTCTGCTCTTGAAGGGATCTGAACCTGCGGCACCGTTGCTGAGCGGTATGCTTTATCGAGTTTCTCAATCGGACCAGCTACTTGCTCTCCGCAATGCCAGATAACCTACTTCGCCATCGCCTTCGTTAGCAATTCATTCAAGGGACTCAACGCTCCCCATTGCGCCTTCGCGTTTCGGCGCTCGACTATCGGCCAGAACCTTGATGAGAAATAGATCGCCGCCTGCACATAGGGTGACAGATTCCCATAAATTCCAACCAAGGTCCTTCGGCGTGCGGCATCGCCATACCTACCAACATAGATGGCCGCCGTCGCTCGTGTCGCCTCGTGGACAGAACCATCTCGGAGGAGCGAGAGCGCTGTCTTGATCGGAGCGTCGTCCAGTGGCGCGTGTGTAATCAGAGCGGCGAGTATCCACATGATCTGCCAATCGGCCAAGGACCTATCCGCAAGTCGTTCGCACAGGAAGTCGTAGACCTCTCGATCGGGAAGGAACTTTGAAAGATAGGACACATAAATCTGGGTCATTGACGGACGCTTCGCAAAGGCTTCCAAGACGTGCGCCACCGCGTAGTCCGACTCGGCTTTCGCAAACAATGGGAGGCAAAAGCGCTCTATTGTTTCCTCGTGCCCTGGATGGTCGGTAATAGCATCGAAAAGTACCATTGTCGCCTCAAGCTCAAGATCCTCGTCCGGCCCATCGGACTCACTATCGCCCTCGGCATCCTCATCCTCCCATTCCGACTGAAAACCGTAGTCGACGTCGAAATCCTCTTCGTCAATCTGATCCGATATCTCCTGAACCGCCTCCTCAAATAACGCCTCGAGGTCCGGCTCCTCTGTGTTCAGAGCAGCTTTGGGCATGATGACGGACTTGGCCTCGTTGAGGACAAGGTCGTATGCGCGGAGTTCCGGAATGAGCTGCCTCATCAACCGGTCGGCCGCATCAACGCTCGGAAGAAAAATGTACATGTCGTCGACGTACCGCGCGGACGGGATGTCGAGATCCGAAAGAAAACGGTCGATTGGCTCCATATAGAAATTGCCGAGCAGGTCAGAGGGGTAGATTCCTTGGATTATGCCCCGCGAACTTCTCTCCCCCGTGTGTGCAGTCAGGATCGCCTCCAACCGGGTTAGGTACTTGGTAGGGTATCCAGCATCCGCCAACACGTTGATCAGGGTGTGCTGGTTGAGCGATCCGAAAAAATTGGCGACGTCGATCTTCAGGACGTACCTGTTCTTTTTGTCTGCCGTAAGACTCGCGAGTGCCTTCTGAAGTTCGCCCCAGCAAGCCCGAGTCGGCTTGAACATGTTGGGCGAACTGCGCCCCTCGAGACGATGACTATAAGATCTAGTCTGATCAGTACGCGCGTCGACTACAGGCGCCGCCTTGTCGGCCAAGAGCTGGTAGAAGAGCCGATCCTTCGGCATCAGGATGCTACCCGGCCGAGAATAGGCTGGCCCCGGCCTGGGAGGCGTCACCGCGACTCGCATGCGGTGGGATTTTGGGACCTCCATGGTGAGCGGAAGGCCCGGCTTGTGCTGTCCGTCCCGGAGTTCTCTTTTCACAATCTCGACGAGTTCGTGACCAGCTTTTCTGTAGATCGTCCCTATATGGGGCGCGTAGATGAAGTCGGAGCGCAAATCGTGAATAATGCGCTGCATTGCGAGTTCCCAATCGGCCTTCGATACCCCCGCGAGGTCCATACCGAACGGCTCACCCAACTTGATGTCCCCCAAAATCCGCCTCCCCGTAGACCTCGCTCGTATTGCGAGCAATCTAGGATGCATTCGTCTGGAACGGAACTGAAAACACTATCTCGATGCCATGCAGCGGGCTTGGAACGCTCTTTCCCGCGCGGTTCGGCACTAACACCCAATCCCTCTGCGCAATTGGGCGCTCGACACACAGCCCTCACTCGCCCGAGCAATGGGAAGGTCCCGGTGTAGGCTAGATACCATCCGCAACGCCCGTTTGCGGCCTGTCTGCTTTCGACAACCCGAACCGCCTGCACCATAAATTCCCTAGACGTACTCACCCGATGCCATTGACTTTATCATTCCAGTTTCATACTTTTATTTTGTGAAACCGATTTGGAACGCGACCATGGCCGGAAACAACATTATTGCCTTCCGCAATCCAGCAAGCTCGATCGCGCATTTTATTCGCATCGGCGAGGCCCATAAGAAATTTGGCGAGCTCTATGCTGCCGGAAGGCTGCCCATTAGACGGGTCGTGATCGAGGCATCACGCTTTCTTTTCCAAAGAGACTTCATCGCAGACCTTCGTCGCGATGGCGTGGAGATCGTGCTTGATACGCAGGTCGCCGAACTGAGCGCGAAGGCGCGCTTTGCAGGTGCGGTTCGAAATGCGCCCTGGGCCGTTGCAGGTGAGTTGTTGGGTCCCCGACATTTTGCAGCACACGCCTCGACCGATGTCATAGGGCAAATTGCCCGCTTCGCCGTGGCACACAATATCGATACGGTGCTTGCCCCTACACATTTCCTCGCCGACCCGGACCATGCGGATTGGCTATCGATCGATCGTGCTTCCTGCCTTGCTTTGCGCGCAGCGCTTGATTGGGAGGGAGGCAAGCATATTGCGATCGATTACCCCGTCATACATTCGCATGTCGCGATCAATGACGCGTCGCAGCGCAGTGAGGTCATGAGCGCGCTTAATGATCTGCCCTTCGATAACCTTTGGCTGCGCCTTTCCGGTCTCGGCCATGAGGCTCGGCCGCAGACCACACGGCAATTCCTCTTGTCGCTGCAAGGTATCCACAACCTTGGATCCCCGATCATCATCGACCATCTTGACGGTTTGCTCGGTCAGGCCGTGCTTGCATTCGGCGCCGCTTCCGGACTTGCGCACGGTATCATGGAACGCAATCAATTTGACGCGCGATCCTGGCACAAGGAACCTGAGCCGCGCGATGAGGATATCGGCTTCGGAAAGACGACCTATATCCCCATTCCCGGGCTGGCAAAATCTCTCAAGCGCAACGAACTGGAATACCTGTCTAACGCACGCGGGGGTAAACGCGCGCTCGGTTGCCAAGACATCTGCTGCGCCCATGGTGTGGCGAATATGCTATCTGACACGCGCCAGCACGCAGCCCGCCAGGCATTTGCCGCGGTGGAAGTGTTTACTCCCGTGCCGGATCATAATAGGGAGCAGTTCTTCCTGGAGAAGCCTCTGCGTGAGACCGAACGCATAGCCAGGACCATCAAGGACCTGCGGCCGATCATCAAGGACGCAGCGCGGTTCGGTATCGACGAAAAGGGAGCTGCGAGCTTGGCGAAGCGACTGACGGATCACCATGGCCGCGTTGTGAAACTAGGCGACACTCTGACATTGATGCACGAAAGCCGCGGAAAAGGTGCTCCGCGTGCAAAAATGACGTCCGGACCACGAATTTCAGGTCATTCCGATAACATTCAGCAGATGCGATAATTGTCATGCAGGGAGCAGTACCAAGATTTCTTAACGAGATTGGCGAAGCCGGCGGCCTGAAAGGCACCGACATCGCCAATATTATGGACGTGTCGAAGGCCACCGTCTCACGTTGGCGCGCGGGCGATATCAAACCTCAGCCACGCAACGAGCTGATCCTTTCTGATTTGCACTATGTCGTGACCCGTCTGACGGACTATTACTCGTCGGATGAGATCCGGACCTGGCTTTATGCCCGCCATCCGCAACTGAATGGCGAGCGGGCGATTGACCTTATCCATCAAGACCGTGCTATCGAAGTGCTGAAGGTCATCGACCGACTCGACAACGAGGTTTTCCTTTAAAGCATGGTTCACACGCGTAGAAGCCGGGACAATGCACTCATCGATGCAATCGAAGCACTCACCCCTGTGCGGTTCGAGGGTACCGTGTGGCGGGTGGTTCGTAAGGGAAGATCACCGGTCGATTGCGCACGTGCCGGCGGTCGGTGGGACGACGGGACTTTCGACGTTCTCTATACCTCGCAGCAGCGCGATGGAGCCATAGCGGAGATGTATTTCCATCTCGGCCGCGGGCAACCCGTATTTCCGTCGAGGGTGGAGTATGGGGTGCATGAGCTGGATGTAACGGTCGATCGTGCGCTCCAGCTCGTGGACCTCGACGCATTGCAACGTCTTGGCCTCGATACCTCCCGTTACGGGCAACTGTCCTATGACCGAGCAGGTGACGAATACCCACGATCGCAGGACATTGCCGAAGCCGCGCACTTTCTTGAGTTCGACGGCCTCGTCGTTCCAAGCGCACGATGGAATTGCATGAACGTTATCCTGTTCTGCGACCGCGTGCCTCCTGACGCCATGGAAATCGTCGCGGACCACGGTCTTATAGACTGGTCCGGGTGGATCAAAGCCAACAAACGTTAGGTCGCGCCCGGCCAGATACCACAAAAGTCGCGGAACGCCAGCGTCGTGTTAGATAGGCGGTTATCTGAAATTCCCATCTTAACATGTGGAGCAAAAGTTCATTACGGCTTGCACTCCAAGGACAGCAGAAATGGACGCCCTTTTGTGCCAACTGATAGGATTACGAATTCAACAGGGCAAGGTATGGCGAGGGGAACAGGTCAGGGCGAACTTATAGACCCAACAACGGCGCTATCACGCCTGCTCAGGATGCTGAGCGAGACCGACGACGCTGACTCACTGACAATGTTGTGGGCCGTCCACGCGCTGCAAAACGACAGATCGGCGTCCGCCGAAAAGCACCTCAACTTCCTACCCCAAGCAAACACTTCGAGTATGGATTCGCCTTTCGCCGTGTTCCCGTGGGACATTGAAACGCTGATCACGATCATGTTGAACATGCCCAAGTCGGTTTCACCACCGTGGTTAAGGCAACCAATGAATGTGCGGGAGTTCAATACGGTCGCGAACCTGATAAATCTGCTGCGAGCAGCAGACGAGCACGACTCGGACGACAGGGTGACGGTCGAGAATGTCCTGAAGGAAATGCACCGTATCGCTCACCGAACCTTCGCTTGGCAGCGAGGGTGGGCCAATGTACCGGAGACATACCGTAGCCTTTTCATCTATGGCCAAGGGCTGAGCGGGCAATATTTCGAGGAGACGAACGGCCTCTCGATTGTTGATTTCTACACCGTGGCCTTTCTATATATGTCCGTCTTCTTCCAGAAGCCGTGGACTACGGCCGTTGACGATCTCGGCTTCTTTAATGCCGTAAGAGCCAAGGCACGTCCGGCCGAGCGTCTTTTGGCCGCGGAGATTTCGGATGCACGGCGAGAATCTCTTGCCCTCCTAAGCCGGTACGAAAAGTCCGCAGGAAAGCGCCTCCCGATAGTTTATCGACCGAGCTATCTGAGAATGCGTCCGATGGTGCAGGTTAGCACGGAGGTTCAACCCGTGTTCATCGCCCCTCTTCCCACACTGCTGCTCCATCGAGCTACGGTTGGCCTCTATTACGATATCATCAAGGGTGGCACGAAAATCAGAAATGACGCGGCCGCTCGGTTCGAGGAATACTGCCGCAAGTCGATAGAAGCACATTGTCCCGCGTTCGAGGTCTCTCCGCCGGTTAAATACAAGTTCAAGGGCAATCCTGTCGAAACGCCTGACGTCATTCTGCAGTTGGACGGTCAGGTGGTGGCCGTCATGGAATGCAAAGCCAGCAAGCTGACTTTTGAAGCCCAGTATGCTGATAACCCGATTGAAGACGCCCAGGACGGGTATGCGCAGATTGCGAAAGCAATTTTCCAAATGTGGAGGTTCTTTTCGCACGTCAGGCGGAACCTGCTGGATTTTGTGGTTGCGGACGATGCCCCTGCCGTGGTTCTGACGCTGGACGCCTGGACACTGATGTCGAGCGAGCTGCGCAACGAGGTCATTGCGGAAGCGCGACGGATGGTTGCCGAGAAAGAGCCGGCAATCACCGACGAGGACCAGCGCCCTCCCGTGTTCTGCCCACTACACGAACTGGACCATCTCCTCCTCGTTTCATCGGAGCAACAGCTGCTGGACGGGATGAAAGCAGCCATTTTACCTGAATACGACGGATGGGCGCTGCTCAACGTGAGACAAAACGCCGTGGAAAAGCTACCGCAGCAGAAGCGCTATGCTTTTGACCCCGCAGAGTTCATTGGGTGGTGGGGAGAGCTATCCAAGAGGGATCGCTGAGACACGTCAGGTCGCCTTCTCTCCGGATGCTGGGGCAAGAACCGCTGCAGGCTTCGCTAGACAACAGCGCAGTAGGTATCGAACGCCTCGGCCACCGGAATCGGATCTGACCTCTCAAGTCGTCAGGTGACGGCAAAAAATTCCAACGATAATTGCGCCGCCAGCAGGCGCATCGTCGGGACAAATATGGATGCGGTTTTGATGCGGCTGAAGCTTGGTATGCCACCAGAACCAACGCTCTGCGCCATCGACGATGATGCGACGTTCTCGCCGAGCATTTCCGTTCTGTTTTGTATTACCGTTTTCGTCGGAAATCTCGATTCCGAGAGAGCCAAACTCGGCCGGCACCTGCTGCCATGGGCCGCTGAAAATGCGCTGCCCCTCGTCGGACAGCAAACCCAGATGTCGCGCGATCACAGGCGCTAGGTCGCGGAACTGACCTGTCATCGCCGTGATGCCATGCAAACAGTGCTCCACAAACTTCAGCTGCTTGAATGAATGCTCTGCGTATAGAGCGATATCTGCCGGAGATCGAGAGTGTTCCGAGCATATCCATCGATAGAACAGCTCCGTGTCGCGTGCGGTTTCCAGGAACCAAACTTGACGCTCCGCACCATTGGCCATCACATTGTGGATGCCGGTGTATCCCGCCGTCGCCGACGAGATGCACGCGACGATCTCAGCTTGCGGATTGGCATTGTTCAAGTGCGCCCAGGCCACTGAAGGAATGTGCCGCACAGGCTGGCCGTCAACTTCGACCCCGAAATTGACTGGCCATTCTTCAGTTTCGTCCCAACACGCCAATGTGCCGAAAGCGGCCGCAGCTCGCTCCTGCACTTCCTTGGGAAGCTCGATGGGAGAGTCCGGGTCACATAGATCCCAAAAGCATCGTTCCCCAAGAAGGGCTGTCTCAAAAAAGTCGCTCGAATAAAAGACGGCGCGTTCAGCAAGGATCGCATCGTCAATTCGGTCGAGAAACAACTCCAACACTTCGATGCCGGCCGCGGCGGACAGGCCATCCAGACGTATAGACGTTTCATCCAAAACGAAACGTATTGTCATCGTGGCCTGCGAACTCTGTTTAGGCGCGCTATATCAAGCTGATACTGATCAAAAAAACCCGAGGGCCAATGCGAGAAACTTCCTGATTCCGTGAATTCCAACGCCTCCGGGGGGCGGTCGGCGTCATCAAAAAACTGAATGATTCCCGCGTCTGGTGAGAGGATTTTTAACTCCGCGATTGCACGCCGGATCCCATTCAGGACATGGTCGGAGTGGGTTTCCAATATGACCTGAACGCCCGCCCGTGCCATCCGCGCCAGGAAAATTCCAATGTCGGACTGGCCGGCCGGATGTAGATGGGCCTCGGGATTTTCGACAATCAAGATTCCACCGGTCGTCGCACTCAGAGCCGCCACAACGATTGGCAGCGCGTAAGTTACGCCAAAACCCATGTTGGTAGGCCTTACGAATTCTCCTCCGGGCACTCGGAACGCAATACTTGTGATTCCCGTACCGGCGAATGTCGACGTATCGATTTGCACCGGCCTCACGATTGACGATAGCCACTGCTCAGTCTGCGCCTTCAGCAATGGCGGGTTTTCGTCACTGGAGGGAAAAAGGCGGCCTTCATCGATTCTAGAACTGCCGAGTTTTTCAATGACTTGCGCCGTGAACTGCCCTGCCCAACCGACCTGAAGCTTTTCGCGAGGAAGAGCGGCGGAGTGTTGAACAATCCGAGGGCCTAGACGCTCAGCGCCTAGATACTGAAATCCAAGTGCCGGTCCGTGCGAAAACGCCTCACCACCGACGAAAGGCAGGGTCACGGACGCGTGAAGTTCGGTATTTCCTTCTTCGAACGACCAGCAAGCCGCATCGCCTTCCGTTCCTTCGATCGTCACTGAGAAAGAGTTTTCTTTGGTGTTTCCGTTCAGCAGACTTTCGAACCACCCGAGCTCCAGTCCAAACGGACCGTTGAGTTCAGCAATACCATCGCCGCGTTGGCTCGCCGCAACCGCGAGAAGCAGAGCGTGGATTGTGGACGTCTTCCCCGAGCCATTACGCCCAGCAAGGATCGTTAGGTTTCGAAATTCCAAACGTTCTGATGTGAAGCGCTTGAAACCCTCAATCGAGATGGATTTAATCATGTCACGATCGCTCGAACACAATCTCGGGTCATCGCTAGGCGGCGCTCTACCTTGCGAACGTCGCCTGTTCCTGCGCGCACCGAACTGTCATATGCAGCATTGTCAAATAGACGTCGGAAGCCTGCCACGATCTCGTCTCTATAAGGAAGCAACGCCTGGAGGTCGTAATCCGCCAGCGCTAGCGCCTGTGCCTCGAAAATGGCTCGGTTGATGGGGCCGCGTCTGGCAGCCTGCGGGGGCCAACGACGAAATGCGGCCTCACCCAAGATCGCCGCACAATTCTGCATCGATTGCTCGAAGGCTGCTTCAAGAGCTGCCAGATTAAGTGACGACAGCAGATCGGCCTTCGCCGCATCCATTTGGCGCGTGAAGTCGAGCAAAAAACCATCCAAGCTGTTTGCCTTGGCGTAGTCGTCGATCGAAACCGACCGAAATGCGCAGAATCGCAACGCCATTTCGCGATCAGCCATCCTCTGGTTGTCTCGCACGGCCAGTCCATCCGGGGCCTTCGACCAGAAAGCAAAGCTTGTTGCGCGATCAAAGCTCTCGCGCTCGACAAGCGACTGCAAGAAGGCGCGAGAGGTAGTCTTGCTCATGCAATGGCGAATCTCTTGGGGCGTCAGCGGGCTGCCTCCCGTATTCACCCGGTTGAAGATGTCGTATTTCACTTCATCTGGGGTTTGGGGCTCGATCACGTGCGCAACTATCTGCGTGCTGGCAAATCTCCGCCGGATTGGCGCTTCGAGCGTATCGTAAGTTAAGTCCCTGAGATCCTTCAAATATTCAAGGTGACTATCTTGGAGCGATAGCGCATTTAGCATAAAGAGTTTTACGGTCGTCAGCCGTTGAACACCGTCGATCACCTGATGGGCGCCTTGACTGTCCTGATTGAAATAGAATGCGGGAAGTGGAATTCCGAGCAGGATCGACTCAATCAATCTAATCTGTTGACGATCCTTCCATACGAAGCTCCGCTGGAAGTCTGGCGCCAAGTCGAGCTCGCCACCCTGGATCTGACTGAAAATCTCCCGAATTGTAAAATTCTTTGTAGTGATCCTTATTTGCTTCGGATCCCACGGTTTGACTACATCAGACTCGGTTTCCTCTGGCTCAACCACCGGAGCCGGCAGGGACACAAACAAGTCATTAACGCTTTCGGGCTGCGCGCCGCTCATATTCAATCTCTTTTCAGTTACTAACCCTTTGTATTCTGGATCGGTAACGCCCACAAGGCGCTGTGCCTTTGGATGGATTTAGAAATCGCTCGCGCCTACCTCTTCGACGTCAGAGTGACCACCGAGTATCGACTGTCCTGCATCGGCCTCGCGGCTCCGACTCAGCAACCCCGCATCCTCCAATGCCTCGATGTCGGGCAGATCGCGTAGCGTCTCCATACCAAACGCGGTGAGGAACTGTTTCGTCGTGACATAGGTGTATGGGGCGCCCGGCGTCGGGCTGCGTGGGCCGGAGGCGAGAAGGTTGGCGCCTCGCAGGCTGGCGATCGTGTCACGGCTGACCTCCTTGCCGAATATCTTCGAAAGGTCGCCGCGGGTGATCGGCTGGAAATACGCGATCGCCATCAGCACCATGGCTTCGAAGTCCGATAGCGCCGGCGCCGCGCTCCGCGTTGAGGCCTGCGAAGCCCTAATCGGAACGGCGAAACGCGAACGCGTTCGGTGTTGCCAGCCGCCAGCGACAAAGACGATCTCATAGGGCCGGTCCCGCAATTCCGCGCGCAGGTCATCGATCAGAAGGTCGATGCTGCAGTCCTTGCCGACGACACGGACCAGCGTCTCGCGGCGGACCGGTTCGGCCGCGGCAAAGATCACCGCCTCGACCCGCAGCATCCATTCGCGCCAGCGCAGGTCCGGGGGCAGATCCGCCAGCTCCCGGTCCAACAAGCGTTCGCTTGCGTCCTTCGTCCGAGGCGTTCGTCGTCTGCTACGTTCGTCCGGTTCAGCCATCGTCACAGCCCATAGATCCGGAACGCGCTGCGGCCGGACAATTCGCGCACAGCGCCAAAGCATTCCAGCCGGTCGAACAGCCGGGTCGCTGCCCAGCGCGAGAGCTTGCTGCCGGGCGCCGAGGCCGCCACGGCGTCCTCGGCGAGCAATTTTGCGATGACAGCGCCGGCGCCCTTTGTGCGAACCTTTGGCGCGGCAGCGCGCAGCGTCTCGGCGCGGCGGGCGATGTCGCCGGCGGTGCGCAAGGCCGCACCCGTTGCCTCGACAAGGGCAAGGCAGACAGCGCGGGCAAAGGCAGGCTCGCCCGGGCGCACGCGGCCCCGACCCCCAAGCGTCTTGAAGGCCGGCCCATAGCGTTCCGCCGTCAGCAGCGGCACGGCAAAGTCCCATTTCAGCAGCGCGGCGATCAGCAGATCGGCGAGCATCCAGGCGAGCGGCTCGGCGTCCGGCCGCACCGCATGAATGGATGTGACCAGGTCCGCCGCGGCAAGCGGCGCGGGACGGCCCGATTGTAGCGCATCGTCGGCATGATCGACCGCGTGGGCGAGCCGATCGTCCCACGCCAGACCCAAGAGATCGGCAAGCTCGGCCAGGGCCTTCGAGGAGAAGGCGGGTTTTCGGATGGAAAGTCTTTTGCTGGCCAAAAACACCTTTCCGGCCGGACCCGGATCGTCACCGGAGGCGGTCAGCAGAACGGCGTCACGCAACGCGGCCTCGTCCTCGCTGCGACCCGTCAGCCGGACCGCGACCGCGGCACATTTGAGGGCCTGGCGGGAGCGCCAGCAGCCAGCCCAGACGGGGGCGGAGCGGACGAGATCGTCCAGCGATTTCAACGGGATGCCGGCGGCGAAGGCGGCGGCAAATTCATCAGGCTCACGGCCGCGCGGCAAGGCCCAGCCGGGCATGGCAGCGGTGAACGTCGGGTCGGAACCGGGCGAGGCGACGGGCGAATCCATGACCAACAGCTTAGGCCAGATGTGCGGAATATGCCAGCATTGTGCGCCATAACCGCACGGCTTGTCTTTCCTGCATAATGACGGGTAAGTTTGCATTATCGTTCGTTTTGTTCTTTATAGAGAAATGCCCCAAATCACCGACGAAAACAGCGAAATTTCCTCTCCGGACAGCTCTACGCCGCCGCACAGCACAGCGGTGTCCGCCGTTGTTTCCGCAGCCGAGCTGTCGGCCGACCTCCCCTCCCCTGTTTCCGAGTCCAATGCTGGCCAGTCGGCCCATCTGCAGGATCTGACCGATCGCGCCCGCGGCTACGTCGAGGCGGCCAGTTCCGAAAACACCCGCCGCGCCTATACGAGCGACTGGAAGCATTTTGCCGCCTGGTGCCGGCGCTCCAACCTATCCCCCCTCCCCCCGGATCCTCATGTCGTAGGGCTCTACATCACCGCCTGCGCTTCAGGGACCGCCGAGCGCGGAAGGAAGGCGAATTCCGTCTCGACGATCGAGCGGCGCCTCGCCGCCATCGGCTGGAATTGTTCACAGCGTGGCATGCCGCTGGATCGCAGAGACCGTGCGATCGCCACCGTGATGGCCGGCATCCGCAACAGGCACGCCGCCCCGCCCCGGCAGAAGGAAGCCATCCTGCCCGAAGACCTGATCGCCATGCTGGAAACGCTCGACAGGGGAACCCTGCGCGGCTTGCGTGACCGGGCGATGCTGCTGATCGGTTTTGCCGGCGGCCTGCGCCGCTCGGAAATCACCGGACTCGACTTGGGGCGTGACCAGACGGACGATGGCCGCGGCTGGATCGAGATTTTTGAAAAGGGCCTGCTGGTGATGCTGCGCGGCAAGACCGGCTGGCGCGAGGTGGAGATAGGTCGCGGCTCCTCCGACGCCACCTGCCCGGTCGCCGCCGTCGAAACCTGGATCAGATTCGCCAAGCTCGCCAAAGGCCCCCTCTTCCGACGCGTGACTAGTGGGGGCAAGGATGTCGGACCGGACCGGCTCAACGATCAGGAGGTGGCACGCCTCGTGAAGAAGACGGCGCTGGCTGCGGGTGTGCGCGGGGACCTGAGCGAAGGAGGGCGTGCCGAAAAGTTTGCAGGGCACTCGCTGCGCGCCGGCCTTGCCTCGTCGGCCGAGGTCGATGAGCGCTATGTGCAGAAGCAGCTCGGCCATGCCTCCGCCGAGATGACCCGCCGCTACCAGCGTCGGCGCGACCGTTTCCGCGTCAACCTGACGAAAGCGGCAGGGCTGTAACCCTCCCCTCCCGGTGGCTTCCTTAAGCCTTGGAACCGTGTCGAGAGCGCTCCGCGATGCTGGAAAGATCGACTTTCTTGCCCGCGACATCCGCGACGATCTTCAACGTACCGCCGAGCGATTCAACATAATCACGAAGCGTCGACAGCTTCATGTCGGCGCGCTTCTCCAGTCTCGAGACGTTGGTCTGCTTGAAACCGGTCCCGGCAGACACGTCTTCCTGCGTCCGTCCGGCAAGGGCCCGCAATTCCCGCAGATTGTGCGCCGTGACAAGCTCGTCGGCGCGCTTTGCTACGGCGCGCTGTTCATCCTCAGGCAGCGTCTGTATCAGCTTATCGAGATCATCCATGTTTCTTCTCCAACTCGCTCAAATGCTCGTCGTACCGTTTGTCCGCCAGATCGATCAGCCGCTTGTAGAAGAGCTTCTGGCTGACGCCACTCTTCGCACCACCGCAGAGGACGACGGCTTTCCGTTCCGGATCGAAGGCAAAGGCGAACCGCCATTGCACCTTCAACACCTTGACGCGCAGCTCCTTCATGTTCACGTGTCTGGAGCCTTCGAGGGTATCGACCTCAGGTCGCCCCAGTCGAAAGCCTTTCTCGCGAAGCAGCACCAGGTGCGCGAGCAACTCGACCCGAACATCTGCCGGAAGGTCTGTGATCTCGCCTTTGAAGCGGTCATGAAACACGACCTTCCATTCCGTCATTTCATATCCTGAATGATATAGATACTTTGAGATATATAATCCACGGCTCCCCTCAAGGCAATAGTGGCGTTTGCTTCGGAGACGCCAGCAACCGATCGGTTATCCTTATCTTCTACAATTGGAAATCCGCACCAGAACAACTCTCTTAGGCGCTCCAGATGCCCGCTGACACACGCAATCGCACTTCCCGTCGACCACAGGGCCGGCTAATCGGCTATGCGCGCGTCTCGACGGACGAACAGATGACGGAGGCCCAGGAGATTGAGCTCCGCTCGGCCGGCTGTGACGTCATCGTTCAGGAACACGGATCCGGCGCATCGCGCGCCCGTCCAGCCCTGTCCAAGTTGCTTCGAGAGATCAATGCCGGCGACACACTTGTGGTCGTGCGGCTCGATCGTCTGGCGCGCTCCGTTAGTCATTTGCTCAAGGTGATCGAGGATCTGACTGCGAAGAACGCGCATTTTCGGTCGCTCCGCGATCCGATCGACACGTCGACGCCGCAGGGAATGTTTTCTCTCCAGGTGCTTGGCGCCGTGGCGCAGCTCGAACGCGCACTGATCTCCGAGCGAACGAAGGCAGGCATCAAGGCCGCAAAAGCGAAGGGCCGACTGCCCGGCAACCCGGGTATCCGGGAAAAACGGCCCGAGGCGCTGGCCAAAATGACCGCGGCGCAGAAAGCGGCTTACGGCGATCGCATCCAGGCTACCGCCAATCAATGGCTTCCGACCGTTCGGCGCATGCGGCCGGATCACACCTGGGACGACATCGCCCGCGTTTTGAACCAACGCGGCCTCGATTGGACGCCAGAGCGTCTTCGCCGCGCCGTGAAGTGGATGGTCGCGGAGACCATGGCCGATGCGGCGTTGCTTCGCAAGTCCCCTCCCCGTCCGCCTGAAGATCGCTTGATGACGTTGGTCGCCGGCATTCACTCGTCGAACTCGGACCTGGCGCTGCGCGAAATCGCGGCCCAACTCGAAAGGTTGCATGAGCGCACTCCGCGCGGCGGCTCGAAATGGTCGCCCTCGTCCGTGAAGAACCTCATCGATCGTGCCCGCCGATCGGGACTGATCTCCAGCGCCGGATAGCAGCGCGGCCTTCATCGCGATTTCGGCGTCTGCAGGCCCTTCAAGCTCTTCAACAGTGAATCCGACACCTGCAGCCGATCTCCGGCTTCGGCCGCATCATTCGATCGGCTCCCAGCCAGACCGCGATCGTCGCCGGACTTCTGCGCATCGAGCTTTGCCCTGAGCAAGGCCATGATCATCGGCCAGGTCGAGAATTTCCCGTCCTTGGCGCGGTCCGTCAGGCTGCGCAAATAGCCGCCGGCGTTGCTGATCTGACCGGCCCTCTGGTAGATCGCGGCCAGCGTGATCCCGGCATGCTGCTCTCCCATGACCTCACAGGCTTCTCGCCAGGCGCTCGGGCTGATCCCCAGCATCGGCCGGGCCAGTTCCGCGGCCGCCAGCAAGTCTCGCCAATGCCGGATATCCCCTCCTTGTGCCAGTTCACGAATTTCGGGGCAGGCATCCAGCACGATCCCCAATGGTAGCTCCCGTTTCGGCAGGCTCCGCACGTTGACGGTTTCCGCAACGCCGCCGCTCACTTCATCATCTTTTCCAAAGCCGTATTCAGATTCAAAATTAGAGTCTGGTTTTGAATTTTGTATGTGACGACCGGAATGGGACTCATTGGCGTCCAGATTCTGCGTTTTCGCGAATGATTCCAACACGTCACGGATATCGACGCAGAGTTCGTGAAGTTCCTGCGCAATGTCGTCCACAAGCTGCCGGGGAGCCGAACGTGGGAGCCTCGCGATGATCCGCTGATAGGTCTGCGTGAACCTGCCCCAGTTCCCCGGAACGTTCTCCTCAATGCCGGTTTCAATCATCTTGACGATGTCGCGCCGGAGCAACGTGAGACGCTCCTTCGCAACGCGAAACGCCTTCTTCTCAGCTTGCAGTGCCTCAACCAGGTCTCGAAACTCGTCTGCCCGCGCCACGATCGGCGACAGGTCGAAGCCGTAGGCCTGTTCGATCTCCCCTCCCCTTCCCTTGCGAGCGAAGCGTTTGCCATTGGGGCTGTCGCGGCGGATGATCACGCCGCAATCGACAAGCACCGCGATATGCCGTCTGAGGGTCGTCGGCGGCATCCCATTTGCGCGCGCAGCAAGCTGCTCGTTGGACGGCCAGACTACAAGCTCCGCGTCGCCGCTCAAGGATGTGTCCGGGTGAAACGACAGCAATGCGTTGAGAATCGTGAGTGACCGATCCGTAGCACCAATCAGTTCCCGCGCTTCGCGGATATGCTGGAAGACCTGCCACTTGTGGACGGCAGCGTCAGGTGAGACTGCCTTTGCAGTCATTTGACTTGCGATATGGCCGAGCGTCATCGCCCGCCGCCCGAAGGGCGTCGTCGAGATATGCGTCTGCATTTCCTTTTACCTTTTGCTAGGCAAAATAAATCTGCTCGCCGAAACGGCGTTGAGCCTCAGAAGACTCTTGACGGTGATTCTCGGAAATGCGATTCTCTTAGTTGCGACACTACAGAGAAGGGCTTCCGGAATATGTTTCGGTGGCCTTTTTCTTTTGCGGTTCGTAGTTTTTCATCTCTACCGAGCGCGGCTCGGAATTGATGCAAATCTCACCCTCGGTCGGCTTTCTCTCCTTCATTCGTTTCAAGAAATTGGACATACAAACGATCCAACTGGTCCGCGACATACTCTCCGAAAGATGGCACCAGTTTCTCGTCGAAAATTAATGCTGTCTTCCCGGTCTCTAGCTGGATGCGCGCCGCCTTTTTCCCCTTCGGCGTGCTCCAGTTTTTTACTTTCCTGGAAGGCTTGGCCGGCCGCTTCGATGCAACATCGAAGATGAGAGCGAAACGAGCGTCGCTATCTGCGGCCAAGAACCGTTCAGACCCCAGAATCGCCTCAACAGCGTCCATGACCTTTGGTTTCCCGAGGCTTTCAGCAAGCGCTGCCCAGCGCGATCTACCCGCTTTCGCGGCCGGGCCAATCTGGATAGCAAGCTTTTCTGGAATGCTCCGCGCGACGGCGATATAGCGGCTTAGGTCAGACTTGTCGGTCGATAGGGCAGCAGTAATGGTTGCGCGATCAAAACCCGCATCCTCGAGCCGGAGCGCAAAGAGCGCCTTCTCAATGAATGAAAGGTCGGCGCGATCAAGATTCTCTCGTCCTTGAGCCACCACCAGGTCACGATCGGTCAGGCTTCGGACGATCGCCGACACCTCTCGACCCAGATCTATGGCAGCCCGTAGCCGCCGACGTCCGTATGCAATTTGATACCGGCCAGTCTTTTCCGGATGAGGTCGAACGAGGATCGGGACTTGCTGTCCGTTTTCAGCGATGCTTGCCTTGAGCTGATCGAATTTTGGGTCAATAGCGGTCGGCAATCGGTCGGCAATCGTCGATCCTTCAATCATCGACGGATCCAAGGAAACGACCGCCTCGCCCGAAGCCAACTGATCCTGAAGTCGAGCTGCGGTTTTCGCTCCCTCCGCCATCTCTTGCAGTGACGAGCCCATCGCGGAGATTGCGCCAGTGCGCACACGGGCAGCTGACTTGTCCGTTGCAGCCTTTTCGCTCACCACCGGCTTTTTGAGGAACAATGAGTCGATCGCGTCCTTACGGCTCATGGCGTTGATCTCCGCAAGCTAGTTTCGAAGCACCGCATCCGGCGGAAGGCGGCCTGTTGGGAGCTCCCAACAAGCTGCGGCTAAAGCAGCTTGGGCGGCGGCTTCCCCCAACCTTTTGGTTCAAAATTGTTGGATACGATCCCTGCAACGAAAACAGAAATCGGCTCTGGTGGAGTCTGTTGGGAGCTCCCAACAGTACGTAGGGATCCTGTAATACTCCAATCATAGGCGTCCCCAGGCAGCCTTAATCAATCCTTCGATTTCGGCGTTCACCGCGTCCAAAGCTTCCATCGCCCGGTCGTATGTCGAACGAGTTAAATTCTCTCGCCCGATTTCATAGAGCGTCTGTTTCGTAAGGCCGGCGTCGGAAACCGCCGCAGACTTCACCATCGGATTAGTCAGGACGTGATCATCGAACATGTTCCTCAGCAGCGCCGCGACCTTCGTCTGCGGGGCATCCTGAGGTTCGAACCGGGTCAGCAGATAGCGGATGAAATCAAACTGTAGATTCCCTCCGGCCTCCTTCACGACACCGAGAAGATCGCGAGTCATAAGCAGAAACTGACTCATCGACGCGATATCGAGCATCTGCGGGTGCACCGTAATGACCATTGATGTCGCGGCGCACAGACCACTGAGTGTCAGGAAACCGAGCTGGGGAGGGCAGTCGATCACAACGACGTCATAGTCGTCAGCGACTTCGTCAAATGCTTGGGCGACACGCGTGAAGAAAAGCCCATCTCTCGAACCACGGTCAGTCAGGGCCTTTGGGGTTGTGTGCTCGAACTCCATAAGCTCGAGGTTTCCCGGGACGAGATGCAGACCATCGAAGTACGTTGAGCGGATCACCTCTTTGAGCGACCGCCTAGAGTCGTCGTACCGGATTGCCGCGTACAGTGTCTCGTTGGCACCTACATCCGTCTCCGGGAGAACGCCGAGGAGTGCCGATAGGCTGGCCTGCGGATCGAGGTCTACAGCAAGTACCCTGTAGCCCTGCAATGCAAGATACTGAGCAAGGTGGGCTGACGTTGTTGTCTTGCCGGAGCCGCCTTTAAAATTGGTCACCGCAATGACCTGCAAGTGTTCCGAGCCGCGCCGATGGGGCACAAACTCGATACTCTCGCGTCCGCGGGCAGAGCCTGCCAGCATATGCCGGATTTCGTTAATCTGACCGAGTGTGTAGAAGCGCCTTCCGTTGCTGGCGAGTTCGGGTTGAGGACCTTCACCCGCCAGAGTCATCTTTCGAAGGGTCGAATCAGATATTTTCATTAGGCGCGCCGCTTCACCCGACGTGAATTTGCGCAAACTCTTGTGCGACGTCGGAGGGAACAGGGCTTCGCTCATAGCCTGGAGCTGAGAGCTCAGTTGTTCAGCGTGATCACCAATAGTGACATCTACCGAGGGACGATCATTTCGGGATATGGCAACAGCTTTGCTCAC
>NZ_WUMM01000010.1:0-202095 GCF_009826875.1 Shinella sp. AETb1-6 | reverse complement strand
TCGGCCCGCGCCCGCCAATGCCAAATTCTTTCCCTTTCCCCGCAACATGCGCTAAGGGCATCAGCCATGACCATGCCGGCTTCGACAGATGAAACCTATGTCGTCCTCCTCGGGGGCGCGCTCGTCGCGACGCCGCGTCTGGCGGACGATATAACCGGCGCGCGCTTCATCGCGGCCGATGGCGGCATGCGCCATGCGGCAATGCTTGGCGTGACGCCGGATCTGTGGGTCGGCGATTTCGATTCCACGCCGCCGGAGCTTCTGGCCGCATGGCCCGATGTCGAGCGCCAGCCCTATCCGGCCGCCAAGAACGAGACGGATGGCGCGCTTGCCGTGTCCGTCGCCACCGGGCGCGGCGCCCGCTCCATCCTCCTTGCCGGCGCGCTCGGCGGCGAACGCAGCGACCATGCGCTGATGCACCTCATCCACGCCGTCTCGCTTGCGGAAGCTGGCATCGCCATCAAGCTCACCTCCGGGGAGGAGGAGGCGTGGCCGCTCCTGCCGGGCCGCCGCGTGATCGACCTGCCCGCCGGCAGCCTGTTTTCCGTGCTCGGCCTCACGGCGCTCTTAGGGCTTCATCTCGAAAACGTGCGCTATCCGCTCACCGATTTCACGCTGGCCTTCGGCTCGTCGCGCACCATTTCCAATGTCGCGGAAGGCCCCGTCCGCGTTTCGCTTGCCTCCGGCCGCGCGATCCTCATCGCCCGGCCCTATGATCTCTCAGGAGCCTGATCCTTGGCACCGCCCATTCTCAAACTCGATGATATCTTCTTGAGCTTCGGCGGCACGCCGCTGCTTGCGGGCGCGAGCCTGCAAGTGGAGCCGGGCGACCGCATCTGCCTCGTCGGCCGCAACGGCTCGGGCAAGTCGACGCTGATGAAGATCGCCGCCGGCCTGGCCGAGGCGCAGTCGGGCGAGGTCTTCCGCCACCCCTCGGCAACGATCCGCTACCTGCACCAGGCGCCGGATTTCGATGGCTACGACACGGTCGCCGCCTATGCCGAAGCTGGCCTCGGCCCGAGCGACGACCCCTACCGCGTCACCTACCTGCTCGAACATCTGGGCCTCGACGGCACGGAGGATCCGAAGTCGCTGTCGGGCGGCGAGGCGCGTCGCGCCGCACTCGCCCGCGTCATGGCGCCGGAGCCGGATATCCTTCTGCTCGACGAGCCGACGAACCATCTCGACCTGCCGACCATCGAATGGCTGGAAGGCGAGCTGCAATCGACCCGTTCGGCCCTCGTCGTCATCTCGCACGACCGCCGCTTCCTCGAAAAGGTCTCCAACGCCACCGTCTGGCTGGATCGCGGCCAGTCGCGCCGGCTCAACCGCGGCTTCGGCCATTTCGAAGCCTGGCGCGACGAGGTGCTGGAGGCCGAGGAGCTGGAGCAGCACAAGCTCGGCAAGGCCATCGAGCGCGAGGAACACTGGCTGCGCTACGGCGTGACGGCGCGCCGCAAGCGCAACATGCGCCGCCTCGGCGCGCTGCACGACCTGCGCGCCCGCTATCGCGGCCACAAGGGGCCGCAGGGCAGCGTGCAGGCCAGCGCCTCCGATGCGCAGGAATCCGGCAAGCTGGTCATCGAGGCGGAAAAGATCACCAAGGCCTATGGCGAGCGCACCATCGTCGCGCCGTTCTCCATCCGCGTGCATCGCGGTGATTGCATCGGCCTCGTTGGCCCGAACGGCGCGGGCAAGACCACGCTGCTCAAGATGCTCACCGGCCAGCTCGCGCCCGACAGCGGCACGGTGAAGCTCGGCACCAATCTGGAGATCGCCACGCTCGACCAGCGCCGCGAGGACCTCAACCTCGACGACACGCTCGCCCATTACCTCACCGACGGGCGCGGCGAGACGCTGCTGGTCAACGGCGAGCAGCGCCATGTCACCGGCTACATGAAGGAATTCCTGTTCCAGCCGGAGCAGGCCCGCACGCCGATCCGCAACCTCTCGGGCGGCGAGCGTGCCCGCCTCATGCTGGCGCGCATCCTGTCGCGGCCGACCAACCTGCTCATCCTCGACGAACCGACCAACGACCTCGACATCGAGACGCTGGACCTGTTGCAGGAGATCGTCGCCGGTTTCACCGGCACCGTGCTGCTCGTCAGCCACGACCGCGATTTCCTCGACCGCACCGTCACCTCCACCATCGCACCGGCCGATCCCGAAAACCCGGACGGACGCTGGATCGAATATGCCGGCGGCTACACCGACATGATGGCGCAGCGCCGCGGCGTCATCGAAGAGAAGCGCAAGGCGGAGAAGGCCGAGAAGGCGAAGGCGGCGGAAGCAGCACCGGCCGCCGCCCCCTCCGACGGCAAGGCCAAGGGCAAGCTCTCCTACAAGCAGAAGTTCGCGCTGGAAAACCTGCCGAAGGAGATGCAGAAGGCGGAAAAGGAGATCGCCGCCCGCGAGGCGAAAATGGCCGACCCCAACCTCTTCACCAAGGACCCCGCCACCTTCAACACGCTCGCCGCCGAAATGGAAAAGCTGCGCGCCTCGCTGACGAGGATGGAAGAGGAATGGCTGGAGCTGGAAATGCTGCGCGAGGAACTGGAGGGCTGAGCAGGCCCGAAACAGGCTCTCTCCTCTCCGTCGTCATCCTCGGCCTTGAGCCGAGGATCCATGCGGCACCCGCGTCGGTGGATGCTCGGGTCAAGCCCGAGCATGACGGAGGAGGGGTGGAATGCAGGCGAATGACCCCCCTGTTCCCCGCGAAACAGCGCGGAAGACGAGGCCATGGGATAGTCGGGTCATCGGATGAGACGCGCTCATCCTGCAACCCGAAAGAGATCAGGAGCCCCCCATGCGCAATTTCATCATCTCCGCCGTCGTCGCCGCTGTCGCCGCCGTATCCTTCGCCGCACCGTCCCATGCCGGTCACTATGGCTACGGCCACAAGCACCATGGCTACAAGAAGCATTACAGCTACAAGAAACACCATGGTGGCCACTACGGCTACAGGAAGCACCATGGCTACAAGAAGCACTACGGCGGCTACGGCTACAACAGCCACAACGGCTACAGCTTCTCGTTCGGCTACTATTGAGCCCTTCGCCTGCATTCTGACCGAGGCCCGGATGCCCGCTGCGTCCGGGCCCTTTACACTTGGAGGACGGCGGATTGATTCGCCGGCAAACAGGCGCTATCTAGGAGGTCGTGGTGATTTGGCCGGCCGGCTTGCAGCCACGTTAAACAAGTCGCTAAAGGGCCGCGCGAGGAAGAGCCTTACGTGGACCGGTTGCGACATCGTTGCGGCCGGTTTTTGTTTTGGATCGAGTTGAGACATGCCCATCAAGATTCCCGATACGCTCCCCGCCTTCCAGACCCTCGTCAACGAGGGCGTGCGGGTGATGACCGAAACGGTGGCGATCCGGCAGGATATCCGCCCGCTGCAGATCGGGCTGCTCAACCTCATGCCGAACAAGATCAAGACGGAGGTGCAGATGGCGCGCCTCGTCGGCGCCTCGCCCCTTCAGGTCGAGCTGTCGCTGGTGCGCGTCGGCGCCCACCGCGCGAAGAACACGTCGGAGGAGCACCTGCTTGCCTTCTACGATACCTGGGAGGAGGTGAAGCACCGCAAGTTCGACGGCTTCATCATCACCGGCGCCCCGATCGAGACCCTTGAATACGAGGAAGTCACCTATTGGGACGAGATGAAGCAGATCCTCGACTGGACGACGACCAATGTCCATTCGACGCTCAATGTCTGCTGGGGCGCGATGGCGGCGATCTACCATTTCCACGGCGTGCCCAAATACACGCTCGATGAAAAGGCTTTCGGCGTCTACCGTCACCACAACCGCAAGCCCTCGTCGATCTACCTGAACGGCTTCTCGGATGATTTCGAGGTGCCGGTCTCGCGCTGGACGGAGATCCGCGCGGAGGATATCCGCGCCGTGCCGGACCTCGAAATCCTGCTCGATTCGGACGAGATGGGTGTCTGCCTCGTCGAGGAGAAGGCGGGCAACCGCCTCTACATCTTCAACCATGTCGAATATGATTCGACCTCGCTGGCCGACGAATATTTCCGCGATGTCTCGGCCGGCGTGCCGATCAAGATGCCGCGGAACTACTTCCCGCACAACGATCCGGCCCTGCCGCCGCAGAACCGCTGGCGCGGCCACGCCCATCTCCTGTTCGGCAACTGGATCAACGAGATCTACCAGACCACGCCCTATGACCTCGAGAAGATCGGAACGGGAGCCTGATGCCATGAGCCGCGTCGTCATTCGCCCGCTGCACAAGGACGACGAGGGCGAATGGCGACGCCTGTGGACCGCCTATCTCGCTTTTTACGAGACGGTGCTGCCCGAGGCGGTCTTCGCCACCACCTTCGCCCGGCTGACGGGCGAGGCGGCCGAGGGCGAGTATCGCGGCCTGCTCGCCACGCTCGACGGCAAGCCCGTGGGCCTCGCGCATTATCTCTTCCATCGCTCCTGCTGGACGACAGGCAATGTCTGCTACCTCCAGGATCTCTTCGCCGACTCCGAAGTGCGCGGCGCGGGCATCGGCCGGGCGCTCATCGAAGGCGTCTATGCCAGGGCGCGCGAGGCCGGCGCACCGGAGGTCTACTGGATGACGCAGGAGTTCAACGCCACCGCGCGCCGGCTCTACGACCGCATCGCCGAAAAGACGCCCTTCATCGTCTACCAGAAGAACCTCTGAACATCCCGAAAAGTATGACTTTTCGATTGCGGATCGGCGGAAATTGCCGCAGTTTGCCGGCCGATGATCAGGGAGGACATTCGATGGGTGAAGGACAGGAGATTTTCGGGCGGCTCGGCTCCGGCGAGCCGGTGGAGCGCGTGACGATCCGCGGCGGCGGCCTCACCGCACGGGTCCTCACCTTCGGCGCCATCATCCAGGACCTGCGCCTCGACGGGCACGGGGCACCGCTGGTGCTGGGTTTCGAGGATCTCGCAAGCTATCTCACGCACGTCACCTATTTCGGCGCGACGGCCGGGCGCTGCGCCAACCGCATCGCCGGCGGCCGCTTCACCATCGACGGCACCGACTACCAACTGGAGCGCAACGAGCGTGGTGTGACTCATCTGCACGGCGGCCGTGACGGCACCAGCCAGCAAAACTGGCGCATCGCCGCCAGAGGCGCGGACTTCGTCACCCTGACGCTGACCGATCCCGCCGGCCGCGCCGGTTATCCCGGCACCTGCACTCTTACCTGCACCTATGCGCTGTCCGGCAACGGAACGCTCTCCGTCACCTATGACGCGACCACGGATGCGCCGACGCCGGTCAATCTGTGCCAGCACAGCTATTTCATCCTCGACGGCGGCAAGGACATCTTCGATCATGAAATCCGCATCGAGGCGGAACACTATCTGCCTGTCGACGAGACGCTGATCCCGACCGGCGAGATCCGCCCCGTCGCCGGCACGCCCTTCGACCTGCGTGACTGGACGCCGCTCCGCCGTCAGCTGGAACCGGGCGGCGTGGTCTTCGATCACAATTTCTGCCTCTCGGATGGCAGGGTGGAGCCGCGCCTCGTCGCCGAGGTCCGCAGCCCCGCCTCCGGCCTGTCGCTCCAGGTGGTGACCACCGAGCCCGGCCTGCAACTCTATACCGGCGCCTATATCAAGCCGCTGGAGGGCCTCGAAGGCCGCCGCTACGACGCCTTCTCCGGCCTCTGCCTCGAAACCCAGATCTGGCCCGACGCCATCAACCACCCCACCTTCCCCAACGCCATCCTGCGCCCCGGCGAGACCCTGCGGCAGAAGACGGACTACGTGTTCGGCAAGGGGTGAGGTACTCGCGAGAGAACGGCGGCGGCCGCCGTTCTCGCCACCGCGGTGGAGATCTATATCGCCCAAAACGCACAAAAGCCCCGGCGAACCGAGGCTTGGAAACTTTGGAGAGAATGGAGCGGGTGAAGCGATTCGAACGCTCGACCCCAACCTTGGCAAGGTTGTGCTCTACCCCTGAGCTACACCCGCTCATCGTCGACGGCCTGGGGTAGTGGTTGGCCGAAGGTCGCTGCGTTGCGGCGACGGGCGCTATATGACCCAAGGCCTTTTCAATTGCAACAGGGAAATGAAGGATTTTTCAGAAAAAAATGCGCCCTCTTCGAAAGTCCCTGATTCCCGGGCGGTTGCGCGAAGAGGGGTGACGGCCTATCAGCGGACAGGACAAATCGGGCCGGAGCCAAAGAGATGACGGACATGCAGCCGAAGACCGACAGGGAGCTTTTCGCGTTCCTCGACGGACTGGGAATTTCGCACAGCACCAAGGAACACGCGCCGGTCTTCACCGTCGCCGAATCGGTGTCGCTGCGCGATGAAATTCCCGGCGGCCACACGAAGAACCTTTTCGTGAAGGACAAGAAGGACAACTATTTCCTGATGACCGTCGAGGAGCATGCCACGGTGGACCTGAAGACGGTGCACGGCATCATCGGCGCGGCCAGCCGCGTGTCCTTCGGCAAGCCGGAGAAGCTGATGGAGTATCTCGGCGTCATTCCCGGCGCGGTCACGGCCTTCGGGGTGATCAACGACACGGCGGGCAAGGTGAAGATCATCGTCGACGCGGACCTGATGGCGTTCGACACGATCAACTGCCATCCGCTGCGCAACGATGCGACGACCTCGATTGGCGCCAAGGACCTGTTGCGCTTCATCGAAGCGACGGGACATGAGCCGCTTGTCTTGAAAGTCACGGCCTGACATACGATTTTGGGCGCTGAAGCGATATTCGGGCGCACGGCGCGAGGAGACACCATGAGCGACAATCCCTATGCATCGTCCTATGGCGGGCAGATGAACGTTTCCGCGAACTATGGCGGCGGCGCGCCCGCGGCGGACGACCTGATCAAGGACACGACGACCGCGAACTTCGCGCGCGATGTGCTCGAGGCCTCGCGCCACCAGCCGGTGCTCGTCGATTTCTGGGCGCCCTGGTGCGGGCCCTGCAAGCAGTTGCAGCCCACTATCGAGAAGGTCGTGCGCGAAAGCGCCGGCCGCGTGAAGCTCGTCAAGCTCAATATCGACGATCATCCCTCCATTCCCGGCCAGCTCGGCATCCAGTCCATCCCGGCCGTCGTCGCCTTCGTCGGCGGACGCCCGGCGGATGGCTTCATGGGTGCGGTGCCGGAGAGCCAGGTGCGCCAGTTCATCGACAAGATCGCCGGCCCCGCCGACGCCGATGAGAAGGCCCAGATCGAGGCGCTGCTTGCCGAGGCGAAGACGCTGTTCGATGCCGGCGATGTCGCGGGTGCGGCCGATCTCTACGGTGCGTTGCTGCAGGCCGACCCGGAAAATGCCGTCGCCCTTGCCGGCATCGCCGAATGCATGATCGCCGTTGGCCAGCACGACAATGCCCGCCAGGCGCTCACCAACCTGCCCGAGGCCGTGGCGGCCGATCCGGCCGTCGGCGCGGTGCTGAAGAAGCTCGACCAGATCGAGGAAGCCCGCAAGCTCGGCGATCCGGCCGCGCTGGAACAGGCGCTTGCGGCAAACCCCGACGACCATGCCGCGCGCATGAAGCTTGCGAAGATCCGCAATGTCGAGGGCGACCGGCAGGCGGCTGCCGACCACCTGCTGCTGATCATGAAGCGCGACCGGGCCTTCGAGGATGACGGCGCGCGGCGCGAGCTTCTGCAGTTCTTCGAGGTCTGGGGCCCGATGGACCCGGCGACCATCGCCGCCCGCCGCAAGATGTCCTCGATCCTGTTCTCCTGAGTTTTTCAGGTCGGTGGCCCGGCGTCCCTTGAGAATTGCCGGGCCTACCCCACATTCGGGGTAAGGCGCAAGGATGCGGGGCGCGCGCCGTGGGAATGGAAGGCACTGCAATGCAAGTGGGAAACGCGCGTTATCTGAAACCGGCGGACCTGCCGGAGACCATTCCGGTCTTTCCGTTGACGGGCGCGCTGCTTCTTCCCGGCGGCCAGCTGCCGCTCAATATCTTCGAGCCGCGCTACCTCGCCATGTTCGACGACGCGCTCTCCTCGCACCGGCTGATCGGCATGGTGCAGCCGGTTTTCGGCAACGAGCGCAAGGACGATGACGAGGCGGAGACGCCGGCGCTGTGCCAGGTCGGCTGCATCGGCCGCATCACCTCCTTTGCCGAGACCGGCGACGGCCGCTACATCGTTTCGCTCACCGGCATCTGCCGCTATCGGCTGATGGAGGAGGTGCGGGGCACCAAGGCCTATCGCAGCTTCCGCATCGCGCCCTTCATCACCGATCTGACGGCGCATGACGACGAGCAGAGCGTGGATCGCGATGCGCTCCTGTCGGCGTTCCGCGCCTATCTCGACGCCAACAAGCTGGAGGCGGACTGGGAGAGCGTGGAGCGCGCCAGCAATGCGACGCTGGTCAATTCCATGGCGATGATGTCGCCTTACGGGCCGGCGGAAAAGCAGGCGCTGCTGGAGGCGCCGGACCTGAAGACCCGGGCGGAAACGCTGATCGCCATCACCGAGATCGTTCTGGCGCGCAGCTATGGCGATGTCGATACGCGGCTGCAGTAGGAGGGAAGGATGAGCGCGGGCAAAAGCGGCGTGGACGTCAAGCTGCTCGAACTCCTCGTCTGCCCCCTCACCAAGGGGCGGCTGAGCTATGATGCGGCGGCGGGCGAACTGGTCTCCGAAAAGGCGAAGCTCGCCTATCCGATCCGCGACGGCATTCCGATCATGCTGATTTCCGAGGCGCGCGAGATCAAGGACTGACGCCTTTCGCGTGGCGATCTGTCTAGAGCATTTCCAGTGAACTCCGGTTCACCGGAAATGCTCTAGATTCCTGTTTTTACCGCATTATCCGACGCCGAAGCGACTTCGCTTCGGCTGGAAATGCTCTAGATGCGCTGGCCGACGAGCATGCGCGGATGGCCGCTGCCGGCGGTGCCCTTGGCCTGGCGGATGAAGTAGGACTTCAGGCCCGGCAGGCGATCGACCAGGCCGAGGCCCACGTCACGCAGCACGCGCAGCGGCGTCACGTCGTTGGAGAACAAGCGGTTCAGTACATCCGTGGTGATGCCCATGCGCACCGTGTCGAAGCGGCGCCAGGTCTCGTAGCGCTCCAGCACAGAGAGTGCGCCGATATCGAGGCCGAGCCGGTCGGCCTCGACGATGGTTTCGGCCAGTGCCGCCACATCCTTGAAGCCGAGATTGAGGCCCTGGCCGGAAATCGGGTGGATGCCGTGGGCGGCATCGCCGGCCAGCGCAAAGCGCGGGGCGACGAAGGCGCGGGCGAGCGTGAGGCCGAGCGGGAAGGCGCGGCGGCCGCCGACGACCTTGAGGCTGCCGAGCTTGTGGCCGAAGCGGCGCTCCAGTTCTTCCTCGAAGACCAGATCGTCGCCTTCCACCAGGCGCTTGGCATCCTCCGTGCGCTCGCTCCAGACGAGCGAGGAGCGGTTGCCGGTCAAAGGCAAGGTCGCGAAGGGACCGGCCGGCAGGAAATGCTCCTCGGCCGTGCCGTCATGCGGGCGTTCGTGCGCGACGGTGGTGACGATGCCGGACTGGCCGTAATCGAAGTGCACGGTCTTGATGCCCGCCATGTCGCGCAGTTTCGAGCGGGCGCCGTCGCAGGCGACGAGGAGGCGCGTGCTGACCGCCGAGCCGTCGGAGAGGGTGACCTGCGTGGCGTGCTGGCCGGTCTTGAAGTCCGTTGCCGATGTCGACCAGCGCACGGGGACGCCGAGGGCCTCGGCCTGGCGAAGCAGGCTTCCGATCATGGCGCGGTTCGGGATCATATGCGCGAAGGGCTGGCCGTCCTCGGCAGAGCCGGCGTCTTCGTCGAAGGTGAGGAAGACCGGGCGGACGGGATCGGCCGTTCGCGAATCGGTGATGACCATCCGGCGGATCGGCTCGGCTTCCGCCGCAATCTCGCTCCAGACGCCGAGGACGTCGAGCAGGTTGCGGGCGGCCGCGACGATGGCGGAGGCGCGCTCCTCCTTCTGCCAGGCGTGCTCCGGCGCGCCATCGACCACTTCCACGGCCAGATGCGGCGCCGCCTTCTTCACCGCCACCGCGAGCGACAGGCCGACATAACCGCCGCCGGCGACCAGAACGTCGAGCGATGTGGCTTCGGGCATGGTGTCCTCCTGGACGCTTGAGGTCTTTGTTTGCTCTATATAGAGGAGGAAGAGCCCGTTTCCTACCGTGGGAGCCACGTCCAAATGTCGCGCCAGAATGTTCCGAACCCCGCCATGGATGTGCTGCTCCAGACGCTGGATCTCGAACGGCTGGAGGGGCGGCTGTTTCGGGGCCGCAGCCCGCAGGTCGGCTGGCAGCGGGTGTTCGGCGGGCAGGTCATCGGTCAGGCGCTGGTCGCCGCGACGCGCACGGTGACGCAGGAGCACCGTTACGCGCATTCGCTGCACGCCTATTTCGTGCGGCCGGGCGACCCGGCCGTGCCGATCCTCTACGAGGTCGAAATCATCAGGGACGGCGGGTCCTTCGCCACGCGGCGCGTCGTCGCCATCCAGCACGACAAGCCGATCTTCTTCATGACGGCGTCCTTCCAGGACGACGAGGCGGGCTTCGAGCACCAGGTGGCGATGCCCGACGTGCCGCAGCCGGAAGACCTGCCCGGCGAGGCCGAATTGAAGGCGCGCTTCATGCAGGAGGCGCCGCCGCCGATCCGCGCCTACTGGGAGCGCCCGCGCCCGATCGAGCTCCGGCCGGTCGCGCTGGCGCACTACCTCTCCAACGACAAACTGGAGCCGCGCCAGAACATCTGGGTGCGCACGACGGGGCCGGTGCCGGCCGATCGCCGCCTGCAAGCTGCGGTGCTGGCCTATCTCTCGGATATGACGCTGCTCGACACCTCGCTCTTCGCGCATGGCACCTCGGTGCTCGACCGCTCCCTGCAGGTGGCGAGCCTCGACCATGCCATGTGGTTCCACCGTCCGCCTGACCTCGACGACTGGCTGCTCTACAGCCAGGACAGCCCGTCGGCCTTCGGCGGGCGCGGCATGACGCGTGGCGCGATTTTCACCCGATCCGGCACCCTCATTGCCTCCGTCGCCCAGGAAGGGTTGATTCGGAAAAGGGCAACTGACTAAATTTTACCCATTATTCCAATAGCGCCTATTTTTTGATCATTCGCGGTGGCGTTTTTTTACGCCTTGCCGCTTCTGTCATTTTTATCCCTTCTGTTTCAATAACTTATTTGGTGCGTTCGAATCTGGCACGCCCCTTGAATGTATCTCGCCAGTCGTTGCGGACATGACGTTCAACGGCGAGGAGAGATGGCCCCGGCTGGGGGACAAGCACGAAGGATGGGAAACCAGATGAAAATCGTAATGGCGATTATCAAGCCGTTCAAACTCGATGAGGTGCGTGAAGCCCTCACCGCCGTTGGTATCCAGGGCCTGACCGTTACCGAGGTGAAGGGGTACGGACGTCAGAAGGGGCACACCGAAATCTATCGCGGCACGGAATATGCCGTCAGCTTCCTGCCGAAACTGAAGGTCGAAATCGCCGTGCCCGGCGACCTCGTCGACCGCGCCGTGGAGGCGATCGCATCCGCCGCCAAGACCGGCCAGATCGGTGACGGCAAGATCTTCGTCTACGCCATCGACCATGCCGTGCGCATCCGCACCGGCGAAACCGATTCCGAAGCGCTCTAAGCAAACGGCCTATCAGGGAGCATTTTCAAAATGTCGTCATTCAAACTTACTCACACCCTATCCCGCGTGGCCGCTGCCACGACGGCCGTGCTGGCGCCGGTCGTCGCCTTCGCACAGGAAGCCGCCCCGGCCGCCACGGAGGCTGCCGCCGCCGCGCCTGTTCCGGACAAGGCCGATACGGCCTTCATGTATCTGGCCACCATCCTCGTTCTCTTCATGCTCATTCCGGGCCTGGGCCTGTTCTACGGCGGCCTCGTTCGCGCCAAGAACATGCTGTCCGTGCTGATGCAGTGCACGGTCATCGGCGCGGTCATGATGATCGTCTGGGTCGTCTACGGTTACTCGTTCGCCTTCGGCGGATCCACGAGCGCCTATTTCGGCGGCTTCGGCAAGCTGTTCCTGTCGGGCGTCACGCTTGACAGCACGTCCGCCACCTTCACCGATGGCGTCGTGATCTACGAATATGCCTTCATCGCCTTCCAGATGACGTTCGCCGCCATCACGCCGGCGCTCATCGTCGGCGCGTTCGCAGAGCGCATCAAGTTCTCCGCCGCGGTGCTGTTCTGCGTGCTCTGGGCCACCTTCGTGTACTTCCCGATCGCTCACATGGTCTGGGATGGTGCGGGCCTCATCTTCAACATGGGCGCCCTCGACTTCGCAGGCGGCACCGTCGTTCACATCAATGCCGGTGTCGCAGGCCTCGTCGGCGCGATCATGGTCGGCAAGCGCACCGGCTACGGCAAGGACATGATGGCACCCCACTCCATGACGCTCACCCTCGTCGGTGCCGCCATGCTGTGGTTCGGCTGGTTCGGCTTCAACGCCGGCTCCAATCTCGAAGCTTCGGGCGGTGCGGTTCTCGCAACCATCAACACCTTCCTCGCAACGGCCGGCGCAATCGTTGCCTGGTCGCTGGTTGAAACCTTCACCCGCGGCAAGGCTTCCATGCTCGGCGCTGCCTCCGGCATGATCGCCGGTCTCGTCGCCGTCACCCCGGCCGCCGGCTCGGTCGGCCCGATGGGCGCCATCGTCCTCGGCCTCATCGCTTCGCCCGTCTGCTACTTCTTCGTTGCAACCGTGAAGAACAAATTCGGTTACGACGACACGGCTGACGTCTTCGGCGTTCACGGCATCGGCGGCATCATCGGCGCTGTCGGCACCGGTATCCTGACGGCTCCGTCGCTTGGCGGCACCGGCGCTGCCGACTTCTCGATCGCGTCGCAGACCACGACCCAGATCATCGCGGTTGCGATCACCATCGTCTGGTGCGCCGTTGTCTCGGCGATCCTCTACAAGGTCGTCGACCTCGTCGTCGGCCTGCGCGTGCCGGTCGAAGCCGAGCGCGAAGGTCTCGACCTGTCCTCGCACGGCGAAGCAGCCTATCACTCCTAAGGGCTCGCGGCGGCCGAAAGGCCGCCGCCACGATCCCGTCGCGGTCATGGGAAACCATGCCGTTCCTGGCCCGGACCCCGTGTCCGGGCCTTTTTCGTTTCCATGCCGTGATAATAAACGAATGGCGAATATGCATGGTTAACACGCCATTAAGGCTTCCTTCGTAGGGTTTGCAGTGAGGCACCGCGCGCGAATCATGCGGGGCCGGTGCAAACTTCCCTGAGCGGACACAGGCTGAACCATGAGCAGAAGCATCTCGGCAGGACTGGACAACCGGCACGACCGTTTCGTGCTGTCGGCCTTCGTGTGGCGGCAGGTGCAGATCCTCATCGGGCTCTGCGTCTTCCTGTTCCTGGCACTCGCCATCGCCGCGCTGTCGACCTGGAACGTGTCCGATCCGAGCCTGTCCTATGCGTCGAGCGGCGAGCCGAAGAACATCCTCGGCTATGCCGGCGCCGTTTTCGCCGACGTCTTCATGCAGTTCTTCGGACTTGCCAGCGTGATCGCGCTCCTGCCGGTCGTCGCCTGGGCGATCGGCCTGATCAGCGGGCGCCGTTTCAACCGCATCCTGCAGCGCGCCGCCGCCTGGCTTGGCGGCGCCATCCTGGCCTCCGCCGCACTCGCCTGCGTGCCCGGCCCGGTGACCTGGCCGCTGCCGACGGGGCTTGGCGGCGTGTTCGGCGACATGATCCTGCGCTTCCCCGCCCTCTTCACCGGCGCCTATCCCACCGGCATGTTCGCCAGCATCGTCGGCGCGATCATCGCCGTTCCCGCGATCTGGCTCATGGTCTTCTCGTCCGGCCTCGTCGGCACGGTGTCGATCGACGACGAGGAGGACTTCGCGCCGGTGCCGGTGGCAAGCCGTAACCGCCCCGCCGTCCAGGACGATGACGACGAGGACGAGGAGCGCGGTGGACCGTTCACGGTTCTGGCCGGTGCGACGACCCACGCATGGTACACCGCGCAGGCGCGCGTTCGCCGGCTGTTCGGCCTGTCGAACCAGCGGCGCCGGGCGCGGGGCATCGAGCAGCCCTACGATTTCAACGAGGACGAGTTCGGCACGCTGAACGAGCCGGTGCGCGCGCGCGCCAGCCGGTCGGCCGAGCGCGTCGAGCCGTCCATGGAAGGCCGCCGCGCCGTGTCGGCCCCCTCCATTGCGCTCGACGATGACGACGACATGCCCTTCGACGATGGTCCGCTGTCGCATCCGAGCGGCATCCTGCCGGACGAGGATTCCGACGACATCGCCGCCGACTGGGCGCCGCGCCGCGCGCCGGCCCGCGCGCCGCTGCCGTCGGCCAGCGCCCGCGTCGTGCCCCCCGCGTCGCGACCTAAGCCCGGCCAGCGCATCGAGCGCGAAGCTCAGGCCTCCTTCGTCGGCCAGGACGGCTTCCAGCTGCCTTCGCTGCATCTGCTTGCCGAGGCCAAGGGGCAGGTGCGCGACGCCACGCTTTCGGCCGACGCGCTGGAGCAGAATGCCCGCATGCTGGAAGGCGTGCTGGAGGATTTCGGCGTCAAGGGCGAGATCATCCATGTGCGCCCCGGCCCCGTCGTGACGCTCTACGAGCTGGAGCCCGCGCCCGGCATCAAGTCCTCGCGCGTCATCGGCCTTGCCGACGACATCGCCCGCTCGATGAGCGCGATCGCCGCGCGCGTGGCGGTCGTGCCGGGCCGCAACGCCATCGGCATCGAGCTGCCCAACGCCACCCGCGAGACCGTCTATCTGCGCGAACTGCTCGCCAGCCGCGATTTCGAGACCTCGAAGTCGCGCCTCGCCATGGCGCTCGGCAAGACGATCGGCGGCGAGCCCGTCATCACCGACATCGCCAAGATGCCGCACCTTCTCGTCGCCGGCACCACCGGCTCGGGCAAGTCGGTCGCCATCAACACCATGATCCTGTCGCTGCTCTACCGCATGAAGCCGGAGCAGTGCCGCCTGATCATGATCGATCCGAAGATGCTGGAACTTTCCGTCTATGACGGCATCCCGCATCTGCTCTCGCCTGTCGTGACCGATCCGAAGAAGGCCGTCGTGGCCTTGAAGTGGACCGTGCGCGAGATGGAGGAGCGCTACAAGAAGATGTCGAAGATCGGCGTGCGCAACATCGACGGCTTCAACAGCCGCGTGGAGCAGGCGCTGGCCAAGGGCGAGCAGATCACCCGCACGGTGCAGACCGGCTTCGACCGCCAGACCGGCGAGGCGATGTACGAGACGGAGGAGTTCGATCTCCAGCCGATGCCCTACATCGTCGTGATCATCGACGAAATGGCCGACCTGATGATGGTGGCCGGCAAGGATATCGAAGGCGCGGTGCAGCGCCTCGCCCAGATGGCGCGTGCGGCCGGCATCCACGTCATCATGGCGACGCAGCGCCCGTCGGTCGATGTCATCACCGGCACGATCAAGGCGAACTTCCCGACCCGCATCTCCTTCCAGGTGACATCGAAGATCGACAGCCGCACGATCCTCGGCGAACAGGGCGCAGAACAGCTGCTCGGCATGGGCGACATGCTCTACATGGCCGGCGGCGGACGCATCCAGCGCGTGCACGGCCCGTTCGTCTCCGACCACGAAGTCGAGGCCGTGGTGGCGCATCTCAAGACGCAGGGCGCCCCGCAATATCTCGATGCGATCACCGAGGACGACGACGAGGACGGCGGGGGCAACGGCCCGGCCGGCACGGCCAATCTCGAGGATTCCGACGATCCCTACGACCAGGCCGTCGCCGTGGTCCTGCGCGACGGCAAGGCATCGACCTCCTATATCCAGCGCCGCCTCGGCATCGGCTACAACCGCGCCGCCTCGCTGATCGAGCGCATGGAGCAGGAGGGGCTGATCGGCCCCGCCAACCATGCGGGCAAGCGCGAGATCCTGGTGCCGACGGAAGACTAAATTTCGCGGCGGCGAACGGGAACGCGCCGCCCGGTGCGGCGTTTCGCCCGGCAAGCCCCGCGCGCCAAGCGTGCGCCGGCCGATGCCATTATGGCGCCGCGTTTGGCCCGCATGACAGACGCATGAAGGAGACCGACATGAACCGATCCGCAACCGGCCGCGTGGCCCCCTCTCTCACCCGTCGTGGTTTCACCGGTCTGATGGGTCTCGTGCTTGCGACCGGCCTTTCGGTGCTGTCGCCGGTCGAGGCCTCGGCGCAGGCAAGTGCCGCCGCGCAGAAGATCGCCGACCACTTCGCCTCCGTGAAGACGATGATGGGCGAGTTCGTGCAGTTCGGCCCGCGCGGCGAGCAGACCGGCGGCAAGTTCTATATCGACCGCCCCGGCCGCATCCGCTTCAACTACGAGGACCCGTCGCCGATGCGCGTCATCGCGGATGGCAAGTCCGTCGTCATCGGCAATCGCAAGCTCAAGACCTGGGACATCTACCCGCTCTCCAAGACGCCGCTGAACCTGCTGCTCGGCAACAAGATCGACCTGTCGGCCAAGATGGTGCGCAATGTGAAGGAAGAGGCGGACCTCACCACCATCGTGCTCGGCGACAAGAGCATGTTCGGCGATTCGACCATCACCATGATGTTCGACCCCAAGACCTACGACCTGCGCCAGTGGACGATCACCGATGCGCAGGGCAAGGACACGTCGGTCATGATCTTCAACGTGCAGACCGGCATGAAGCTCGACGATCGCGTCTTCGCCATTCCCTATGACGAGATCCGCAACCGCGGCTCCAAGTGACAAAGACGTTTCCGTTTTCACGGTACTTGCGCTAAGACGCCCCGACCGGCCCGCCTGACGGGCCGGACCAGTTTTCGGGGACGGGCATGGCACTTTCGATTGCGACGTGGAACATCAACTCCGTGCGGCTGCGCATGCCGCTCGTCGAGCATTTCCTCAAGACGTTTTCACCCGATATCCTGTGCCTGCAGGAAACCAAGTGCCCGAACGACCAGTTCCCCTCGAAGCCGCTGAAGGCGCTGGGTTACGAGCATATCGTCATGCATGGCCAGAAGGGCTATCACGGCGTCGCCACCGTCTCGCGCCTGCCGCTGACGGAGCTGGTCGAGCGGCGCGATTATTGCGGCGTCGGCGATGCGCGCCATGTCTCGGTGCTGTTCCATCACCGGGGAAAGTCGATCCGCCTGCACAATTTCTATGTGCCGGCCGGCGGCGACGAGCCGGACCGCACCATCAATGTGAAATTCGGCCACAAGCTCGATTTCATCGAGGAGATGAAGCTCTTGCATGCGGAGGCCGAGGCCGGCATCTCCTCCATCCTCGTCGGCGACCTCAACATCGCGCCGCTGGAGCATGATGTGTGGTCGCACAAGCAGCTCCTGAAGATCGTCAGCCACACGCCGATCGAGACCGAGGGTTTGATCGACGTGATGACGAAGGGCGCCTGGGTCGACCTGATGCGGCGCAAGGTGCCGGAGACGGAGAAGCTCTATACGTGGTGGAGCTACCGTTCGGCCGACTGGCAGGCCGCCAACAAGGGCCGCCGCCTCGACCATATCTGGTCGTCCGCCGATCTCGAGCCGCATCTCTCCAACATCGTCGTCATTCGCGAGGCGCGCGGCTGGGAACGGCCGTCCGACCACGTGCCTGTCATTGCGGAATTCGATTTCTGAGGGTGTGGGCGGGCAGGTTTTCGCGCTGGCGCCTTTCCAGCGAGGATAGGTCCCGCGGATAACGCCCCTCATCCGGCCTGCCGGCCACTTCTCCCCGCAAGCGGGGCGAAGGTTAGGGTGAGGGGCAATCCCGCCCGCTACGGCGTTGCGTTAGGCAAATCGCCCCGCCAACCCCTTCATCCGGGTTATCATCGCGGCGAGGTTTTCGCGGATGCGGGCGTCGACCAGCACGGCGACGTCGGGATATTCTTCCAGCATGCGGCGGAACAGCGGGCGGTTGATGCGGATGACCTCGCTGTCTTCCAGCGCGAGCGCCGTATACTTGCGCTCGACGGCGGAGATCATCGCGAGTTCCGACAACAGCGTGCCGGCGCCCGCCGTGCCTTCGTCGCGCACCGAGCCGTCGCGCAGCGTCGAGGTGAGCTGGAACGCGCCTTCCGCGACGACGAAGCCGCAATCGGCCGAGGTGCCCTCGCGAAACAGCGTCTGCCCCTCGACCAGCCGCCGGCGTTCGGCGCCGAAGGCCATCAGGCGCAGCTTGTCATCGGCAAGGCCCGCGAAAAGCGGCACGCGCGAGAGAAGGGCGATGTCGTCGCTGAGAGCCACGGTCGGCGTCTCCTTGTGGGCGGTCGGCATGGAGCCGGGTGAGGCTGCTCCATCCGGCCGCGAAAAACGTTACGGTACGATCTTGTAGCCGCCGTTTTCTGTCACGAGAATCTCCGCATTGGAAGGGTCCCGCTCGATCTTCTGGCGCAGCCGGTAGACATGGGTCTCCAGCGTATGGGTGGTAACGCCGGAATTGTAGCCCCAGACCTCTTCCAGAAGCACGTCGCGCGTCACCACCTTCTGGTCGGCGCGGTAGAGGTAGCGGATGATCGCCGCTTCCTTCTCCGTCAGGCGGATCTTCTGGCCGTTTTCCAGCGTCAGCAGCTTCTGGCCGGGCTTGAACGTGTAGGGGCCGACGGTGAAGGTGGCGTCCTCGCTGCTCTCGTGCTGGCGCAGCTGGGCGCGAATGCGCGCGAGCAGCACGGCGAAGCGGAAGGGTTTTGTGACGTAATCGTTCGCGCCGGCTTCCAGCCCCAGAATGGTGTCCGAATCGGTGTCGTGCCCGGTCAGCATGATGATGGGCGCCTTGAAGCCGCCCTTGCGCAGCAGCTTCACGGCCTCGCGGCCGTCCATATCCGGCAGGCCGACATCCATGATGAGCAGATCGACCTGGCTGGCGCGCGCGGTCTGGATGCCCTTGCCGGCGGTGGATTCCTCGAGCGTCGAGAATTCCTCGTAGAGCGAAAGCTGCTCGACGAGCGTCTCGCGGAGGTCGTTGTCGTCATCGACAAGAAGGATGGTGCGGGATGTCATGCTTTACCTCTCGGCATTCCTCTGGAAAGTAAGGGAACTGGCGCTTTTGGCAAGCCCGCCCATGGACTTAGCCAAGAGGATCGTGGCGTGGCGCGAATATGGCGGAAGAATATGAGCCGGATCACATCTGATGAACATCGCGTGAAGACCATTCTCGTGCGGCCGGTGGCGGGAAACCGCAGCCGGGCCATCGTGCAGGTCGGGCCCCTGCGCCTGCCCGCAGCGCTTGGCCGCTCTGGCCGCACCAGCCGCAAGCGCGAGGGCGATGGGGCGACACCGATCGCCGCCATGCCGCTGCTCCATGGTTTCCTGCGCGGGGACCGGCTCCGCGCGCCGGCGAGCGGTCTTTCGCTGCGGCGCATCCGGCCGTCCATGCTCTGGTGCGATGCGCCCGGCCATCCGAGCTACAACCGGCTCGTGAGGGCGCCCTTCCGGCCAAGCCATGAGGAGATGCGGCGCGCCGACGAGCTCTACGACATCTGCCTCGTGCTGGACTGGAACGTGACATCGCGGCGGCGCCATTGCGGCTCGGCGATCTTCTTCCACCTGGCCCGCCCCGGTTACGAACCGACCGCCGGCTGTATCGCCGTGGCCCGGCGCGACATGCTGCGCATCCTGCCCTATCTGCGCCGCGGAACCACGGTGCGTGTTCTTTAAAGTCGCAGGCCGGGGCCCTATATCGGTTGCCGCACCGGCACCTGTCCTTTGGCGCTGGTCCATGGCGCCGGGAGCCCCGGCGGCTCGGCGCGCCCGCATTTCAGGGAGATATTCCGATGAGCGATCAACCAACAATCCTGTTTCATGACGGCAACAGCATTCCCCAGGTCGGCCTCGGCGTCTGGCAGACCCCGAACGACACGGCCGTGACCGCGGTGAAGGCGGCCCTTTCGCAGGGCTACCGCCATATCGACACGGCGGCGATCTACGAGAACGAGCAGGGGGTGGGCGAGGGTATCCGCGCTTCCGGCGTCGATCGCTCGGAGATTTTTCTGACCACCAAGCTCTGGAACGCGGAACAGGGCTACGATTCGACGCTGAAAGCGTTCGATGCCAGCCTGAAGCGTCTCGGCACCGACTATGTCGATCTCTACCTCATCCATTGGCCGGCGCCGAACCGTGACCGGTATGTCGATACCTGGAAGGCCTTCATCCAGATCCAGAAGGAAGGCCGCGCCCGCTCCATCGGCGTGTCCAACTTCTATCCCGAACATCTCCAGCGCCTGATCGACGAGACCGGCATCACGCCTGTCATCAACCAGATCGAGCTGCACCCTGATTTCCCGCAGACCGAGGCGCGCGCCTGGCACGACAAGCACCGTATCGTCACGCAATCGTGGAGCCCACTCGGTCAGGGCAAGCTCCTGGAGAACCCTGTCGTGGCGCAGGTCGCCGCAAAGCATGGCCGCACGCCGGCGCAGGTCATCATCCGCTGGCATATCGACAACGGGCTCGTCGTGATCCCGAAATCGGTAACGCCGTCGCGCATCGCCGAGAACTTCAAGGTCTTCGATTTCAGGCTGGATGCCGATGATCTCACGACCCTCGCCGCCCTCGAGAAGGATGGCAAACGTATCGGGCCGGATCCGAAGACGGCGACGTTCTGATCGATTGCCTGCAGCCCCCTCATCCGCCTGCCGGCACCTTCTCCCCGGTGGGGAGAAGGGGAAGATCGCAGACGTCTCGCTTCGCTTCTCCCCGCTGGAGAGAAGGAGAGGATCGCAGACGTCTCGTTTCCCTTCTCCCCCGTGGGGAGAAGGTGGCCCGAAGGGCCGGATGAGGGGGATGCCGCAGGCCCTGCCGTCGTTTTTTGGGTTAGGGCAGCGTCTTCGGCGTGACGAAGGCTTCAAGGCGGCCTGCGCCGGGCGTGACGTCCGCCCAGCGCAGGCTGTTGCATTCTATCACCGCCAGCCCTGCGGTCGGATACTTCGTTTTCATCCGTGCAAAGGCGTCCGGGTCACCCTGTCGGGCGAGCAGGGCGGCCAATGCCTCGAAACCCGGATTGTGCCCGATGACGAGCAGTGTTTCGCTCTCTTCGGGCGCGCCCTGTATCGCCGCGAGAATCGTCGCCGGTTCCGCCTCGTAGATCGATGGCACCACAAGGGAGGGGCACGTTCCGCCAAGCGCCGGCGCGACCAGCGCCCAGGTCTCCTGCGTGCGCCGGGCGGAAGATACCAGTGCAAAGTCCGGTCGCAGGCCGGCGGCGGCGATGCAGGCGCCCATGCGCGGCGCGTCGCGGCGGCCGCGGTCGCTCAGCGGGCGGTCGTGGTCTTCAACGCCGTCGGGCCAGGCGGATTTGGCGTGGCGCAGCAGGAGAAGGCGTTTCAAGAAGGTCTCCTTCAAAGAAAATGGCCGGGCAAAGAAAAAGAGCAGACAAAGAAAAAGGCCGGGAGCATGTCCCGGCCTTTTATCATTTTGGCGACGGCGCCAGAGTTACTGCCAGTCGCGGATGTCGACGAAGTGGCCGGCAATGGCGGCGGCGGCGGCCATGGCGGGCGACACGAGATGCGTGCGGCCCTTGAAGCCCTGGCGGCCCTCGAAGTTGCGGTTCGAGGTGGAGGCGCAGCGCTCGCCCGGCTTCAGGCGGTCGTCGTTCATGGCCAGGCACATGGAGCAGCCCGGCTCGCGCCAGTCGAAACCGGCTTCCTTGAAGATCTTGTCGAGACCCTCCTTCTCGGCCTGTTCCTTCACGAGGCCGGAGCCCGGAACGATCATGGCGTTGACGGTGGAGGCGACCTTCTTTCCTTCGACGACGGCGGCGACGGCGCGCAGGTCCTCGATGCGGCCGTTGGTGCACGAGCCGATGAAGACGCGATCGATGGCGATGTCGGTGATCTTCGTGCCCGGCTTCAGGCCCATGTAATCGAGGGCGCGCCACTTGGACGAACGCTTGGTCTCGTCTTCGATATCGTCAGGGTTCGGCACGACGCCTTCGACGGAGACGACGTCTTCCGGCGAGGAGCCCCAGGACACGATGGGCGGCAGGTTGGCGGCATCCAGAACGACGACGCGGTCGAAATGCGCGCCTTCGTCGGTGTGGAGCGTCTTCCAGTAGTCGAGCGCCATTTCCAGCGCCTTGCCCTTCGGCGCGCGCGGCTTGTCCTTGATGTATTCGAAGGTCTTCTCGTCGGGCGCGATAAGGCCGGCGCGCGCGCCGCCTTCGATCGTCATGTTGCAGACCGTCATGCGGCCTTCCATCGACAGCGAGCGGATCGCCTCGCCGGCGAACTCGATGACGTGGCCGGTGCCGCCGGCCGTGCCGATCTCGCCGATGATGGCGAGGATGATGTCCTTGGCGGTCACGCCTTCCGGCAGCTGGCCGTCGACGCGCACCAGCATGTTCTTGGCCTTCTTCTGGATCAGCGTCTGGGTGGCCAGAACGTGTTCCACTTCCGACGTGCCGATGCCGTGCGCGAGCGCGCCGAAGGCACCGTGCGTGGAGGTGTGGCTGTCACCGCACACGATGGTCATGCCTGGCAGGGTGAAGCCCTGCTCGGGGCCGACGATGTGCACGATGCCCTGGCGGACATCCTTTTCCGAATAGTATTCGACGCCGAACTCCGCGGCATTGTTGGCCAGCGCCTCGACCTGGATGCGGCTTTCCTCGTTCTTGATGCCCTGGGCGCGATCCGGCGAGGTGGGAACGTTGTGGTCGACGACGGCGAGCGTCTTGCCCGGCGCGCGCACCTTGCGGCCGGTCATGCGCAGGCCTTCGAAGGCCTGCGGCGACGTCACTTCGTGAACGAGGTGACGGTCGATGTAGAGAAGACAGGTGCCATCTTCCTGGCGGCTGACGATGTGGTCGTCGAAAATCTTGTCATAGAGGGTACGGGGTGCGCTCATGGCTTTTCATCCGTCTGGCATGTGGAAATGAGGGAGAGGCAGCGCGAGGCTGCGGATCGCAAGGGATCAGGATAGGCGGCTGGTGAGCGCCCCGAAGACACGCGCAAAGAAGCGGGCCGGCAGGCGCTTGTGGTCCTGCAGCACGACGACATGCTTTTCCGTGCATCCGAATTTGGATTCCATGATCCCGCATATAGCGATTTTTACGGGTTTCGGCAATCCACGAAGAATCATGGATGGGCACCGCGCCGCAGCCGTCTTTCCAGCGCCCGCAGCGCCAGCGACAGGCCGATGGTGAGGATGAGGTAGACATAGGCGACGATGGAATAGGTCTCGAAGAAGCGGAAGGACCCGGAGGCATAGACCTTGCCCATCTGCGTGATGTCGGCGACGCCGAGCACGGAGACCAGCGAACTATCCTTCACCATCGCCACGAAATCGTTGCCGAGCGGCGGCAGGATGACGCGGATCGCCTGCGGAAAGACCACCAGCCGGAAGCGCTGGACGCGCGAGAGGCCAAGCGCCTTGGCCGCCTCCACCTGCCCCTTGTCGACCGACTGGATGCCCGCGCGAAAAACCTCGGCGATGAAGGCGGAATAGCCGATCATCAGCGCGATGATCGCGCGCCACATCAGCGAGAGGTCGCGCACCAGCATCGGTTCCATCACGCCGGCGGAGACAAGCGGGCTGATCGCGACATTGATCACGGCCACCAGCGCCGGTGCGCCGACGAAGGCGATGTAGAAGAGCAGCACCAGCACCGGAACGCCCCGGATGACTTCCGTGTAGAAGCGCGCGACCTGGCGCAGCACCTTGCTTTCGGAAAGCGCCATCAGGGCGATGGCGAGACCGAGCAGGGTGGCGAGCAGGAAGGCGACGAGGGTGACGAAGATCGTCACCCACAGCCCCTTCAAGACAATGGAGAAGACCTGCCGGTAGAGATCGTTCGCGACGATGACGCCGGCAAGCGCCAGCGCGATCAGGGCAAGGGCAACAAGCCACCAGGGATAGTCGCCCTTGTCCGCACCGGGGGAAACGGAGGCCATGCCGGGTCCGTCACTCACCCATCTTGTAATCGAGGAACCATTTCTTGTTGAGCGCGTCGAGCGTGCCGTCCGCCTTGAGCGCGGCGATCGCCGCGTTGACGGGCGCGACGAGGTCGGAGCCTTTGGGGAAGATGAAGCCGAAATCCTCCGTGCCGAGCGGCTCGCCCACCACCTTGAGCTTGCCGCCCGAGGAATCGACATAACCCTTGGCCGCGACGCTGTCGGTCAGGACCAGGTCGACGTCGCCGGCCTGGAGCGCCTGCACCGTGGCGCCGAAGGTCTCGAACAGCTTGATGCGCGGGTTCTGCTCGTTGCCATCGAGGATTTCGTAGACGGCGGTGTAGAAGGGCGAGGTGCCGGGCTGGGCGGCGATCAGGCCGTCCTTGAGCGCGGCGAAGGACTTGGCGTCCGTAAAGCGGTTTTCATCGGCGCGCACCAGCATGAACTGCTGCGAGCGCATATAGGGATCGGAGAAGTCGACCTTCTCCTTACGGTCATCCTTGATGGTGATGCCGGTCATGCCGATGGCGTACTGGTTGTCGGAGACGGCCTGGATCATCGCATCCCAGGAGGTGTTCTGATACTCGACCTTGAAATTCAGCCGTCTGGCGATCTCGTTCATCGCGTCGTATTCCCAGCCGATCTGCTCGCCGGTCTTGGGATCGACGAACTGCAGCGGCGGGTAGGCGTTCTCCGTGACCACGACGACCGTCTTTCCGCCGAGATCGGGTAGCTCCGAGGCGAGGGCGACGGCAGGCATGAGGACAGCGGCGGCGAGGCCTGCAAGAACGGTGCGGCGGGAAAACATCGGGCTGAACTCCTGGAATTGTGGCGGCGAAACACTGTCACAGGTTCAGGCGGTCAGGCAAGCACGACGCGTTCGCTGCAAGGCGTTTGCATAAAACAAAAAGCCGCCGGCCAGGGCCGACGGCTTTCAATTCTTCCAGGGGCTGCCGATTATTCGGCGGCGCCTTCGGCAGCCTTTGCTGCTTCTTCAGCAGCGGCCTTCTCGGCGGCTTCGGCGGCGGCCTTTTCAGCGGCGAGCGCCTGAGCGGCTGCGACCTTCTCGGCTTCCAGGCGTGCCTTTTCCTCGGCAATGGCCTGGCGCTCGGCGTCGTTCAGCTTGCGGGCGCGCGTGCCGACGTTCTCGACGATACGGGCCGACTTGCCGCGACGGTCGCGCAGGTAGTAAAGCTTGGCGCGGCGGACCTTACCGCGGCGGACGACTTCGACGCCTTCGACGAGCGGCGAGTAAACCGGGAATACGCGCTCGACGCCTTCGCCGTAGGAGATCTTGCGAACGGTGAAGCTCTCGTTGATGCCGCCGCCCGAACGGGCGATGCAGACGCCTTCATAGGCCTGAACGCGGGTACGCGTGCCTTCCGTAACGCGCACGTTGACGCGAACGGTGTCACCCGGGGAGAATTCCGGCAGGGTGCGCTTGGCTTCAATCTTGGCGGCCTGTTCGGCCTCGAGCTGCTTGATGATGCTCATCGGTCTAACCTTCGGTTGTTCTGAAACAGCCAGAGCGCTCGACGGTCCCTCGGAGGTCATGCCTCGTGTGGTAGTCCGTTGCCGGACGGAGCGGATTCGCCATTCTTTGATTGCAGGTCGGCGGGATAATCCCAAATCCGAGCGGGCCAATACACCAATCGGGCCGCCTTGTCATCCCTTATACCGGAAGAATCAGGCGGCGCGGGCGAATTTTCTCGCCTTGCCGGCTCCCGCGCCTGCCGCTATCAGCAATCGAGGGGAGGCCTTTTCAGGCCTGTGGGAGTGAGATGACGATCGTCGACGCCGTTTTCCTGTTCGTCGCGGGTTTCCTGTCCGGCGTGGTCAACGCCATTGCCGGCGGCGGCACCTTCCTGACCTTTGGCGCGATGACGCTCACCGGCCTGCCGCCGATCGTGGCCAGCGCCACCTCCGCCATCACGCAGTTTCCCGGTTATGTCACCTCCACGCTCGCCTATGCGCGCGAAATCCGCGCGGACAGGCGCGAGGCGATGGTGCTCGGCGCGTGGTCGCTGGTGGGCGGGCTGATCGGCGCGCTCATCCTGGTCTCGATGTCGAATGCCGCCTTCCGCGTGCTCGTTCCCTGGCTGATCCTCGGCGCGACGCTGGTCTTCGCGGCCGGGCCCTATCTGCGGCCGACGACGCTTTCGCCGGAAAAGCCGGTCTCGCCGGCCGGGCTTGCGGGACAGTTCGTGACCTCGATCTATGGCGGGTTCTTCGGCGCGGGCATGGGCATCATGACGCTCGCCGTGCTGGGCCTCACCAAGGGCGGGGATTACCACCGGCTGAACGCGCTCAAGAATTTCCTCGCGCTCGTCATCGCCGGCATGGCGATCGTCGTCTTCGCGAGCGGCGACGTGGTGGCCTGGCCGCAGGCCGCGATCATGGTGCCGGCCGGGGCCATCGGCGGCTATGCCGGCGTCTGGGCGGCGCGGCGCGTGCCGCAGCCGGTCATTCGCGGCCTTGTCGTCGCGGTCGGACTGGCGCTGACGGTCTATTATTTCGTGATGGGTTGAGCAGCCAGAAGGTCGGGCCGGCGTTCGCGCGTCAGCTTCAGCGCTTCCTCGGAACGCCATTTCTCGATGGCCGCGTGGTTGCCTGACGTGAGCACCGCGGGAATTTCGCGGTCTTCCCAGACCTGCGGGCGGGTGTAATGCGGATGCTCCAGCAGGCCGCCTTCGAAGCTCTCGTGTTCGCCCGACAGGGCATTGCCCATCACGCCGGGGAGGATGCGCACGACGGCATCGAGCAGGATCATGGCCGCCGGCTCGCCGCCCGAGAGGATGTAATCGCCAATCGAGACCTCCTCCAGACCGCGCCCCTCGATGACGCGCTGGTCGACACCCTCGAAGCGGCCGCAGACGATGATGGCGCCATCGCCGGCCGCCAGTTCGCGCACGCGCTTCTGGGTGAGCGGCCGGCCGCGCGGGCTCATCAGCAGGCGGGGGCGGTTATCGCCTTCGCCGGCGTGGTCGATGGCCCTGGCGAGCACATCGGGCTTCAGCACCATGCCCGCGCCGCCGCCAGCCGGCGTATCGTCGACGGAGCGGTGCCGGTCGGTGGCGAAATCACGGATCTGGACGCAATCCAGTGCCCAGTCGCCGCGCGCAAGGGCCTTGCCGGACAGCGACTGGCCGAGCAGGCCCGGAAACATTTCCGGATAGAGGGTCAGGACGGTGGCGCGGAAAGCCACGTCATTCACCGCCGTCGGACAGCGGCGGGCGGCGGCGACGGCTGCCCGGTCCATTGTCCTTCTCGTCGTCTATCAGGCCGGCGGCGACGGGATCGATCAGCAGGCGTCCGCCCACGACGTCGATCTCCAGCACGGCGGCTTCGGAGAAGGGGATGAGCACCGGGCGCTTGCCGGGGCCCTTGAGTTCCAGCAAGTCGCCGGCGCCGAAATCGAAGATGCCTGTGACAGTGCCGTGGCTGCGGCCGCTCTCGTCGACGGCTTCCAGCCCTTCGAGATCGGCATAGAAGAACTCGTCCTCGTCCAGTTCCTCGTCCGGCAGATTGTCGCGCTCGATATAGAGGTCGAGGCCGTTCAGCGCCTCGGCGGCGTTGCGGTCGTTGATGCCGCGGAAGCGCACGACGACCACATTCTTCGCTTCGCGGATTTCCAGAACCTCGAAGGACCGGCCGTCCTCGGTGTGCAGGTGGCCGTAATCGCCGATGGCGGTGGGGTCGATGGTATAGGATTTCACGCGGACTTCGCCACGCAGGCCCTGCGCGGCGCCGATGCTGCCCATGAGGACGGGATTTTCCAGTTTCACCATGGTGGCTTCCGAGCGTTCTATCGTTCCGGTTTCAGATGAGAGCGGGCGAAGACGCTTTACGACGTTCCGCGCCGCGCTCCAAACGAAAACGGGCGGCATGAGACACGCCGCCCGCTTCCAGATGGTCTTGCCGTCGATTATTCGGCGGCAGCAGCAGCGGCGTCTTCTTCCTTCTGCTTCTTCTCGGCGGCGCGCTCGACGGCCTTCTTGCCCGGCTTTGCCTTGTTCGGGTTGTTGCGGGCTTCGCGCTTCAGAACGCCGGCGTCGTCCAGGAAGCGGGCAACGCGGTCGGTCGGCTGTGCGCCCTTGGCGATCCATTCCTTGGCGCGGTCGGCGTCGATCTGGACGCGGTTGGCGTCGTCCTTGGCGAGCATCGGGTTCCAGGCGCCGAGGCGGTCGAGGAAGCGGCCGTCACGCGGCGAACGGGCGTCGGCAACAACGATCTGGTAGTACGGACGCTTCTTGGAACCACCGCGGGCGAGACGAATTTTCAGGGACATGTTTTTCTCCTTCGATGTGGTGAGCCTGCGCCTGGTTTACGCAGGAGCATTCTGGTTTGCACCGCTGTGTTCAGCGGCAATGGCTTCATGATGCCGGATCACCTCGCGGATGATGAAGTTCAGGAACTTCTCCGCGAAATCCGGATCCAGATTGGCGTCCTTCGCCAGGCGGCGGAGGCGTTCGATCTGGTATTCTTCGCGCGCCGGATCGGCCGGCGGCAGTTCATGCGTCGCCTTCAGCACGCCCACCGCCTGGGTGCAGCGGAAGCGCTCGGCGAGCATATGCACGAGGGCGGCGTCGATATTGTCGATCGACTGCCGGTACTGGCCCAGCTGTTCTTTGATCTTCGGATCGATGCTCATGCCTCAGCCCCTCACTTCTTCTTCGGCAGGCCGGGCAGGCCCGGAAGGCCGCCGAGACCGGGAAGGCGTCCGCCGCCAAGACCCGGCAGACCGCCGCCGCCCAGACCCGGCATGCTGCCCGGCTTGATGCCGGCGGCCTCGGCCTGCTTGGCCAGCGCCTCGAGCTGCTTGGGGTCCATCTTCGACAGGTCCGGCATGCCGCCGCCAAGGCCGCCGAGGCCCATCTTGCCGGCAAGCCCGCCCATCATCTGCTTCATCATGCCGCCCTTCTTGCCGCCCATCATCTTCATCATGTCCGCCATCTGGCGGTGCATCTTGAGAAGCTTGTTGATGTCGGAGGCATCGGTGCCGGAGCCGGCGGCGATGCGCTTCTTGCGGGAATGCTTGAGGATATCGGGGTTGGCGCGCTCGGCCCTGGTCATCGAATTGATGATGGCGATCTGGCGGCCGAACAGCTTGTCGTCGAGGCCGGCGGCCGACATCTTGTCCTTCATGCCGGCCATGCCGGGCATCATACCCATGATGCCGCCCATGCCGCCCATCTTCTGCATCTGGCGCAGCTGGTCGGCGAGGTCGTTCAGGTCGAACTTGCCCTTGGCCATCTTGGCGGCCATGGCGGCCGCCTTCTCGGCATCGATGTTCTCCGCAGCCTTCTCCACGAGCGAGACGATGTCGCCCATGCCGAGGATGCGGTCGGCGACGCGGCGGGGGTGGAATTCCTCCAGCTCGCCCATCTTCTCGCCGACGCCGATCAGCTTGATCGGCTTGCCGGTGACGGCGCGCATGGAGAGGGCCGCACCGCCGCGGCCGTCGCCGTCCATACGGGTGAGAACGAGGCCGGTGATGCCGACGCGCTCGTCGAAATTGCGGGCGAGGTTGACGGCGTCCTGACCGGTCAGCGCATCGGCGACGAGCAGGATTTCATGCGGATTGGACTTCCGCTTGATCTCCGCCATCTCGATCATCAGCGGCTCGTCGATGTGGGTGCGGCCGGCGGTGTCGAGGATGACGACATCGTGGCCGCCGAGCTTGGCGGCCTGCACGGCGCGCGCGGCGATATCGGTCGGCGACTGGCCGGCGATGATGGGCAGCGTGTCGATGCCGGTCTGCACGCCGAGCTGGCGAAGCTGCTCCTGCGCGGCCGGACGGCGCGTGTCGAGCGAGGCCATCAGGACCTTCTTCTTGTCGCGCGTGGTCAGCCGGTTGGCGATCTTGCCCGACGTGGTCGTCTTGCCCGAGCCCTGGAGGCCGACCATCATGATGACGACGGGGGCAGCCGCGTTGAGATCGATCGAAACGCCCTCGTCGCCGAGCATCGACACGAGCTCGTCATGCACCAGCTTCACGACCATCTGGCCGGGCTTGATGGACTTCAGGATCTCCGCGCCGACGGCCTTCTCGCGCACCGCATCGGTGAAGGAGCGCACCACTTCCAGCGCCACGTCCGCTTCCAGAAGCGCACGGCGGACCTCGCGCAGCGCTGCCGAGACATCGGCCTCGGAAAGCGCGCCACGGCCTGTCAGTCCATTCAGAATGGAGCCAAGGCGGTCCTGGAGTGTTTCAAACATCACGTCTTCCTTCTTGTTTCCGTGTTCGCCGGAAACGTCGGTGCTATCGGCGACGAAAACAAGACGCAAAGCCAAAAAGCACCCGAGGGCGCATCGCGCTGTCGGGTGTTGACCTCCGGGATCTCTTTATACCTTCGCGGGTCCCGGTCGGCGGCTTCAAGCATTCTCACTTGTCGCTGATGGCGCGGCTTTAACAATACAAAGGGTACAAAGTCAAGAAACATCGCCAAATCCGGCCCGTCGTCACATTTGCGCGAGCCGGCGCCGCGCCGTTGCGGCAAAAGGCGCGCGCACCTATCTTCTGGCGATGAATCGTCGCAAATTTCTCAAATGGTCCGGTATAGGCGCTCTCGCGATGCCTGCGGGCGGCGCGGCCGCGAGCACGGGCCGGGCGGCGAACCGCTATTATGACGGTCCCGTCAGCGACCATTTCGACGGAACGCGCTTCTTCAATCCCGATGGCGAGGAGCCGAACAATTTTGTCGAGCTGCTGCGCTGGCAATTCGGCGGCGGACGCGTGGCCTGGCCCGCCGACTGGCCGAGCCCGTTTCCGCCGGCCGTGCCGGAGGCGCGGGTCGAGGGTGATCGCCTTGTCGTGACCATGGTGGGCCATGCCACCCTCCTGATCCAGACCGCCGGCCTCAACATCCTGACCGACCCCGTCTGGAGCGACCGGGCGAGCCCCTTGCCCTTTGCCGGGCCCAAGCGCGTCAATCCGCCGGGCGTCCGGCTCGCCGACCTGCCGAAGATCGACGTCGTGCTCGTCACGCACAACCACTACGACCATCTCGACCTCGCGACGCTGAAAACGCTGGCCAGGCGGGACGATTGCCTGATCTTCACGCCGCTCGGCAATGACAGGATCATCGGACCGGCCGCCGGCAAGGGGCGCGTCGCGACCATGGACTGGGGCGACAGTGCGCCCTTGACGGCCGATGTGACGCTCCATTGCGAACCGTGCCACCACTGGTCGGCGCGGGGGCTGGCCGATCGCCGCATGGCGCTGTGGTCGGCCTTCCTCATCGAGACGCCGGGCGGTAAGATCTACCATATCGGCGATACCGGCTTTCACCGGGGCATCAACTACCGGGCGATCCGCGAGAAGCATGGCCCGATCCGCCTCGCCAACCTGCCCTTCGGCGCCTACGAACCGCGCTGGTTCATGCGCCCGCAGCACCAGAATCCGGATGAGGCGGTGCAGGGCATGGTAGCGAGCGGGGCGGCCTTTGTCGCCGGCCATCATTGGGGCACGTTCCGGCTGACCAACGAGGGCGTGGACGAACCGCTGGCGGCGTTGGAAAGTGCGCTGGACGCAGCCGGCATCGGGCGCGAGCGTTTTCGCGCTTTGAGGCCCGGCGAGATGTTTGAGGTTCCCCGCTCCACCGTCTGAGCAAAGTACTGGAAATCCGCGGGCTTTTCCGCCATATACGGCCCAACGGGCCACCTTGGGCCCAATCGGGCAGGCGCAATGACAGAAACGGTCGAATTCGCAAGAATGAACGGGCTGGGAAACATGATCCTGGTCGTGGACATGCGCGGGCGTCCGGATGTCGTCACGCCGGCGGCGGCGATCGCGCTCAATGCCGATCCCGCGACCCGCTTCGACCAGATCATGGCGATCCACGATCCGAAGGTCGACGGCACCGATGCCTTCATCGATATCCTGAATTGCGACGGCACGCGGGCGCAGGCCTGCGGCAACGGCACACGCTGCGTGGTGCAGGCGCTGGCCGCCGAGACGGGCAAGAAGGCCTTCACCTTCCAGACGGTCGCCGGCATCCTGAACGCCGTTGAGCACGCGGACGGCACGATTTCCGTCGACATGGGCAGGCCGGTCTTCGAATGGGACCGTATTCCGCTCGCTGAGGAATTCTACGATACGAGCCGGATCGAGCTGCAGATCGGGCCGATCGACGATCCGGTGCTGCATTCGCCCTCGGTCATGTCGATGGGCAATCCGCATGCGATCTTCTGGGTCGACCGCGATCCGATGAGCTTCGATCTCGACCGTTTCGGCCCGCTGCTCGAAAACCACCCGATGTTTCCGGAAAAGGCGAATATCACGCTGGCGCAGGTGACCTCGCCGACCACGATGACGACGCGCACCTGGGAGCGCGGCGCGGGGCTGACGCTCGCCTGCGGCTCGGCCGCCTGCTCGGCGGGCGTTTCGGGCGCGCGCACCGGCCGCACGGGCCGCACGGTGGAGATCACCGTCGCCAGCAGCCCGAACCGCGGCAAGCTCACCATCGAATGGCGCGAAGACGATCACGTCGTCATGACCGGCCCGGCCGAATGGGAGTGGTCGGGCATGCTTGATCCCGCAACCGGCGCGTTCCGCCGGGATGACGCCGAGGCGGCCGCCCTTTGAGCGGGGTCGAGGTCATAACCTTCGGCTGTCGGCTCAACACCTACGAATCGGAAGTGATGCGTGCGGAAGCCGAGAAGGCGGGGCTGAACAATGCCGTGCTGGTGAACACCTGTGCGGTGACCGGCGAGGCCGTGCGCCAGGCGCGGCAGGCAATCCGCCGTGCGCGCCGCGACAATCCGCACGCCCGCATCATCGTCACCGGCTGCGCCGCGCAGACCGAAAGCGAAACCTTCGCCGGCATGCCGGAAGTGGACGCCGTGCTCGGCAACGAGGAGAAGCTGAAAAGCGCCTCCTATCGCCGTTTGCCGGATTTCGGCGTCTCGGCGGAAGAGAAGCTTGTTGTCAACGACATCATGAGCGTGCGGGAAACCGCGCCGCAGATGGTAAAGCTCATCGACGGCCATGTGCGCGCCTTCGTGCAGGTGCAGAACGGCTGCGACCACCGTTGCACCTTCTGCATCATTCCCTACGGCCGCGGCAATTCGCGCTCGGTGCCGATGGGCGCGGTGGTGGAGCAGGCGCGCAAGCTCGTCGAAGGCGGCTATTGCGAGATCGTATTGACCGGCGTGGACGCGACCAGCTACGGCGCCGACCTGCCCGGAAAACCGAGCCTCGGCCTGCTTGCCAAGACGCTTTTGAAGCAGGTGCCGGAGATCCGGCGCCTTCGGCTTTCCTCCATCGACAGCATCGAGGCGGACGACCATCTCTGGGACCTGATTTCCGACGAGCCGCGTTTCATGCCGCATCTGCATCTGTCCTTGCAGCATGGCGACGACATGATCCTCAAGCGCATGAAGCGCCGCCATTCGGCCGCCGATGCGCGCGCCTTCTGCGACCGCGTGCGCGATCTGCGGCCTGAGGCGAGCTTCGGCGCCGACATGATCGCCGGTTTCCCGACGGAGACGGAGGAGATGTTCGCCAATGCCGGACGGCTCGCGGAGGATTGCGGCATCGCGCATCTGCACGTCTTTCCCTATAGTCCGCGCCCGGGAACGCCGGCCGCGCGCATGCCGCAGCTCGACCGGGCGCTGGTCAAGGAGCGCGCGGGGCGCCTGCGCGAGACTGGAAAACGGCTCGCCGAGGCCCATCTCGTCTCCATGATCGGGAGAGAGGAAATGATCCTCGTCGAGAACAACGGCCTTGCCCACACGGAAAACTTCACGCTCGTCGATGCCGCGGGTCTCAAGCCGCGCGACCTTGTGCCGGTGACGATCACCGGCCACAATGGCAAGCACCTGACGATGCGGCCCGTAACCGCCTTCTCGCATAACTAGCGGACACCTTTCATGGCCCTCGGCTTCATCAAGAAGATCTTCACCTTCGGAAAAGACACCGCGCCCGAGCAGAAGCCGGAGGCGGAGGTTCCCGCCGTCGTGCCTGACGATGCGGCGGTGGCGCCCGCGCCGGCCACGGAAGAACCCGTCGTGGCGGAAGAGCGCGACGCGCTGCTCGACGAGGCCGAGGCCGCCAATCCGGAGGCCGGCAGCCACGTTCCCGACGAGCCGGAGCCGGATATCTATCCGCTGCCGCATGCGCCGAACCTGCCGGTCGCCAAGGACCCGGTCGCGCCGGCCGAGATGGAAACGGCGGGCGGACCTTCGGACGACGTTCCGGCAGCGGCAATCGAAGACCCGGCGCCCGACGAGGAACCGGACGCGCCGAGCGAAGACATCGACGTGGCGGACGAGCCGGTTGCTCCTGTCGAGGATGTTTTCGAGCCGGAAGAAAGCGTTGCGCCTGCCGAAGAGCAGGCCGTGGCCGTCGCAACCGAGGATCCCGTTCTCGAAGAGGTTGTTTCAGTCGAGCCGAAGGCGCTGCCCAAGGGCTTTGCCACGGCTGAAAGCAAGCCCGTCGCCGAGGTCGCGGCGCCGGAGCCGAAGCGCACGTGGTTCCAGCGCCTGCGCGAGGGGCTTTCGCGCACCTCCTCGCAGCTCACGGGGCAGATCACCAGCCTCTTCACCAAGCGCAAGCTTGATGACGACACGTTGCAGGATCTGGAGGATCTGCTGATCCAGGCCGATCTCGGCGTGGAGACGGCGCTACGCATCACCGATACGCTGGCATCCGAGCGCTACGGCAAAGATGTGACGGGCGCCGACGTGTCGCGCATCATGGCAAGCGAGATCACCAAGGTGCTCGCGCCGGTCGCAAGGCCGCTGGAACTCGACCTCAATCACAAGCCGCATGTCATTCTCGTCGTCGGCGTGAACGGCACGGGCAAGACCACGACCATCGGCAAGCTTGCCGCAAAACTCTCCGGCGCGGGCCTCAAGGTGATGCTCGCCGCCGGTGATACGTTCCGTGCGGCGGCCATCGAGCAGCTGAAGATATGGGCGGAGCGTACCGGCTCGGACATCGTTTCCTCCAAGCTCGGCGCCGATGCGGCGGGCCTCGCCTACGAGGCCTATGAGCGGGCGAAGGAAAGCAAGAGCGACGTGCTGATCATCGACACGGCCGGGCGGCTCCAGAACAAGACGGAGCTGATGGCGGAACTGGAGAAGATCGTGCGCGTGCTCGGCAAGCTCGATCCGGACGCACCGCACACCGTGCTCCAGACGCTCGATGCCACGACCGGCCAGAACGCCATGAACCAGGTCGAGATTTTCCGCAACGTCGCGGGCGTTTCGGGCCTGATCATGACAAAATTGGACGGTACGGCCCGCGGCGGCATTCTTGTGGCGATTGCCGCCAAACACAAGCTGCCTGTCTATTTCATCGGTGTCGGCGAAGGGATCGACGATCTCGAACCCTTCGAGGCCAAGGATTTCGCGGAAGCGATTGCAGGAGTACAGGCATGAGCAAGGCAACGATGGACGCCCCGGCGAAGACGGAGGAGAAGGTCAGCCCGCTCCTCAAGATGGTGCTGGAACTCGGCCCGCTCGTCGTGTTCTTCTTCGCCAATTCGCGCGGCGAATGGCTGGCCTCGCACTTTCCCGTGCTGGCCGAAATGGGCGGCCCGATCTTCATCGCCACCGGGCTTTTCATGGCCGCGACGGCGATCGCGCTCATCGTCTCCTGGATCCTGACGCGCACGCTGCCGATGATGCCGCTGATCTCGGGCATCGTGGTCTTCGTTTTCGGCGCGCTGACGCTCTGGCTGCAGAACGACACGTTCATCAAGATGAAACCCACCATCGTCAACACGCTGTTCGGCGCGATCCTGCTCGGCGGACTTCTGTTCGGCAAGTCGCTGCTCGGCTACGTCTTCCATGCCGCCTTCAAGCTCACCGACGAGGGCTGGCGCAAGCTGACGCTGCGCTGGGGCCTGTTCTTCCTCTTCCTGGCCGTGCTGAACGAGGTCGTCTGGCGGTCGTTCTCGACCGATTTCTGGGTGGCGTTCAAGGTCTGGGGCACCATGCCCATCACCATCGTCTTCACGCTCGCCCAGATGCCGCTCATCATGCGCTACTCCGCCGACCAGCCGGAAGAGGGCAAGGTGTCCTGAGGTTTGCGCGGGCCCAAGGATTCCATCAGAAAATGTGATTGAACGACCGAAGTCCGACAATTGATCTGGCCGGGCGATTTGCCTAGAAAGGCCAAAATTCGTTCAAGGGAGAGACTTCATGCGCCACCTTTTGCTCGCCTGTGCGGCAACGCTTGCCCTTTCGCTGCCTGCGAAAGCCGAAAACGTCACTGTTGCCGTAACGGCCATCGTCGAACATCCGGCGCTGGATGCGGTGCGCGACGGCGTGAAGGAAACGCTGGAAGCGGCAGGCTACAAGGACGGCGAGAACCTGAAGTTCCTCTACGAGTCGGCGCAGGGCAACCCCGCGACGGCGGCGCAGATCGCCCGCCAGTTCGTCGGTGAGGACCCGACGGTGATCGTGCCGATTTCCACGCCGTCGGCCCAGGCCGTCGTGTCCGCGACGAAGGACATTCCCGTGGTCTTCACGGCCGTTTCGGATCCGCTCGGCGCACAGCTCGTCACCGACATGGACAAGCCGGGCGGCAACGTGACGGGTCTGTCCGACATGTCGCCGGTCGCCGAACATCTGGCGCTGATCAAGGAAATCCTGCCGGAGGCGAAGACCATCGGCTATCTCTACAATTCCGGTGAGGCGAACTCGGTTTCGCTGCTTGCCGTGCTGAAGGCCGAAGCTGAAAAGGCCGGCCTCACCGTCGTCGAATCCGCCGCCACCAAGTCCGCCGAAGTGCAGGGCGCTGCCCGCGCGCTGGTCGGCCGTGCCGACGCGATCTACATCCCGACGGACAATACGATCATCTCCGCGCTGGAAGGCGCGGTCGCCGTTGCCGAGGAAGCCAAGCTGCCGCTCTTCACCGCCGACACGGATTCCGTCTCGCGTGGCGCCATCGCGGCTCTCGGCTTCAACTACAAGGACGTGGGCAAGCAGACGGGCGACATCGTCGTGCGCATCCTCAAGGGCGAGCAGCCGGGCGATATCGCCGTGAAGGTTGCCGCCGGCACGGATCTCGTCGTCAACAAGGGCGCGGCGACCAAGATGGGCGTCACGCTTCCCGAAGCCGTCGTCGGCCGCGCGACCCGCGTGATCGACTAAACGCGGGTCCCCCCGCGCATCGCCAATCGGAATCAACCGCTGCCGGATCGCCCGGCAGCGGTTGATCTGTTAAGAGGACCGACCCGCATGCGTGCGGGAGGTGACCCAAGAGAAAGCCGAGAACCGTGAGCCTGATTGCCTTCTGGGGTGCCGTCGAACTGGGGCTGGTCTATGCCTTCGTCGCGATCGGCGTTTACCTTGCCTTCCGCGTGCTGGACTTTCCCGACCTGACGGTCGACGGTTCGTTTCCGCTGGGGGCCGCCGTGGCCGCCGTGCTGATCATCGCGGGCGTCAATCCGTGGCTGGCCGCCGCGGTCGCCATGGTGGCGGGCGCGCTCGCCGGACTGGTGACGGCTGTGCTGAACGTGCGGTTCCGCATTCTCAACCTGCTCGCCTCGATCCTGACGATGATCGCGCTCTTCTCCGTCAACCTGCGTGTGATGGGCAAGCCGAATGTCGCGCTGATCAATGCCGAGACGATGATCAGCCCGTTCTTCGGCCATGGCCTGCGGGATTTCTATGTCCGCCCGCTGTTCGTCGGCGTCCTCGTCGTCATCGCGGTCATCGTCGTCTGGCGCTTCCTTGAAAGCGATGCCGGCCTTTCGATGCGCGCGACCGGGGCTAACGCCCGCATGGCCCGCGCGCAGGGCGTCAACACCAACAAGCAGATCTATCTCGGGATTGCGCTTTCCAACGCGCTGGTCGCGCTCGGCGGCGCGCTGTTTGCCCAGACCAACGGCTTTGCCGACGTGACGTCGGGTGTGGGCACGATCGTCGTCGGCCTTGCCGCCGTCATCATCGGCGAGACGCTGTTCGGTGCGCGCGGCATCCTGATCGCGCTGATCGGCTGCGTCGTCGGCTCGATCCTCTACCGCATCGCCATCCAGCTCGCGCTGTCGTCCGATATTCTGGGCCTCCAGGCCTCGGACCTCAACTTCGTGACGGCGCTGCTCGTCACCGTGGCGCTCGTTCTGCCGCGCCTTCGCCGCGGAGGAGCCGCCTGATGATTTCCGTTTCCGATATCAAGGTCACCTTCGGCAAGGGCACGCCGCTGCAGAAGCAGGCGCTGAACGGCGTCAGCCTCACCATCGAGGAGGGGCAGTTCGTTACCGTGATCGGCTCCAACGGTGCGGGCAAGTCCACCCTGCTCGGCGTTCTCGCCGGCGACGTGATCGCGACCGAAGGCAAGGTGACGATCGGCACGGCCGATGTCACGCGGCAGGGCACGGCCGCCCGTGCGGGCCGCGTCGCGCGCGTCTTCCAGGATCCGCTGACGGGAAGCTGCGGCGCGCTCTCGATCGAGGAGAACCTGGCGCTGGCCGCCCGTCGCGGCGAACGGCGCGGGCTTGCCTCCGCGCTTGGCCCGCAGCGGCGCGCACTCTTCCGCGACCGCATCGCCGAGCTCAATCTCGGGCTTGAGAACCGCATGCGCGACCGCATGGACCTGCTCTCCGGCGGCCAGCGTCAGGCGGTCTCGCTCGTCATGGCCACGCTTGCCGGTTCCGACGTGCTGCTGCTCGACGAACATACGGCGGCGCTCGATCCGGGCATGGCCGAGTTCATCATGACCCTCACGCAGAAGATCGTTTCCGAGCGCAAGCTGACGACGCTGATGGTGACGCATTCCATGCGCCAGGCCCTCGACTACGGCCACCGCACGGTGATGCTGCACGGCGGCGAGATCGTGCTGGATGTGGCCGGCGACAGCCGCAAGACGCTGCAGGTCGAGGATCTCATCGCGATGTTCCGCAAGATGCGCGGCCAGACGCTGGATGACGACGCCCTGCTGATCGGCTGAGGGATCTGCAACAGGCGGTTCGCCCTTCGCGTCAGCGCGCCTGCGTGAGGAAGATCTTCATCGCGAAGACCGAGAAGACGCCGGCGAAGGTGTAGTCGATGCCGCGCAGCACCTTCGGGTTTTGCTGAAGCCAGGCGGCGAGCTTGTCTGCGGCCAGCACGACCATGGCGTTGACCGGCATGCCGATCAGGATGAAGAAGACGCCGAAGAAGATGAGCTTGCCGGTGACGTGCGGGTCGCCCGCCGAGACGAACTGCGGCAGGAAGGTCATGAAGAAGATGATGACCTTGGGATTGAGCAGGTTCACCCAGAAGCCCGTCGAGATGTTGGCGAGTGCGGTGCCGCGCGGGCCCGTCGTGGCCTTCACCGTGAAGTTCGAACCGTGGCGGATGGCCTGCACGGCAAGCCACAGCAGGTAGGCCGCGCCGCCGGTCTTGAGGATCATGAAGGCGGTGGGCGAGGCGGTGATGAGGGCCGCGATGCCGAAAGCCACGAGCAGCGTGTGCACGCAGATGCCGAGCCCCGTGCCCAGAACGACGAACAGCGCGGCGCCGCGGCCCTGCGACAGCGCCCGGCTGATCGACAATGTCATGTCGGGGCCGGGCGTGGCGGCGAGCAGCAGGCTTGCCGCGGAAAAGGCGAGCAGTGTCGGGAGCGTGGGCAGGAAGTCCATGGCAAGGGTCTCGAAAGCCGGAAAGGTCGAAAACTCTTATCCGGCTTTCCGCCGATTACCAATCAAAGCTTGTTATGGCCCGTTACGTTTCTTCCACGAAGGCGCGAAATTTCTCCGCGTAGTCGGGGTGCCAGCGCGACAGCGGCGGGCGGTTTTCGATGACGTCGCCGATCGCCCATGCCATGCGACGTTCGTCGAGCGCGCGCGGCACGTCGTTATCGGGGCAGAGGATATAGAAATCGCCGCGTTCGAGGCTTTCCATCATGAAATCGACGGTCTGCGCCGGTGTCCAGGCGGCATCCGGCTTTTCCGTGCGGTCGCCCTTCGTGAGCGCGGTATAGACGAAGCCGGGGATGAGGAGATGGGCGGAAAGCCTCACACCCTCGGTGTTGCGCAGCTCGTGCTGCAGCGCCTCGGTGAAGACCTTCACGCCGGATTTGGAGACATTATACGCGGGATTGCCGGGCGGCGTGGTGATGCCCTGCTTGGAACCGGTGTTGATGATCAGCCCGGGCTCGCCATGGGCCAGCATGTTGGGCCCGAAGACCTGCGTGCCGTGGATGACGCCCATCAGGTTGACGGCGAGGATGTGGTCCCAGTTGGCTTCGGCGCTGAAGATCGATGTGTCCGGCTGGATGCCGGCATTGTTCATCAGCACATGAACGCGGGCGAAACGCTGCTGGACGGCGCGTTCCAGCGCTTCCAGCTCGTGGCGGTGGGCGACGTCGGTCTCCACCGCCATGATGTTGGCTTCGCCGGCAATGGCTTCGAGTTCGGCACGCGCTTCGGCAAGCTGGCCGGCATTGCGGTCGGCGATCGTCACGAACATGCCGGCCTCGGCAAAGCGCCGCGCGGCGGCAAGGCCGATCCCGGAGGCGCCGCCGGTGATGACGGCGACATTGGCTTCCTTGATGATGTCCTTGAGGTCGGTCATGGGTTCATCCCCTTCCATGGTCCTGTCTGCGCAATATGGGGTCGCCCGCGGCGGCGTCAAACCCTGCTTGCGGCAGGATGCGGCGGGCATCGCCCTTGCGTCACGCGCCAATCTCGCTAAAAGTGCCCGCGAAACCGGGCCTTCGCGGGTTTGCGGCGTCCCTCATGCAACGGACCTCATCATCATGGCATCACATAAAGACGTAAAGAAAGTCGTGCTGGCCTATTCCGGCGGCCTCGATACCTCGATCATCCTGAAGTGGCTTCAGACCGAACTCAACGCGGAAGTCGTGACGTTCACGGCCGACCTCGGCCAGGGCGAAGAGCTGGAGCCGGCGCGCAAGAAGGCGGAGATGCTCGGCATCAAGGAGATCTTCATCGAGGACGTGCGCGAGGAATTCGTGCGCGATTTCGTCTTCCCGATGTTCCGTGCCAATGCGGTCTATGAAGGCGTCTACCTGCTCGGCACGTCGATCGCCCGCCCTCTGATCTCCAAGCACCTGATCGAGATCGCCGCAAAGACCGGCGCCGACGCCATCGCGCATGGCGCGACCGGCAAGGGCAACGACCAGGTCCGCTTCGAGCTTTCGGCCTATGCGCTGAACCCCGACATCAAGATTATCGCCCCCTGGCGCGACTGGTCGTTCAAGAGCCGCACGCACCTGCTCGAATTCGCCGAGCAGCATCAGATCCCCGTCGCCAAGGACAAGAAGGGCGAAGCGCCGTTCTCCGTCGACGCCAACCTCCTGCACTCCTCCTCCGAGGGCAAGGTTCTGGAAGATCCGGCCATCGAAGCCCCCGAATATGTGCATATGCGCACCATTTCGCCGGAAGCCGCACCCGACAAGGCGACCATCATCAAGGTCGGCTTCGAGCGCGGCGATGCCGTCTCCATCAACGGCGTGCGCATGTCGCCGGCCACGCTGCTGGCCGCACTCAACACCTATGGCCGCGACAACGGCATCGGCCGTCTCGACCTCGTCGAGAACCGCTTCGTCGGCATGAAGTCGCGCGGTGTCTACGAGACGCCCGGCGGCACGATCCTGCTTGCCGCGCACCGCGCCATCGAGAGCATCACGCTCGACCGCGGCGCCGCGCATCTCAAGGACGAGCTGATGCCGCGCTATGCGGAACTCATCTATTACGGCTTCTGGTTCTCGCCGGAGCGCGAGATGCTGCAGGCGCTGATCGACAAGAGCCAGACCCATGTCGAGGGCGAAGTGACGCTGAAGCTCTACAAGGGCAACGTCATGGTGATCGGCCGTGAATCGGACAAGTCGCTCTATTCCGACAAGCTCGTCACCTTCGAGGACGACCAGGGCGCCTACGACCAGAAGGACGCCGCCGGCTTCATCAAGCTGAATGCGCTGCGCCTGCGCACGCTCGCCGCCCGCAACAAGCGCGGCTGATTTTCAGGCATTGAAGACAAGGCCCGCTGCCGGAAACGGCGGCGGGCTTTTTCATTCCGCGGGTTTTACGGCTGCGGTTTTGCCCGCAAGGCTCCGCTCGCGCGCGCAGACCGCGCGATGCCAGGCATAGGCCAGAACCGCCATGAGACCCATGGACGGGATGATGATGCCGAAGGCGAAGAGCGGTTTGCCGATGGCGGCGGCGATCACGCCGGCGAGGAAGCCGGAGCCCATCTGGATAAAGCCCATCGCGGCGGACGCGGAGCCGGCAATATGGGGGAAGGGCTCCATGGCGGCGGTCATCATGTAGGGCATGACGAAGGCGATGCCGAAGGCATAGAGGCCGACCGGGCCCATGACGCTGAGAAAGGTCGGTTGCGACAGCGCATGTGATGCCAGCACGATGAGGATGCTCGCGGTGCCGATGGAACAGAGGCCTGCGATGACGATCCGGTTCGGCGTGAGGCGGCGCATCAGGAGCCGCACGGCGACGGTGCCGAGGAAGAAGAAGCCGGATTGCATGAGCATGCCGACGCCGAACTGGGTGGGTGTCAGCCCGACGCGACCGATGAGAATGAAGGGCAGCATGGTCGCCTGGCCGTAAAGGGCGCCCAGCGCGCCCGCTATCACCAATGTCGCCGACAGAAAGCGCGGGCTGGTGGCGATGGTGCGGTAGGCGCTCAGGATCGGCCGGATATGGCCCCGGGCGGGATCGGGCGTCGTCGTCTCGGCCATGCAGAAATAGACGATGCCGCAGGCCGACAGCGCGAAGCCCACCATCAGGAAGAAGATCGACTGCCAGCCGAACAGGCCGAGCGCGAAACCGCCGAGCGTCGGCGACACGGCCGGGCCGATGGCCAGCATCATGCCCACCATGTTCATGATGCGGGCGGCCTCGCTGCCGGTGAACTGGTCGCGCACGATGGCGCGCGAGACGGTCGTGCCGACCGAAACGCCGATGCCCTGCACGAGGCGGCCGGCCAGCAGCACGTCCACCGTCGGCGCGAAAGCCGCCATCAGGCTGCCGATGAGGTAGACGGACAGGAAGATCAGCGTCGTCTTTCGCCGTCCGAGCACGTCGGACATGGTGCCGGACACCAGCTGCGAGAGCGCGAAGCCCGCGAAATAGAAGGAGAGCGTCAGCTTGATCGCCGATTCGGTCGAGGCAAAGGCGTGCACCAGCTCCGGCATGGCGGGCGTATAGAGCGCCATGGAGACGGGGCCGATGGCGACCAGGAAGGCGCTGATGATGGAGGTGCGGCGCTCGCTCATGCGGGCCCGGGTCATCGTCCGGTCTCCCGGGCAAGCGTCAGGGCGGCGTCGTCTTCTTCCAGAGCCGAGAGGTTGGCGCGCAGAAGCTTCAGGCGGCCATGGATCTGCGCCAGCTCGTCTGCGCCGATGCCGCTCGTCACCTGCTGCATAAGATCGAGCTGTTCCGTGCGGATGCCCGTTATCAGGGCGCTGGCGGCGGGGGTGGTGAAGATCAGCTTGGCGCGCCGGTCGGCCGGATCGGGCCGCCGTTCGATGAGGCCGAGGCTCTGGAGGCGGTCCAGATAGGTGGAGAGCGTCATCGGTTCGATGCCCATGCGCCGGGCGATATCGAACTGGCGGCTGCCTTCGAGCGAGGCGATGCGGACGAGCGTGCGGGCCTCGCCCGGCGTGAGGCCGAGACCGGCGGAGGCGATGCGCCGCTCGAAGGCACTTCTCAACATGCGCGCGACATCGATGAGGACGAAGCCGAGCGCATCGGGATCGGGACGGGACGACATGACCGCTTTCCAATGTATATTGTAAGCCTTGCTTACGATTTCACAGGGTTTGCCGCAACCGGGAAAGCCGGTTTTCCTTTGCATGGCTGCCTTGCAGCGCGAAGGCGAGGCGTTTCGCGCCCATCTTGACGAATCCCCTGAATGCCCGGAGATTGGACCATCTCTTTGGGGGCAACCATGACAGCCACGATGTTCTTCGGCGCCTTTATGGCCGCCCTTCTCTACGTGCTCATTCCCGGACCGGCTTTCCTCGCGCTTCTCGGTATCGGCGCGGGGCAGGGGCGCAAGGCGGGCGCGCTCTTCATGGGAGGGCATCTGGCGGGCGACCTGCTCTGGTCGGCGCTGGCGCTGGTGGCCATCGTGGGCGCCAGAACGATCGGCACGACGGTGTTCGACGTGCTCGGTCTTCTGTGCGGCTTCTATCTGGCATGGATCGGCTGGTCGGCTCTGCGGGCGAAGCCAAGGCAGGACGGCAGTGCCGTGATGACGGTGGAGCGGCCGCTGCGGCGCGGGCTCGTCTTCGGGCTCACCAATCCGAAGGGCTATCCGGTCGCGCTGGCCACGTTCACGGCGCTGCTGGCGGGGTCCTCCAACGCGCTCGATTTTTCCGCGCTGCCGGCTTTGCTCGGCGTGTCCTTCTTCGGCTTCCTCTTCGCCGATGTCATTCTGATCGGGATCATCGGCGCGGGCCTGGTGCGGCGCTTCTATCGCCGCCATGAACTCGCCATCGTGCGCCTGTCGGGCCTGCTCTTCATGGGCTTTGCCGTCCAGGCCGTCTGGCACGCGGCGCCCGGCCTCTTCGGCTGGCGCAAGGCCTAGCCGGCTGCCACCGGGAAGCGCACCGTCACCCGCAGCCCGCGATCGTTTTCGCCGCTTTCCAGCGTAACCGCCGCGTCGAACAGTGCCGCGATCTCCTCGACGATCGGCAGGCCGAGCCCCATGCCCGGCGCATCGCGGTGTTCGCCGCGCGAGAACCGCTGGCGCACCAGCGGACGGCGTTCGGGCGGAATGCCGGGGCCGTTGTCCTCCACGGCAAGAAGCGCCGTATCCGCCACCTGGCGAACGCTGACCGTGACCTCCGCGCCGCGCCCGGCATAGGCGATGGCGTTTTCCACGAGGTTGCGCAGCAGTTCGCCGAACAGCAACGGCTCGGCGCGGGCGAGAACGGGACCGTCACCCTCATAGCCGAGATCGATGCCGGCTTCGGCCGCCGAGGGCACGCGGTCGGCGGTGAGTTGCTGGGCGAGGGCGGCGATATCGATCGGCGCGGGGCGGCGCGGCTCGTTCGAACCGGCGGCGTCGACCTTGGCCATCAGGAGAAGCTGGGCGAGGATGCGTTCGGCATGGGCGACGGCGGCATCGCCCTTGCGCGCGGCCTCCTGGGCCTCCTCCAGCGTCGCGGCACGGCTCGCCAGCGCGAGCTGGGTGCGGATGATGGCGAGCGGCGTACGCAGCTGGTGGCTGGCATTGCCGGAAAAATGGCGCAGCGCATCGAGCGCGGATTGCAGGCGCACCATGAAGGAATTGACCGTGTCGACCAGCCCCTGCACCTCGCTCGGCACGCGCTGCTCGATGGGGTGGAGATCATCGGGGCTGCGCTCGGCGATGGCATCGCTCAGGCGATAGAGCGGCCGCAGCGACACGGTGACCGCAATCCACACGATGGCCGCCGCGCCTGCGATCATCATGGCAAGACGCAGCGCCGAGCGGATGAGGATGGCCTGCGTCAGTTGCCGGCGCGCGATGGTGGTTTCGGCGACAGTGACCGCGAAGGGCACGGAATTGATGCCTGTCGAGGCCGATCGGTGAAGCACGGCGATGCGGATCGGCTCGCCGCGGAAGGTGGCATCCGCAAAGCCTATCGACTGGCCTTCCGCCTGGGGAATGGTCGGCAGGTTCTGGTAGCCGGTGATGAACTGGCCGGGCGGCCCGTCCACGCGGTAGAAGACGCGGTCCTGCGCCGCCGAGGTGAGCATTTCCAGCGCGACATAGGGAATGTCCACCTCCAGCGCGCCGTTTTCCGTCACCACGACACGTTCGGCGATGGCAAGCGCGGAGCCGGCGAGCACGCGGTCGGAGACGGAATTCGCCGTTTTCACCGCCTCGCGGTAGGTGTCGACCAGGGCGATGACGCCGATCACCGCCGTCGAAACGAGCAGCCAGGCCAGCAGGCGGCGGCGCAGTGAGGAGGGGGGCAGGAGCGTCAAGCGACCGTCGCCTTGTCGAGATAGTAGCCGATGCCGCGGGCCGTGCGCACCGTCAGGCCATGCGGTGCGAGCCGTTTCCTGAGCCGGCTAACATATTGCTCGATGGCATTGGCCGAGAGATCGTCGTCGAAGGCGGCAAGCGACTGCATGATCGCCTCCTTGGCGACCACCTTGCCGGCGCGCAGGAAGAGGATTTCGAGCAGCCCGAGCTCACGGGCGGGAATGTCGAGCGGTGCGCCATCGGCGGAAAAGGTGCGGGAATTGAGGTCGAACGCCACGCCGCCATAGGTGACGGCGGCGGACCGCAGCCCGGCCTGGCGGCGCAGCAGCATGCGCACGCGCGCCTCGAATTCCGAGATGTCGAAAGGCTTGATCATGTAGTCGTCGGCGCCGAGATCGAGCCCGCGCACCCGTTCCTCCGGCGCGCCGCGGGCGGTGAGGATCATCACGGCCGCCTTGTTCTGGCGCGCGCGCATGGAGCGGAGAACGTCGAGCCCGTCCATTTCCGGCAGGGTCAGGTCGAGCACGACGAGATCGAAGTTTTCCGTTGCGATGGCCGCATCGGCGGATGCACCGTCGCGCACCACATCCACGGCATGACCGGTGCCCTTGAGGATCGCGGACAGGCCGTCCGCCAGGGCTTCGTTGTCCTCGACCAGCAGAATACGCACGTTTTGTCCTCCCGCGGCCAACGTAGCGGGCGGCGGCGGACTTGTGAACGGCCTTGCGCTTTGGCAAGGTCTCGCGATGCGCCTTGTCCTCGCCTTCCTGATGCTGCTTGCCATGATGCCGCGCGCCTTCGCGGAGGGCACGGTGTTTCCGGCCCGGGACGGCAATGCGGATGCCCCGGTTCTCGTCGTCTATTCCTCGCTCGACGAGCCGCTCGCCCGGCCGATGATCGAGGGCTTCCAGGCGGCCAATCCGGATGTGGCGGTGCGCTATGAGGAAATGCTGACCGGCGAGGTGCATGACCGCATCGTGCATGAGACCGATGCCGGCCGGAAGACCGCCGACTTTGCCTTCTCCTCGGCCATGGACCTGCAGGTGAAGCTGAGCAATGACGGCTATGCCCAGCGCAGCTACCTGCCGATGAGCGAGCAATGGCCGCAATGGGCGAACTGGCGCAACACGGCCTATGCCTTGACCTTCGAGCCGGCCGTCTTCGTCTACCACAAGCCGAGCTTCAAGGGCCGCAAGCCGCCCGCCTCGCGTGCTGAGTTCGTCGCATACCTGAAGAGCGAAGGCGAAGCGGTCTATGGCCGGATCGGCACCTACGATATCGAGCGCTCGGGCGTGGGCTTTCTCTTCATGGCACGCGACCAGGAGCAGTTCGGCGATATCTGGACGGTCATCCGGGCGATGGGCGCGGCCGGCGTCAAGCTCTACTCCACCAGCTCGGCCATTCTCGAACGTGTGGCGGACGGGCGGTTCGTGCTCGGCTACAACATTCTGGGCTCCTATGCGGCGGACTGGGCCTCGCGCAATCCCAATGTCGGTATCGTGCTGCCGAAGGACTATACCGTCGTCATGTCGCGCATCGGCCTCGTGCCGCAGGCGGCGGCGTCTCCGGAACTCGGCCGGCGCTACCTTGCCTTCTTCATGTCGAAGGAGGGGCAGGAAATCCTGTCGCGCGAATTGCAGATCGCGGCCGTCAGCCCGGAGGTTTCCGGTTCCAACACCGCGCGCACCATGCGGGCGCTGCTCGGCGCGCAGCTCAAGCCCGTGCCGGTCAGTCCCGGCCTGATGGTTTATCTCGACCAGGTGAAGCGGGCGCGGCTCATTGCCCGATGGAACGACGTTCTGCGCATGCAGTAGCGCGCCGAAAGACGGCGCCGCCATGTCAGGTAGATGTCAGCTTCCTGTGTTGGCTTAGGGGCCTTCTCGTCCGTGGAGGCGGAGGGAAGACCGGGAGGAGAATTCCGTCGCAACGCGCCCGTCAACGGGCGTATGCCGTTCGTGGCTGCGCGTGTCCTCTCGCCAAGCAACGATATGCGCGAAATCCGCGCCTGACGGAGGACAGACCCTTGAAACATTTCTTCCTGGCATCCCTTATCGCCGGCGCCCTCGCGCTTCCGGCTGCGGCCGCCGATTACACGATCATCGCGCCGGCCGGCCCGGGCGGCGGCTGGGACCAGACGGCCCGCTCGATCCAGACCGTGCTGCAGGACGAGAAGATTTCCGGCAGCGTGCAGGTGGTGAACGTTCCGGGCGCCGGCGGCACGATCGGCCTTGCCCAGTTCGCCAGCCAGAACAACGGCAATCCGAACGCGCTCATCGTCGGCGGTTACGTCATGGTCGGCGCCATCCTCACCAACCAGTCGCCGGTGACGCTCAAGGACGTGACGCCGATCGCCCGCCTGACCGGCGAATATGAGGCGATCGTCGTTCCCGCCGCCTCGCCGATCCAGAACCTGGAAGACCTCGTGAAGGCGCTGAAGGCCGATCCGGGCGCGGTGTCCTGGGCGGGCGGCTCGGCCGGCGGTACGGACCACATCACGGCAGGCCTGATCGCCAAGGCGGCCGGCGTCGATCCGACCAAGATCAACTATGTCGCCTATGCCGGCGGCGGCGAAGCCCTTGCCGCGATCCTCGGCAACCAGGTGACGGCAGGTATTTCCGGCTATGGCGAGTTTGAGGCCCAGGTGAAGGCCGGCACGCTGCGGCTGATCGCCATTTCCAGCGCCGAGCGCATCGAAGGCATCGACGGGCCGACCCTCAAGGAAGGCGGCCTCGACGTCGTCGTGGAAAACTGGCGCATGGTCGCCGCTGCTCCCGGCCTTTCGGACGAGCAGGTCGCGACCATCAACGGCGACATCGAGAAGATGGTGAAGTCCGCCGCCTGGAAGGACACGCTGAAGACCAAGGGCTGGCAGGATACCTATCTGGCCGGCGACGCCTTCAAGGAACAGCTCGACAAGGATGTGGCCGCGACCGAAAGCATCCTCAAGGACATCGGGCTCGTCAAATGAGCGAGGTCCCGTCCTCTCACGCAAAGCGCCGCCCCGACCGGGCGGCGCTGTTCATCGCGCCGGTCCTGTTCCTGCTTGCCTGCGTCATCTGGTGGGATGCCGGCCGGCTTGCGGAAGTGACCAACTATTCGCGCATCGGCCCTGCAACCGTGCCGCATGTCGTCGCCGTCGGGCTGGCGCTGCTTGCCGTATGGACGGCCTTCGAGGCCTGGCGCGGCGATTTTCCCGAGCGCGAACCCGTCGAGGTGCAGCCGGTCGTGATGATCGTCGCGGGCCTTGCCGGACAGATGCTGCTTTTGAAGACCGCCGGCTTCTCCATCGCGACGGGCGTGCTCTTCGCGCTGACGGCGTTCGGTTTCGGCCGGCGCAAGCTCTGGATCTCCCTGCCGATCGGCATTGCGCTGAGCTTCGTCATCTATGTGATCTTCGGCCGCTTCCTGCAACTCTCGCTGCCCACCGGGCCGCTCGAGCACCTGTTCTTCTGAGGGCCTGGCGATGAATACATTCGAATTCCTCCTGCAAGGGCTCGTCATCGCCGCCCAGCCGATGAACCTGCTCTATGCGCTGATCGGCGTGACGCTCGGCACCGCCGTCGGCGTTCTGCCCGGCATCGGCCCGGCGCTGACGGTCGCCCTGCTTCTTCCCGTCACCTACAAGCTCGATCCGGCCGGTTCGCTCATCATGTTCGCCGGCATCTATTACGGCGGCATGTATGGGGGATCGACGACGTCGATCCTGCTCAACACGCCGGGGGAAAGCGCTTCCGTCGTCACCGCGCTCGAAGGCAACAAGATGGCACGGGCGGGGCGCGGCGGCCCGGCGCTGGCGACGGCAGCCATCGGCTCCTTCGTCGCAGGCCTCATCGCCACGCTCGGCCTTGCCTTCATCGCGCCCTTCGTCGTGAAGTTCGCGCTCTCCTTCGGGCCGCGCGAATATTTCGCGCTGATGGTGCTCGCCTTCGTGACGGTGTCGGCAGCGTTCGGCGATTCCACCCTGCGCGGGCTGACGGCGCTTTTCGTCGGGCTCGGCCTTGCCGTGATCGGCATCGACCAGCAGACCGGGCAGGCGCGTCTTTCCTTCGGCGTTCCCGACCTGCTCGACGGTATCGAGGTGACGACGCTGGCCGTGGCGATGTTCGCCATCGGCGAGACGCTCTTCGTCGCCTGTCAGGGCAACCGCATCCCCGAAAAGGTGGAGGCGGTGAAAGGCTCTGTCTGGATGAACGCGCAGGACTGGGCACGCTCCTGGAAGCCCTGGCTGCGCGGCACCGCCATCGGCTTTCCCATCGGCGCGATGCCGGCCGGCGGGGCGGATATTGCAAGCTTCCTGTCCTATTCCACGGAAAGGCAGTTCTCCAAGCACAAGGACGAGTTCGGCAAGGGGGCGATCGAGGGCGTGGCGGGGCCGGAAGCGGCCAACAACGCCTCGGCCGCCGGAACGCTGGTGCCGCTCCTGTCGCTCGGCCTGCCCACGACGGCGACGGCGGCCATCATGCTCGCCGGCTTCCAGCAATACGGCCTTCAACCCGGCCCGCTGCTGTTTGCGACCAACCCGCAGCTGGTCTGGGGCCTGATCGCCAGCCTGCTCATCGCCAATTTCATGCTGCTGGTGCTGAACCTGCCGCTGATCGGCCTGTGGGTGAAGCTGCTGACCATTCCCAAGCCGTGGCTCTATGCCGGCATCCTGCTGTTTGCGACGCTCGGCACCATCGGCGCCAATCCATCGGTCTTCGAACTCGGCATGCTCCTGGTGTTCGGCCTGCTGGGCTTCGCCATGCGCATCTTCGGTTATCCGATCGCGCCCGTCGTCGTCGGCCTGATCCTGGGTCCGATGGCCGAGCAGCAGCTGCGCCGCGCGCTGGCGATCAGCCAGGGCGACGTGACGGCGCTCTTCATGTCGCCAATCGCCGCCGTGCTGTTCGGGCTCGCCCTGCTTGCGGTGCTCGTGCCGCTCGTTCTGCGGGCGCGCGGCAAGGGGGAAGTTCTCTCGCAGTTTGCCGCCAACGAAGACTGAAGTCTTTCGTCCATCGTTGAAAACAATGCAGGCCGGGAACCGCGTTTCCGGCCTGCGTCCGTTGCATGGCTGGGCTGAGAAAGCGTCTGTTGTACTTTCGCGCGAAAAGCATCATCTATTGCACGTAAGCTAAAACAGAAAGCGAGCAATACAATGACTTCCCTCCGCAATTCCTTCGCCCAGGGCTTTTTCGGCCGGGCCTTCGCCGTGCTGAGCGCTGCCAACGCAGCTGCTGCGGCCGTGGAAGGGCACCGCCGCCCGAAGGAACGCGACCTGAAGACGCTGGGCATCAATCCCGTCGACTTCCCCCGCGTTTAACGCAGAAACAAATCCCGAATGAAAAGGCCCGCTGGTCGCAAGACCGGCGGGCCTTCTGTATTTGGCGTTTCTTTTGTCTCTACTTGAGAGAAGGCCGGCCGCCGTCGTCAGGCGTTCTCGCCGAGCTGGGTCGCCACGCGGTCGGAGGCGGGGGCTTCGGCATGGTGGCCCAGCGCCTGTTCGCGCCTGTTGTAGCGGATCGAGGACCAGAGCGAGATGCCGATCAGCGTCGCGCCGCCCAGGCCCGTGATGACCTCGGGAATGTGCACCAGCGTCTGGCAGTACATGACCACCGACAGGATCAGGATCGCGTAGAACGCGCCGTGCTCCAGGTAGCGGTATTCCGCAAGCGTGCCCTTCTCCACCAGCATGATGGTCATCGAGCGCACATACATGGCGCCGATGCCGAGACCGATGGCGATGATGAACAGGTTCTGCGTCAGCGCGAAGGCGCCGATGACGCCGTCGAAGGAGAAGCTGGCATCCAGCACTTCCAGGTAGATGAACGCGCCCAGACCGCCCTTGGCGGCTTCCGACATCGCCTTCTGCGAGGCATCGAGCAGGCCGCCGATGACTTCCACCGCCAGGAAGGTCAGAAGACCGTAGATGGCGGAAAAGACGAAGGTGTTGGCATCCTCGCCATCGAGCAGCCGTGAGAACAGCACGATGAGCAGCAGCACGAAGGCGATCTCGATGCCCTTGACGGTCGCCGAGCGGGCCATGTGCTTCTCGATGAAGCCGATCCAGTGCACGTCCTTCTCATGGTTGAAGAAGTAGGTGAGGCCGACCATCATCAGGAAGGTGCCGCCGAATGCCGCGATGGGCAGGTGCGCGTCGTGCATGATGCGGGCATATTCCGCCGGCTCGCGGGCAGCAAGGATGAGCGCGTCGATCGGGCCGATACCGGCCGCGATGACGACGATCAGGAGCGGGAAGACGATGCGCATGCCGAAGACGGCGATGAGAATGCCCCAGGTCAGGAACCGGCGTTGCCAGACCGGCGTCATGTCCTTGAGCTTGTTGGCATTCACGATGGCATTGTCGAAGGAGAGCGAGATTTCGAGCACCGCCAGGACGGCGCAGATGAAGAAGACGGTCGCCATGCCGGCGAGCGTGCCTTCGGTCTGCCAGCCCAGCCACGCGCCGAGCGCGAGGCCGATGACGGTCGATATCAGAGCCCATTTGAGATAGGAAAGTGTGGTCTTGCCTTCGCCGGTGCCGATCATGACAGCGCCTCCATCTTCATGGAGGTAGACGAAGTGACGTTGCGCATACCACGACGGGCATGCGGGTGAGGCATGGTGAAAATAGTCATGTGCGTATGAATCCGCCGGCTGATTGCTGGCGGTACCGACATCACGAGAGCGCCGTAAAAACTCTCGCCAGAGGGGCCCGGCACCAGGGTTCGCCGCGGCAAACGATGTCAAAGGGCCGCGGGTAAGGCTGTTTTCACCGAAGTTGCCCTCCGCGTCAAGATGCAGCGTGCCGCAGGCGACAAACGCGTTGCCGCGGCTTTCGTTCCCCGATTTTGCATCGGCACCCTGTACCAACGCCCCTGTCCATTCCTATATTCGCCGCACGCTGATTTGCCAGAAAGGAACTTCCATGACCGAAACGTCGATCGATCCCGCCCTCGTCGAGTGGACCGGCCTCAACGGCCTGCCGCGGTTCGATCTGGTCAAGGACGAGGCCTTCGCCGCAAGCTTCGATGCAGCACTTGCTGCCCATGAAGCGGAAATCGACGCGATCGCCAACAATCCCGACGTGCCGACCTTCGAGAACACGGTCGTGGCGCTGGAGATCGCCGGCGACGCGCTTTCGCGCGTTTCCGCGCTGTTCTGGAGTCGTGCGGGCGCCAACACCAATGACACGATCCAGGCCCTGGAACGCGAGATCGCGCCGAAGATGTCGCGCCACTATTCGAAGATCGGTACCAATGCCGCCCTCTTCAGGCGCATCGATGCGCTGTGGGAAGGGCGCGCCGGCCTCAATCTCTCGCTCGAGCAGCTGCGCGTGCTGGAGCGGCACTGGAAAGGCTTCGTGAAATCGGGCGCCAAGCTGGAGAAGGCCGATCAGGACCGGCTTTCGGCGATCAACGAGACGCTGGCGGGGCTCGGCGCGAAATTCGGCCAGAACGTGCTTGCAGACGAAAAGAACTGGGTGCTGTTCCTCGACGAAGGCGAGGCGCTCGACGGCCTGCCGGACTTCCTGAAGGACGCGATGGCTGCTGCGGCCCGCGAACGCGGCGCGGAGGGGCGCTATGCCGTCACGTTGTCGCGCTCGATCATCGAGCCGTTCCTGACATTCTCTGCCCGCCGGGAGCTGCGCGAGCAGGCGTTCCGGGCCTGGGTGGCGCGCGGCGAGAATGCTGGCGACACGGACAATCGCGGCATCGTGAAGGAAACGCTGGCGCTTCGTTCCGAAAAGGCGGGGCTGCTCGGCTACGAAAACTTTGCCGCCCTGAAGCTCGACAACACCATGGCCAAGACGCCCGAGGCGGTAAACGGCCTGCTCATGCAGGTCTGGGAAAAGGCCGTGGCGCGGGCGCGCGAGGAAGAAGCGGAACTGGCCGACCTCATCGCGGAGGAGGGGCGCAACCACGAGGTCATGCCGTGGGACTGGCGCTACTACGCCGAAAAGCTGCGCGCCAAGAAATTCAATTTCTCGGAGGCCGAGCTGAAGCCCTATCTCCAGCTGGAGAAGATCATCGACGCCTGCTTCGACGTCGCAGAGCGCCTGTTCGGCATTCGCGCCGTCGAGAAGAAGGGCGTGCCGGTCTATCATCCCGATGTGCGCGTCTTCGAGATCCGCGACCGGGACGACAGGCTGGTCGCCATGTTCCTCGGCGACTATTTCGCCCGCTCCTCGAAGCGGTCGGGCGCCTGGATGAGCTCCTACCAGAGCCAGCACCGTCTGCCGCTGCCGAACGGTTCGGTCGGCGAGATCCCGATCATCTACAATGTCTGCAATTTCGCGAAACCTGCCGAGGGCAAGCCGGCGCTCCTGTCGCTCGACGATGCGCGCACGCTGTTCCACGAATTCGGCCATGCGTTGCACGGCATGCTGTCCGATGTCACCTATCCCTCGGTCTCCGGCACCGGCGTTTCGCGTGATTTCGTGGAACTGCCCTCGCAGCTTTACGAACACTGGCTGACGGTGCCGGAAATCCTGACGCGCTATGCCGTGCACGACCAGACGGGCGAGCCGATGCCGCAGGCGCTGCTCGACAAGGTTCTTGCCGCGCGCACCTTCAATTCCGGTTTCGCGACGGTGGAGTTCACCTCCTCGGCGCTGGTGGACATGGCGTTCCACACCCGTGGACCGGTAGAGGATCCGATGGCGGTGCAGGCGGAGGTGCTGGACAGGATCGGCCTGCCGAAGTCCATCGTCATGCGCCACGCCACGCCGCACTTCCAGCACGTCTTCTCCGGCGACGGTTATTCGGCCGGCTACTATTCCTACATGTGGTCGGAGGTGCTGGACGCCGATGCCTTCTCCGCCTTCACCGAGACGGGAGATGCCTTCAACCCGCAGATGGCGGCACGGTTGAAGACCTATATCTACTCCGTCGGCGGTTCGGTGGACCCGGAAGACGCCTACAAGGCCTTCCGCGGCAAGCTGCCGAGCCCGGAGGCCATGCTGGAGAAGAAGGGGCTGGCCGCTTAGGGCGCGCTGTCGTTTGGGCGGGCGGCCCCCTCATCCGGCCCTATCGGGCCACCTTCTCCGCGAGGGGAGAAGGGAAAGGAGGCGTCGCGGTTGAACCCCCTTCTCCCCAGCGGGGAGAAGGTGCCGGCAGGCGGATGAGGGGGCTGCGAGATTGCTGCCGTCATCATCCCGTTACCGAACTTTCGGCGAACCGTCATCGTGCCGTTACCGGACTGACATGCCGAGGACCGAAGGTCTGCCCGTCGATTCGCGGGTATGGCCGGAGGTGGCATGGCGATTGTTCCGGAAACGCTGACGCGGCGGTCGTTTCTTCTGACCGCCGGCGCCGGTGCGCTTGCAACCTCCTCGGCGCTCGCCGTCCCCTTCTACGCGCGCCGGCATGGCAGCCCGTCCTTCTCGCATGGCGTACAGTCCGGCGACGTGGACTCAGCATCGGGCGTCGTGTGGACGCGCACGGATCGCCCGGCCGAGGTCTTGCTGGAGTATTCGACGACCGAGAGCTTCACCGATGCGGCGCGCATGCCGCTGCTCAAGGCGACCGGTTCGTCCGACCACACGGTGAAGGCGCTGTTGCAGGGCCTGTTGCCGGACCAGGATATCTTCTACCGGTTCACGGCGAGCGACCCCACGTCCAGCCATCTCGTCTCGGAGCCGATCGTCGGGCGCTTCCGCACCGCGCCGATGCGCAACCGCTCGGTGCGCTTCGTCTGGTCGGGCGATACGGCGGGGCAGGGCTGGGGCATCGACGATGTGGGCATGAAGACCTATTCGACCATGCTGCGCCATGAGCCGGACTTCTTCATCCATTCCGGCGACACGATCTATGCCGACGGACCGATGCCCGACGAGATCACGCTGCGGGACGGCGGCGTGTGGAAGAACCGCATCGTCACCGACGAGAAGCGCGATGTGGCGCGCACGCTGGACGAATTCCGCGGCCAGTGGAAATACAATCTGCTCGACGATCACCTGCTCGCCTTCAACGCGCAGTGCCCGACTTTCTTCCAGTGGGACGATCATGAGGTGCTGAACAACTGGTCGGCCTCCAGCGACCTGACCGGCGACCGGCGCTACCCGGACAAGGACATCCACGTCTACGAGGCGCGCGCCAGGCAGGCGTTCCAGGAAATGACGACGATCCGCTACTGCGCGGACGAGCCCGGCCGCATCTTCCGCAAGGTCGCCTACGGACCGCTGCTCGACGTGTTCTTCGTCGACCTGCGCTCCTATCGCAGCGCCAACCGCTCCGCGACCGATCACGATCTCTTCGGTCCCCGGCAGGCGGCCTGGCTGCGCCGGGAACTGGCGGCGTCGCGCGCGACGTGGAAGGTCATCGCCTGCGACATGCCGCTCGGCCTCGTCATCTGGGACGACTATACCAACAGCCTGGGATTCGAGGGCGTGGCGGACGGGCTGAACGGCCCGCCGGCGGGCCGCGAGCGTGACATCGCCGATCTTCTCGCCTTCATGCGGGACAATGCGATCCACAATGTCGTGTGGCTGACGGCGGACGTGCATTATACCGCCGCCCACCATTACGATCCGTCACGCGCGGTCTTCAAGGACTTCCTGCCGTTCTGGGAGTTCGTGTCGGGGCCGCTGCATTCCGGTACCTACGGGCCGAAGCCGCTCGACCGGACCTTCGGGCCGGAGGTGCGGTTCATCAAGTCCTCGAAAGGCGGGATCGACAGCAACCTTCCGCCGTCGGCGGGCCTCCAGTTCTTCGGCCTCGTCGACATTCACGGCGCGAGCCGCGAGATGACGGTGCGCCTCATGGACAGGGAAGATCAGGAGCTCTGGCGCATCACGCTGCCGCCCGTGCTCTCCTCCTGAGGGCGCGCGAATGCCGGAAATGCAACGGAGTTGCCGACCGCCCCTTTCGCAATTGCGGAAAAACATGTAAGAGCCCGGCCATTGAAGATGGTGCCCTCGTTTTGCGCGCGCCCCTTAACCTCAGAGATTAAACCATGTCCATCCGCAATATCGCGATCATCGCGCACGTCGACCATGGCAAGACCACGCTCGTTGACGAACTTCTGAAGCAGTCCGGCTCGTTCCGTGAAAACCAGCGCGTCGCCGAACGCGTGATGGACTCGAACGATCTCGAAAAGGAACGCGGCATCACCATTCTCGCCAAGGCCACCTCGGTCGAGTGGAAGGGTGTTCGCATCAATATCGTCGACACGCCCGGCCACGCCGACTTCGGCGGCGAAGTCGAGCGCATCCTCTCGATGGTGGACGGCGCGATCGTTCTCGTCGACTCGTCGGAAGGCCCGATGCCACAGACCAAGTTCGTGGTCGGCAAGGCGCTCAAGGTCGGCCTCAAGCCGATCGTCGCCATCAACAAGATCGACCGTCCGGACGGCCGTCACGAGGAAGTGCTGAACGAGGTCTTCGACCTTTTCGCCAATCTCGACGCCACCGATGAGCAGCTCGACTTCCCGATCCTCTACGGTTCGGGCCGTAACGGCTGGATGAACGTCAACCCCGAGGGACCGCAGGACGAAGGCATGGCACCGCTGCTCGACCTCGTGCTCAAGCACGTTCCCGAGCCGACGGTCGCCGAAGGCCCGTTCCGCATGATCGGTACGATCCTCGAGGCCAACCCTTTCCTCGGTCGCATCATCACCGGCCGCGTCCATTCCGGCTCGATCAAGCCGAACCAGGCCGTCAAGGTTCTCGGCCAGGACGGCAAGCTCATCGAAACCGGCCGTATCTCCAAAATCCTCGCCTTCCGCGGCATCGAACGCACGGCCATCGACGAAGCCCATGCAGGCGACATCGTCGCGATTGCCGGTCTCTCCAAGGGCACGGTCGCCGACACGTTCTGTGACCCATCGGTCTCCGAAGCGCTGACTGCGCAGCCGATCGACCCGCCGACCGTCACCATGTCCTTCATCGTCAACGACAGCCCGCTTGCCGGCACCGAAGGCGACAAGGTGACGAGCCGCGTCATCCGCGACCGCCTGTTCAAGGAAGCCGAAGGCAACGTCGCGCTCAAGATCGAAGAAGCCGAAGGCAAGGATTCGTTCTACGTTTCCGGTCGCGGTGAACTTCAGCTCGCGGTTCTCATCGAAACCATGCGCCGCGAAGGTTTCGAACTGGCCGTATCGCGCCCGCGCGTCGTGATGCAAAAAGACGAGAACGGCACGACTATCGAGCCGATCGAAGAAGTCGTCATCGACGTTGACGAGGAGCATTCGGGCATCGTCGTGCAGAAGATGTCCGAGCGCAAGGCCGAGATGACCGAGCTTCGTCCGTCGGGCGGCAATCGCGTTCGCCTGAAGTTCCTGGCACCGACCCGCGGCCTGATCGGCTACCAGTCGGAACTGCTCACGGACACGCGCGGCACGGCCGTCATGAACCGCCTTTTCCACGACTACCAGCCCTACAAGGGCGCCATCGGTGGCCGCGTCAATGGCGTGCTGCTGTCGAACGGTTCGGGCGAAGCCGTCGCCTATGCCATGTTCAACCTCGAAGACCGCGGCCCGATGATCATCGAGCCGGGCGAAAAGGTCTATGCGGGCATGATCATCGGCATCCACACCCGTGATAATGACCTCGAGGTCAACGTGCTGAAGGGCAAGCAGCTCACCAACATCCGCGCTGCCGGCAAGGATGAAGCCGTGAAGCTGACCCCGCCGATCCGCATGACGCTCGACCGCGCACTGTCGTGGATCCAGGACGACGAGCTGATGGAAGTGACGCCGAAGTCGATCCGTCTGCGCAAGATGTTCCTCGACGCCAACGACCGCAAGCGATTCGACAAGCAGCGTGCCGCCGGCGCCGCCTGAACCGCCCATTCCCGTATCGGAACACATTGGACCCCGGCCTTCGTGCCGGGGTTTTTCATGTGTGTGCCGTCTTTTTACGGCTTGTGACGCTTGTTAAAAATGCGTTAACTTTTCCATGCGCCGTCCGGAACTCGGCTGTGGGCAATGCATGCCTTCAGGTCCTGCGGGATTCCGGTGGAGTCGGTGCAGGAATATGAGTGGTGTTATGAAGACACTGTCGATCGACGTGCGGCGCGCCGAGCCGCAGGACGCACGCGCGATATCCGAAACGCACCGGATCTCGTGGCTGCAAGCCTATGCCGGCCTCATCCCGCACAAGCCGCTGATCCAGATGGTCGACCGCCGCGGCGAGACGTGGTGGCGCAAGGCGACCCGCGGCCCGGCCACGCTGCTCGTGTTGGATGTCGCCGGAACGGTCGCGGGCTATGCCACGCTCGGCCTGAACCGCGCCCGTGCGCTCCCCCAGGAAGGGGAAATCTACGAAATCTACCTGCGGCCGGAATATCAGGGCATCGGCCTTGGCCGGCAGCTTTTCGGCGAGGCGAAACTGTTGCTGAAGTCGCTGGGCTGCAAGGGCCTCATCGTCTGGTGCCTGGAGGACAGCGAGCACGCCTATCGCTTCTTCCGCTCCTCCGGCGGTCGCGATATCGCCGAGGGCATGGAGAATTTCGGCGAGAAGGACCTCAAGAAGGTCGGCTTCGTCTGGCCCTAGGCGGTGCCTATTGCACCGCGTCGGGCAGATAGCGCATCGGCTGTTCTGAAAACTTTCCCTGTTTGCCGCGCCATTGCGGCTGCGACGTTCCGCAAATGAAACCGGCGGCCTTTTCGTCCGCGATTTCGCGGGCCAGCGCGTTGGCGTCCTTGTTTTCGAGCGCATCGACATAGCCCACGACGCAGCTTGTCGGGTTCTTTGCCGTCGCAATCGTGGAGACGACGAGGATCTGGCCGTAGCGGGTATCGGTGCTGTCGGTCTGCTCCGGGTCGGCCACGAACCAGCGCGCGATGGCGGCGATCGGCGTGCCGTCGGCGCCAAGCCGCCACTCGATCTTGGCACCGGTATGGTTGAACGGTCCGAAAGTCTCGAAGGCCTGGTCGAGATAGGGCTTTCCGACCGGTCCATAGGCCTGGCTCTGGCGCAGGTCCCCCTCCTTGAAATAGACGGAGAGGTCCTTGTAGCCGGCGCATTGCAGCGTGACGCTCGGCCCTTCATCCTCCTGCGCAATCGTCTTGCAGGCGTCGAGATTGCGGTCCGTATAGGTGCTTTCGTTGGCGCTCGCGCCAGCGGCATGGCCGAAGACGAAAGCGGCGGAAAGGAGAAGGGGCGTCAGGCGCATGGGGATCCTCCGGTCATGGGGAAGACGGGGCTTGGACCCGGTCTATTCGGCTTGGGCGAAAGTCATGTTGCGCCGCAGCGGGATTCGCATTAGGAAGCCCGCAAATCATTGCTTTTCCAATCGAGGGAGCCCCCATGCGTATCGATGCGATTTCCGTTGGCAAGAACCCGCCTGATGACGTGAACGTGATTGTCGAGGTGCCGGTCGGCGGTCATCCGATCAAGTACGAAATGGACAAGGACGCCGGCGCGCTTGTCGTCGACCGCTTCCTTTATACGCCGATGACCTATCCGGGCAATTACGGCTTCGTACCGCACACGCTGTCCGAAGACGGCGACCCGATCGACGTTCTCATCTGCAACACGCGTCCGCTCATCCCCGGCTGCGTCATCAACGTGCGCCCGATCGGCGTCATGGTCATGGAAGACGATGGCGGCCAGGACGAGAAGATCATCGCCGTTCCGGTGCCGAAGCTGACGCGCCGCTACGACAAGGTCGAGAACTATACCGACCTGCCGGAAATCACGCTGAAGCAGATCGAGCACTTCTTCGAGCACTACAAGGATCTGGAGCCCGGCAAGTGGGTGAAGATCGGCGGCTGGCAGGACGTGACCGTGGCCAAGAAGCTGATCCTCGAAGCCGTCGAGCGCTACAACGCGCAGAAGTAAGCTCAGCGCCGCACGGCGGCGTCCAGCCTCAAGACGATATCCTCCGGGTCGCCCTCGATCCGGAGGATTTTCTTTCTCTGGGTATCGCCGCTCACCAGGCTGACGGCGGATTTCGCCACGCCCGCGGCCTTGGCGACAAGAGCGATCAAAGCCTTGTTGGCCCTGCCCTTGTCGGGCGGGTCGCTGACCCGGGCCTTGAGGTGGCTTTCGCCGTCGGCGCCGGTTTCCCAGCCGTCGACGGCATCGCGCCCGCCGTTCGGCGTCAGCCGCACCGACAGGCGCACATGGTCGTCACGGCGCCGGATCGCGGCGTCCGGCGCGGTCGTCACGGGGTCAGGAGAGGAGAGCCGGGGCCAGGACCGTGCGGATCACCTGCTCCAGGAAGAACAGGATGACGAGCACGACGAGCGGCGACAGATCCACGCCGCCGAAATTGGGCAGCACGCGGCGGATGGGCCGGTAGATCGGTTCGGTCAGCTGGTAGAGCGAGCGGCCGATGGTGGCGATGACCTGATTGTTCGTGTTGATCACGTTGAACGCATAGAGCCAGGAGAAGATCGCCGAGGCGATCACCAGGAACCAGGCGATATTGATGATGAACAATAGGGTGTTGATGACCGCTATCATTGATGTCTCCAAATGGTTTTCGTGCTGACATGTAGCCATTGCGGGCGCAGCCAGCAAGGCCGGCGCCGGACGCCGCGGCAACATGTTTAACGCGGACGCTCAATCCTCGTGGAAGACCCTCTCCAGGAAGGCGGTCATCCAGAGCCGCAGGGCGGCGTCGTGCAGCAGGCGGCCATGGAGATGGAGGCTGCCCACCTGCGCGCCTGGCAGCTCGAAACGATGCGCGCCGTGCACGACCCAGCGGTGCATCATGGCCAGCGTCAGCTCGCCGTGGAACTGGATGCCCCAGGCATTGTCGGCGTAACGGAAGGCCTGGTTCTCGTAGTGATGGCCCGTGGCAAGCAGGGTGGCGCCGGACGGCAGATCGAAGCCCTCGCGGTGAAACTGGTAGACCATGTCGGGCCAGGGCATCAGGGCGGTGCCGGCCTGCGTGGCATTCAGCGGATACCAGCCGATTTCCGTCCAGCCCTCGCTATGGCCGAAAACCCTGCCGCCGAGCTGGCGCACGAGCATCTGCGCGCCAAGGCAGATGCCGAGGAAGGGACGGTTCTCGCGCAGCGGAACGGCGAGCCAGTCGACCTCGTCACGGATATAGGGCTCGTCGTCATTGGCGCTCATCGGCCCGCCGAAGACGACGGCGCCGGCATGATGGGCAAGCGTTGCCGGCAGCGGATCGCCGAGCACCGGGCGGCGGATATCCAGCGCGTGGCCCATGCTTTCCAGGATCTGCCCGACACGGCCGGGGCTCGATCTCTCCTGGTGCAGCACCACGAGAACCGGGCGCTTGCGCGGTGGGAAATTGGACAGATCAGGCATGGTTCAGGTTTCGCCGGTCTCCTCGTGCGCCGCTTGTGCGCCGGCGCGCTGGGCCGCTTCCTGCCGCTTCATGATGCGTTCGCGGCCGGAGACACCGAGCAGGTCGGCGATGCGCCAGATGGCGTGATCCTCCATCTCGCTGCGCTCGCCATCCGCATAGACGATTTCCCACAGCAGGCCGATCAACCCGATGCGCTGTTCTTCCGAAAGCTGGCGCTTCAATTCCGAGGTGAAGTGGAAGAAATCGATGGCCTCGCTTTCGGCGTCGGCGCCGGCGGCGACAAGCGCATCCAGTTCCTTTTCATCGATGTCGTAATAGTCCTTGAAGCGGGCGCGCAGTGCGGCCTTCTCGACATCCAGCACCTTGCCGTCGGCTTCCATCACCTGGATGCAGAGTGCCATGACCGCCACGCGCGGGTCATCGACGGCAAAGGCCCGTCTGTCGTCTCCGCCGGAAAGGCTCGCCAGAAAGTGCTGCAGGCGTTCGAACATCTGCTATCAGCCCCATTGTCGCAAGGCACTGCCGGCTTCTTGCGGCAGGCGCCCATCTGTTGTCATGTCCGTCGGCCGCCCCTCGACGCGGCAGACTTCGCCTTCTAGAACAGCCTGAACCCGCTCGTGCCGTCACGCTTGAGTGGACCTTCCTTGACGCCCGGATCATCCGGCAGGCCATAGAAGGGACGTTCTTCCTGCTCGACCGGTGCCGGCTTAGCCTTTTCAGGGGCGGTCTCCGTTCTGGTGCTCTTCACCGTGACAGGCTCGACCGCCGTTTCAGCGACAACGACGGGTTTCTCGGGCTCGGCCTTGGCGACGGTCACGACGTTCTCGACGACCGCGACGGGTTTCGTCTCGATTGCGAGCGGAGGAAGGGTGCGGATCGCCTCCTCGACGGAATTTGCGGCGCCGTCTTCGACGGGCGCCTGCAATTCGCTGACCGGTGTCTTCCATTCGAAGGCATCCAGGCGGCCCGTGACGGGCGAGACGGCGCGCCATTCCGGCGATGTGATGCCATCGGCAGTCCAGGCCGGATCGCGCGGCGCCTTCAGCGCCTGGTTCATCCAGTGGCGGATACGGCCCTGATCGCCGGTCTCGGCATCCTCGATATCGGCCAGGAGAAGGAAGACGCTTTCGCGCGGCGAAAGCCGTGCGGACGCTTCGGCCTTGGCGCGGGCAAGCGGGAAGTTGCGCGTTTCCAGCGCGGCCTCGGCCACGACATAGAGCGCCTCGGCGTTGTTGGGCCGCAGCGCCTCCAGCTTTTCCGCGCGCTTGAGGCGATCGGTGGCCGAATCGCCGCTGCGGGCGCGGACATAGAGCTTGGCCACGTCGGCATGCGCCGTCGCCTTCCAGAGCTTTTCGAGGATGCCGGCCGCCTTGCGCAGGTTATCTTCGCGCAGATAGGCCTTGGCCTCGATCAGGCCGGCGGGAACGAAGGTCTCGTCCAGCTTCAGCGCCTGGTGGGCATCCTCGCGCGCACCCTTCGGGTCGGCATCCAGCTTGTCGGCGGCGCGAGCGGTGAGCAGCACGGCCTTGCGGCGGGCGAAGGTCTTCTTGTCCTCCGGCGAGCCGGAGCGGCCATCGCCGAGCAGTTTCAGCGCCTCGTCCCAATCGCCTGCTTCCGAGCGATATTCCAGCGCGGCTTCCGTCGCCCAGGGAAGCTGGGGCGCCTTTTCGGCGGCACGCTCGGCATATTGCCGCGCCGCCTCGTTGGCGCCGAGCCGCCGGGCTTCGAGATAGAGGCCGCGCAGGCCGAGTTCGCGCGTTTCCGGGTCATCGGCCATGAGTTCGAACTTCTTGCGCGCGTCGTCGTAGCGGCCCTCGATCATCGCGGCCTGCGCTTCGAGCAGGTGGATGAGCGGTTCCTGGTCGGCGCTGAGCAGGCCCCTGGTGCGCGACAGCATCTTGCGGGCACCGGCGGCATCGCCGGCGCCGGCGGCGATCAGGCCGGTCGACAGCGCCTGATAGCCGCGGTCGCGCTTGCGGGCGCGGAAATAGCGCTGGATGGAGTGCGGCGAGGTCCAGACGACCCGCACCAGCCACCAGCAGAACATCACGGCCGCGATCAATGAGACGACGAGCGTCGCCGCCACCATCAGGCTCATATCGGCGCGCTGGCCCTGCCAGATGATGGAGAGTTCGCCCGGACGATCGGCGAGCCAGGCAAAGCCGGCAGCAAGGGCGAGGACGAAGAGAGCGAAAACGAGTATGCGGATCATGAAGCTTCTCCCGTCAGCCCTGTTTCGCCGTGGCGTTGAGCGCGCCGGACACGACGTTGCCGATCAGCTCCTCCACCGCGACGCGCTCGTCGAGCTTGCGCTTGTAATCCGCGCCGGCAGCCTGGCCTTTTTCGGGCAGGGTCTGCCATTCGATCTGCGCGCCCTTGAAATCGCCGTTCTGCAGCTTGTTCTCGATGCGGGCGACGACGGCCTCGGGGCTGTCGCCCTCGATGCTGCCGACCGGGCGAACGCGGATGGCCGAAGCGGCGCTCGCCATCAGGCGGCTCATGATGCCCTGCTCGCCGTCCGGCTGGTGCACCGCGTCGAGAATGGCGTCGGCCGTCTTCTGGAAATCGGCGGCGAGGTCGGCGCGCGACGCGACGCCCACGGCGGCATGGGCGCGCAGGCCCGCGATGGACGGATCGTCCGGTGCGACGCTGGCAAAGGCTTCCAGCTCCGCGAGATACGGGCCGCCGCGATCGATGGCGGTCTTGAGCGCACTCGCGGCCACGGCCTTGGCCATTTCGATATCGCTGCGCGGCGCGTCGAGTTTCTGTTCGGCGGCGGCGATGCGTTCGGTCAGCTGGCTTTCAGTGGTGCCCACCGCCTCGCTGGTACGGGCGATCTGGTCACGCAGGCCGGCAAGCTCGCTGTTCAGCCGCGTCACGTCGCCTTCGAGCTTCGTCACGCTTTCCGGGTTCGCGCCGGATGCGCCACCACCGTCAGCGGTGGATTTTTCCAGGGCCGCAAGGCGGGTTTCGAGCGGCTGGAGATCGACCGGGGCAGCCGACGGGGCTTCCGCCAACCGGGCCTTCAGCGCCTCGACCTCGTTCGCCAGGCTCGAAAGGGCGGCATCGTCACCGGCGCGTTCGGGGCCGGGGGCGGGCAGATAGCCGCCATATTGCAGGCTGCCGGCGCCGACGAGCGCGATAAGGCCGCCGAGAATGCCGGCCGCCAGCGTGCCGGCATTGCCGCGCTGCGAAGGCGGCGGCGTCTCTGCGCGCACGGGCTCCTCATAGGTGGGGCGGGCAGGCTCGACCGGTTCGTCCTTCAGGTCTTCCTGCTCGGGGGTCGTCTCGGAGGCCGTTTCTGCTGCCGGCGTCGTCTCTTCCGCCACAGGTTCTTCAGCAGCCTGCCGCGTCTCCTCGCCGCTGGCCGGGACGGCTTCGAGATCGATCGTCACGGGTTCGTCGCCGCTCTTCTTGCGACGGGACGGGTTTTCCGGTTCCATGGCGACCTCCTTGCATTCATGTGCACTGCACTAAAGGTAGACAGGGATGGCGGGGAGGGAAAGACCCCGCCGGCAAATTCATCCGCCGCGGCCCTGCGGTCAGAGCAGCGCGAGCAGGCTCGCCTCATCGGGCGTCGTGGCGGTTTCGGCCTGTGCGGCAAAGCGTTCCGGCACGATCGCCGCGACATTCGGGCTCATGCAGAGAAGACGCAGCGCCGCAAACCGATCCGGCATTTCCAGGAGCGGCGCGAGGCCGAAGAAGGCACGCGCACTTTCCGGTGAATAAAGAAGCACCGCGTCGGGCACCGGTTCCAGCAGTGCAGATGCGACGGCGGCCGGGGGGTAGGTGAGCGCCACCATGCGGTAGCTTTCGACCGTCCGGAACGGGATGCCTCCCGCTCGCAGCCTGTTCTCGAAGCCGGATGCACGCGGCTTGCCGGCGAGATAGAGGATGGGGCTCTCCGGCGCACCGGAAACGCGAACATGCGCGATGATGCTTTCGGCCAGCGCCGCGCCGTCGCCGCCGGCCGCGTGGACGTCATGGAAACCGACCGCCTTCATCGCGTCGGCGGAGGCCTGTCCCACGGCGAAGACGCGTGTCGAAAGATGCGGGGCAAGATTGGTGCCGATCGTCGAAAACAGCCGTGCGATTTCCGCGCTGGTCACGGCGATGGCCGCGTGCGGCGTTGCGAGCGCTTTCCTGACGGCCTCGATATCGTGTTTGGCTTTCGAGAGCGGCAGCAGCACCGCGTCATGGCCTCGCGCCGAGAGTGTTCGGGCGGTGCGGGCCGCGGCCGGCTCGGGGCGAAGCACGAGCACGCGCACGGCTCAGGCCCAGCTGTCGAAGAAACCAGCTCCCGCCTTCGCGCGGATCGCCTCGCCGGCATCGGCGCCGAGGCTTGCGGCATCGCTTACCGGGCCGCTCGTCTCGATTTCGTGGAACTGGCTGCCGTCCGGCGTCAGGATCATGCCGCGAAACCGGATGTGGTCGCCCTCGACGCTCGCGTAACCGGCGATGGGCGTGCGACAGGAGCCGTCGAGCGTGGCGAGAAATGCGCGCTCGCAGGCGACGGCGGCGTGGGTCGTGCGGTCGTCGATGGCGCAAAGCAGGCCGCTGATGCGATCGTCGCCGATGCGGCTTTCGATGCAGATAGCGCCCTGCGCCGGCGCCGGCGGGAAGGAAACGGGGTCGAGCAGTTCGGTTGGCACATCTGTCTTGCCGAGGCGCTTCAGCCCGGCATAGGCGAGCAGCGTGGCATCGGCCTCGCCGGCAGCGAGCTTGCCGAGACGGGTATCGACCTGGCCACGGAAGACGATGACGTTGAGGTCCGGCCGCAGGCGCCGGATGAGCGCCTGCCGGCGCAGCGAGGCCGAGCCGACCGTTGCGCCCTGCGGCAGGTCGAGCAGGCGCTTTGCGGCGCGGCCGATGAAGGCGTCGCGGATATCCTCGCGCGGCAGGAAGGCGGAGAGATGCAGCCCTTCCGGCAGTTTCGTCGGCATGTCCTTGGAGGAATGCACGGCGAAATCGAGCTCGCCGGAGACCAGCTGTGCCTCGATCTCCTCGGTGAACAGGCCCTTGCCGCCGATCAGCGCCAGCGAACGGTCGGTGATGCGGTCGCCCTTCGTGGAGAGCACGACGATCTCGAACATGTCTTCGGCCAGGCCATGGGCCGCCATCAGGCGCGAACGGGTCTCGTGGGCCTGGGCGAGCGCCAGCGGGCTGCCGCGCGTGCCGATCCGGAAAGGTTTTGTTTGCATCCGCCTTGATCCATTGTTACCGGGATGTCTCGTAAACGGGTTTACCGCCCATCGCAATCAATCCCAAGTGCTTCATGTCGTCCCAACTGACCATTCTCGGCATCGAAACGAGCTGCGACGAGACCGCCGCGGCCGTCGTCACACGCGCGGCGGACGGGCATGGCGAGATCCTGGGCGAGGTGGTGCTGAGCCAGCTCGAGGAGCACAGCGCCTATGGCGGCGTGGTGCCGGAGATCGCGGCGCGCGCCCATGTGGAGGCGCTGGACAGCCTGATTTCCGAAGCGCTCCTGCGGTCCGGACGCACGCTCGCGGATGTCGATGCCATTGCCGCGACCAGCGGTCCGGGGCTGATCGGCGGCCTGATCGTCGGGCTGATGACGGGCAAGGCCATTGCGCGGGCGACCGGCAAGCCGCTCTACGCCGTCAACCATCTCGAAGGACATGCGCTGACGGCCCGGCTGACCGATGGCATCGCCTTTCCCTATCTGATGCTGCTGGTGTCCGGCGGCCATACCCAGCTCGTGCTGGTGCGCGGCGTCGATGATTACGAGCGCTGGGGCACGACCATCGACGACGCGCTCGGCGAGGCCTTCGACAAGACGGCCAAGCTGCTCGGCCTGCCCTATCCCGGCGGCCCGGCCGTCGAGCGCATGGCGAAGCGCGGCAATGCCGAACGTTTCACCTTTCCCCGCCCGCTCGTCGGCGAAGCGCGGCTCGATTTCTCCTTTTCGGGGCTCAAGACGGCCGTGCGGCAAGCCGCGCAATCGATCGAGCCCGTCACCGAGCAGGATATCGCTGACATCTGCGCCTCCTTCCAGCGCGCCGTCTCGCGCACGCTGAAGGATCGCATCGGCCGCGGGCTGGAGCGGTTCCGTACGCTCTATCCCGATGTCGCGACACCGGCGCTGGTGGTGGCCGGCGGCGTTGCGGCGAATGCCGAACTGCGCGCGACCCTTCAGGCGCTGTGCGACAAGAACCGGTTCCGGTTCATCGCGCCGCCGCTGGCGCTCTGCACGGACAATGCGGCGATGATCGCCTGGGCGGGGCTGGAGCGCATGGCCGCGGGGCTTTCGGCGGATGACCTCTCCGTCGCGCCGCGCTCGCGCTGGCCGCTCGACAAGGCGGCCGCGACGCTTCTGGGATCCGGCAAACGGGGAGCCAAGGCATGAGCATCTCGGGCAGGATCGCCGTGGTCGGCGCGGGTGCCTTCGGGACCGCGCTTGCAAGCGTTGCGGCGGCAAGCGGCGGGGACGTCGTTCTCATCGGCCGCTCTGCCGACATTGTCGAGACGATGCGGCTTTCACGCCGTCACGAGAAGGCGCTGCCGGGCATCGACCTGCCGCATGCGCTGACCTACAGTGCCGATATCGAGGCGGTGCGAGGGGCCGGCATCGTGCTTTTCGCCATGCCATCGCAGGCGCAACGTGAAGCCGCGCGCACGCTCGCGCCGCTGCTCGCGCCCGGCACGGCCGTCGTGGTCTGCGCCAAGGGCATGGAAAAGGACACGGGCCGCCTGCTGACGGACGTGCTGGAAGAGGAGCTTCCGGGCCGCGAGATCGCGGTGCTGTCCGGTCCGGGCTTCGCGGCCGATATCGCCAAGGGCCTGCCAACGGCCATGGTGATCGCCGCGCGCACGATCGAGATCGGCGCGGTGCTGGCAAAGGCGCTTTCCGGGCCGACCTTCCGGCTCTATCCGTCGACGGACCGGATCGGCGTGCAGCTCGGCGGGGCGCTCAAGAACGTGCTGGCGATCGCCTGCGGCATCATCGAGGGCGCGCAGCTCGGCGATTCGGCCCGGGCGGCGCTGATTTCGCGCGGGCTTGCGGAGCTGTCGCGCTTCGTCGAAGGCCACGGCGGCGAGGGTGTGACCGTCATGGGCCTGTCCGGGCTCGGCGATCTCGTGCTGACCGGCACCAGCCACCAGTCGCGCAACCTGCGCTTCGGCATCGCGCTGGGGCGCGAGGGCAACGCGGCCGGCTGGTCGGGCGACCTCGTCGAGGGGGCGTTCGCCGCCTCCGTCGCCTCCGGCGTCGCGGCCAAAATGGGCATCGACATGCCGATCACCGATGCGGTGGCACGCATCATCGACGGCACGCTCGACGTGAAGACGGCCATCGGGCAGCTGATGACGCGCCCCATCACCCAGGAATGACAGAACGGCCAGAAGCCAGAGAAGGATCGTCCATGCTTTTCGCATTCGTCTGCCAGGACAAGCCCGGCGCGCTGCAGGTGCGCCTCGACACCCGTCCCGAACACGTCGCCTATCTGAACGCGCTCAACACGGAAGGCACGCTTGCCTTTGCCGGCCCCTTCCTCGGCGAGGACGGCAAGCCGACGGGCAGCCTCGTCGTGGTCAAGGCCGAGACGATCGAGGCCGCGCGCGAAATCGCCGCCAACGATCCCTATGCCAAGGCCGGCCTGTTCGCGTCCGTCGAGGTGAAGGCCTGGAACTGGGTCTTCAACAACCCGGAGGCCTGAGTCGATGGCGTACTGGCTCTACAAATCCGAACCCTTCAAGTTCTCCTGGGACAAGCTGAAGTCGAAAGGCGAGGCCGGCGAGGAATGGGACGGCGTGCGCAACTACCTGGCGCGCAACAACATGCGGGCCATGAAGATCGGCGACAAGGGCTTCTTCTACCACTCCAACGAGGGGCTGGAGGTCGTCGGCATCACCGAGGTCTGCGCCCTGTCGCACCCCGATTCGACCGCGGGCGACGATCCGCGCTGGGACTGCGTCGATATCCGCGCGGTGTGCGACATGCCGAAGCCCGTCTCGCTCAAGGACGTGAAGGCCAACCCGAAGCTTGCCAAGATGGCGCTCGTCACCTCCATGCGCCTTTCGGTGCAGCCGGTCACGGAGGAGGAGTGGATCGAGGTCTGCCGCATGGGCGGTCTCGACAACCCGCCGCGCTGACCTGCTCGTGAGGACGGCCCCGCAGGTCTTCATCATCGAAAATACGGACGTGCTGGCGCCGCCGCATGTGCCGGAGGTGCAGCTCAGGCTCGCCTCCGAGGCGCATGACCTGTGGCTGAAGACCGAGGCGGAGCTGGAGGAGATCGGCCTGCCGCCGCCCTTCTGGGCTTTTGCCTGGGCGGGCGGCCAGGGGCTTGCGCGCCATGTGCTGGATCACCCGGCGCTGGTAGCCGGCAAATCGGTGCTCGATTTCGCCAGCGGCTCCGGCCTCGTCGGCATCGCGGCGCTGCTTTCAGGCGCTGCCTCGGTGCTGGCGGCGGATATCGATCCCTGGAGCGGAACGGCGATTTGCCTGAACGCGGCGTTGAACGACGTGTCGCTCGACAGCACGAGCGAGGATATGCTTGGACGCGACGAAGGCTGGGACGTCGTTCTTGCCGGCGACGTATTTTACGACCGCGCCTTCGCCGAAGCGCTCATTCCCTGGTTTGCCGCGCTTGCCGCGCGCGGCGCCACGGTGCTGGTCGGCGATCCCGGCCGCGCCTATTGCCCGCGCGAGCGCATGGAAGCGCTCGCCACCTATACCGTGCCGGTGACGCGGGCGCTGGAGGACAGCGAGGTCAAGAAGACCACGGTCTGGCGTTTCACCGGCCCGGCCGGATGACGCAGACGCCCGCTTCCCATGCACAGTCGTTGTGACCCGGGCTGAGCGTTATGATCTTCGGCCCGCTTGCACGGCGCTCCGCCGGCCGGGCGGACCAGCGATAGCCGCCGTCGTCCTCGACATAGAAATAAAGACCGCTGCCGCCGTCACGATAGGCGACGATGCCGCCGGCGTAGAAATCCGGATCGGCGCGCCTGCCGCCGTCGCCGTGATAGCGCAGCCGGGTGCTGAAGCCGCCGCGGCTGGCATCGGTATCGAGACGCGAAATCGTCTTCAGGCCGCCATGGCCGCCATGATTGTGGTGATGGCGATGGCGCAGGCCGTCGCCGGCATGGGCGGCCGTCATGCCGCCTGTCACGAGCGCGGCCGCAAGCACGAGGACTTTCGTCGCGCGGAGTGCCGATAACAGAGTCATTCTGTCCTGCCTTCCGTGGGTGGTTAACAAATCGTTAACGGGCAGAATGGCCCCCTGGCCGCGGAAAGTCACTGACACGCTTGAAGAATTTGCAGATATCGTTAACGGCGCGGCGATGTCTCAAAACGGGGCGGCCGCAGGCGCGATCTCTAATCGATTAAATTCATTTTGCACTGCAATGAGGCTTGTGGTTCCGCTTTCCGGTGATTAAACGTCGCAATCACTGCATTGTGCACAACATACTGCAATTCCGGAGAAAATTTGTCCAGTTTATGGCTCTCCGGGGTTCCGTGAGGTTCAGATGGCGAATGTCACTCGAAGCCGGCCGCTCTCGCCGCATCTCCAAGTCTACAAGCCGATCCCGACGATGGTCATGTCCATCGTGCACCGCATCACCGGTGCGGCGCTCTACTTCGGCACGGTGCTGGTCGCCTGGTGGCTGATCGCCGCCGCTTCGGGCGAAGCCTATTTCAGCTGGGTCAGCTGGTTCTTCGGCACGCTGATCGGCCGCCTCGTGCTCTTCGGCTATACCTGGGCGCTGATGCATCACATGCTCGGCGGGCTCCGCCACTTCATGTGGGACATGGGCCACGGCTACGAGAAGCACTTCGCCACCAGGATCGCCATTCTTACTCCGGTCGTCTCGATCACGCTCACCGTGTTGATCTGGGTCGCCGGCTATCTGGCCCGCTGAGGACACCGTCATGGATATGCGCACTCCCCTCGGCAAGGTTCGTGGTCTCGGCTCGGCAAAGGACGGCACGGAGCATTTCTGGCGCCAGCGCCTGACGGCCATGTCGAACGTTCCGCTCATTCTGTTCTTCGTCGGCTTCCTCATCTGCTACAACGGCGCCTCCTATGCGGAGGTGACGGCAGCGCTATCGAACCCGTTCGTGGCCGTTATCATGGGCCTCGTCGTGATCTCCGGCCTCGTGCACATGAAGCTCGGCATGCAGGTCATCATCGAGGACTACGTGCATGCGGAAGGCATCAAGATCGTCCTTCTCATGCTCAATACCTTCTTCGCGTTTCTGGTCGGCGCTCTCTGTCTTTTCGCCGTCCTCAAGATCGCCTTCGCAGGATAATCCATCATGGCAGCGAACTCCTCCCCGGCGGCCAACGGCAAGGCCTATACCTATGTGGACCACTCCTTCGACGTGATCGTCGTCGGGGCCGGCGGTGCGGGCCTGCGCGCCACGCTCGGCATGGCCGAGCAGGGTCTCAAGACGGCCTGCATCACCAAGGTCTTCCCGACGCGTTCGCACACCGTCGCCGCCCAGGGCGGCATCGCCGCCTCGCTCGTCAACATGACGCCCGACTGCTGGCAGTGGCACCTGTACGATACCGTCAAGGGCTCCGACTGGCTCGGCGACGTCGACGCCATGCAGTATCTCGCCATGGAAGCGCCGAAGGCGGTCTATGAGCTCGAGCATTACGGCGTGCCCTTCTCACGCAATGCCGAAGGCAAGATCTACCAGCGCCCGTTCGGCGGTCACATGCAGAACTATGGCGAGGGCCCGCCGGTGCAGCGCACCTGTGCCGCCGCCGACCGTACCGGCCACGCCATCCTGCACACGCTCTATGGCCAGTCGCTGCGCAACAATGCGGAATTCTTCATCGAGTATTTCGCGCTCGACCTGATCATGTCGGCCGACGGCCGCTGCACCGGCGTCGTGGCCTGGAACCTCGACGACGGCACGATCCATCGCTTCGCCGCCAAGATGGTGGTTCTGGCGACCGGCGGCTACGGCCGTGCCTACTTCTCGGCCACCTCGGCCCATACCTGCACGGGTGACGGCGGCGGCATGATCGCGCGCGCCGGCCTGCCTTTGCAGGACATGGAATTCGTACAGTTCCACCCGACCGGCATCTACGGCGCGGGCTGCCTCATCACCGAGGGCGCGCGCGGCGAAGGCGGCTATCTCGTCAACTCCGAAGGCGAGCGCTTCATGGAGCGTTATGCGCCGTCCGCCAAGGACCTCGCCTCGCGCGACGTCGTCTCGCGCTGCATGACGATGGAAATCCGCGAAGGCCGCGGCGTCGGCAAGAACAAGGACCACATCTTCCTGCATCTCGACCATCTCGATCCGGCCGTTCTGCACGAGCGCCTGCCGGGCATTTCCGAGAGCGCGAAGATCTTCGCGGGCGTGGACGTGACGCGTGAGCCGATCCCGGTCCTGCCGACCGTGCACTACAATATGGGCGGCATTCCCACGAACTACTGGGGCGAGGTGCTCAATGCCGACGGCCAGAACCCGGAGCGCATCGCGCCCGGCCTCATGGCCGTGGGCGAAGCCGGCTGCGCTTCGGTGCACGGCGCAAACCGCCTCGGCTCCAACTCGCTGATCGACCTGGTGGTGTTCGGCCGTGCCGCGGCCATCCGCGCCGGCGAGGTCATCGATCGCAACGAGCCTGTCCCGGCGCTCGACATCGCCGCCTGCGACAGGATCATGGATCGCTTCGACCGCCTGCGCTACGCCAATGGCAGCACGCCGACAGCCGTGCTGCGCGACAAGATGCAGCGCACCATGCAGGAAGACGCCGCCGTGTTCCGTACGCAGGAATCGCTGGAAAACGGCTGCAAGCGCATCACGGAAATCTGGAAGGAACTGCCCGACATCAAGGTCACCGACCGCTCGATGATCTGGAATTCCGACCTCGTCGAGACGCTGGAGCTGGAAAACCTGATGGCCAACGCCATCACCACGGTCTACGGTGCCGAAGCGCGCAAGGAAAGCCGCGGCTCGCATGCCCGCGAGGACTATGTCGACGGTCCGTTCGGCGGCCGCGACGACGTCAACTGGCGCAAGCACACGCTCGCATGGGTCAACGAGGCGGGCGACGTGAAGCTCGACTATCGCCCCGTGCACACCGACCTCATCGCCGACGGCATCGATCCCCAGAAGATCGCGCCCAAGGCGCGCGTCTACTGATATCGAGGAGAACAGGACATGGTTGAACTCGCTCTCCCGAAAAACTCGCAGATCAGCGAAGGCAAGGTCTGGCCGAAGCCGGCCGGCGCCACCAACACGCGCGAGCTACGCGTTTACCGCTGGAACCCCGACGACGGCAAGAACCCGTCGATCGACACCTATTACATCGATGTCGACGATTGCGGGCCGATGGTTCTCGATGCGCTGCTCTACATCAAGAACAAGATCGATCCGACGCTGACGCTGCGCCGCTCCTGCCGCGAAGGCATCTGCGGCTCCTGCGCCATGAACATCGACGGCACCAACACGCTCGCCTGCACCAAGGGCATGGACGAGGTGAAGGGCGCGGTGAAAGTCTATCCGCTGCCGCATATGCCCGTGGTGAAGGATCTCATCCCTGACCTCACCAACTTCTACGCCCAGCACCGCTCGATCGAGCCCTGGCTGAAGACCGTGTCGCCGACGCCGGCCAAGGAGTGGAAGCAGAGCCATGACGACCGTCTCAAGCTGGACGGGCTCTACGAGTGCATTCTCTGCGCCTGCTGCTCGACCTCCTGTCCCAGCTACTGGTGGAACGGCGACCGTTATCTCGGCCCGGCCGTCCTGCTCCAGGCCTATCGCTGGCTGATCGACAGCCGCGACGAAGCGACCGGCGAGCGCCTCGACAATCTGGAAGATCCCTTCCGCCTCTATCGCTGCCACACGATCATGAATTGCGCCCAGGCTTGCCCGAAAGGCCTCAATCCGGCCAAGGCAATCGGCGAGATCAAGAAGATGCTGGTCGAGCGCCGTCTCTGACCTACATAAGCAGCGTTCACGAAACGTGACGAGGCGGCCTGATCATTCGGGCCGTTCCGTCTTGATTCATGCGGGCGATTCACGTTAATTCGGCGAGAATTGCTGCACGGCAGCAGTATCGGGCAGATATCGGGAGTATCGACATGCGGATTCATCATGTGGCAGGCGGACTGATGATGGCGCTTGCTCTTGCGGGGTGCCAGCGGACCGCGCCGATGGACAGCGTGAATACGCAGCCGAACATCACGCCGCTCCAGGGCCAGCCCGTCGGCAGCGTCTCGTCCAGCCAACTGCCCGATCCGACCACGGATACCGCGCAGTTCCCCGCCCAGCCGACGACCGACACGGCCATGGCGACCGGCACGGGCAACGCCGCCGCCGCGGCGAGCGCGCTCGACGTCAAGAAGGAATCCATGGTCGGCAACTGGCGGGTGGCGAACGGTCCGTCTTCCTGCGACATGTTCCTGACTCTCACCAATCTCGGCGGCGGGTCGCGCGGCGGCACGCGCGGTTGCGCGGGCGAGCTGACGGCGATGGGCTCCTGGGAAGTCGCCGGCAAGCAGGTCGTGCTGAAGGACCGCGAGGGCAATCCCATCGCGCGTCTCTACAAGACCGCCGATACCCGCTTCGACGGATCGACCAATTCGGGCCAGCCGGTTAGCCTGTCGCGCTGATCCCTTTCTCTTCCGACGCGGATAAGCATCGCCCATGGGCAAGCACTGGGACAGTGTTTCGACACATCCGGAACATGGCGTTTCAGGCAGGCTGAAGGCCCTCGTGGCAAGCGGAACGCTGAAGCCGGATGCGGCGCAGCAGGCGATGGCGCTGCGCTTCGACAGGCTGCTGAGTGAACTCCACGTCCAGCGGCCGGCGCGCAAGTCGAGCGCGCTCGGCTGGCTCTTCGCCTCCCGCAAGCCCGAAAGCGTCGCGGCCCCGAAGGGGCTCTACATCCATGGCGGCGTCGGCCGGGGCAAGACCATGTTGATGGACATGTTCTTCGAGCTTGCGCCGCTGAAGCGCAAGCGGCGGGCGCATTTCCACGAATTCATGGCGGATGTGCACGACCGCATCCACAAACACCGGCAGAAGCTGAAGGCGGGCGAGACCAAGCAGGCCGACCCCGTGCCGCCGGTGGCCGCCAGCCTCGTCGAGGAAGCACGCCTGCTCTGCTTTGACGAATTCTCCGTGACCGACATCGCGGATGCGATGATCCTGTCGCGGCTCTTCGGCGAGCTTTTCCAGCGTGGCTGCATCCTCGTCGCGACGTCGAATGTCGAGCCGGACAATCTTTATCGCGAGGGGCTCAACCGCGACCTCTTCCTGCCCTTCGTCGATCTTCTCAAACAGTATGTCGAGATCGTGCCGCTCGATTCCGTGACGGACTACCGCATGGAAAAGGACAGCGGCCTGCCCGTTTTCCGCCATCCGCTGGACAGCGAGGCGGATGCGGCGATGGATGCCGCCTGGCGCCGCGAGACGGCGGGCGCGACGGTCGCGCCGGCGACGCTGTCGTTTCGCGGGCGAGCCATCGCCGTGCCGCAGGCGGCCGGGCGCGTTGCCCGCTTTTCCTTTGCCGACCTGTGCGCCAGGCCGCTGGGTGCTGCCGATTATCTCGAGATCCTTGCGCATTACGATACGCTGTTTGTGGATCACATCCCGCTGCTCGGTGCGGAAAAGCGCAACGAGACCAAGCGCTTCATCAATCTCGTGGACACGATCTACGATCACCGCGCGCGGCTTTTCGCGTCCGCCGCCGCCGCGCCGGAAGATCTTCTGGTCACCCGCAAGGGCACGGAAGGCTTCGAATTCGATCGCACCGTCTCGCGCCTCATCGAGATCCGCAGCACCGAGTATCTGGCGGACCACAACGCCAGATACAGCACGGGCGTGACGAAAGCATGACGGAAATTCTTACGTTTACGTAAGAAAATTTGCATCTAACCGATTGAAATACTTCGATCCAAAAGTATGTATTGAATTTTTAACCTGACAAGCGTAAGCCCTTGCGCCGAAGGGTCCTGCGGTTGCGACATTGCCGGGCCCGTTGATCGAAGCAAAGGAAGCTTTCATGGCCCGCAAGAAGATCGCACTTATTGGTTCTGGCATGATCGGTGGTACGCTGGCGCATCTCGCCGGCCTGAAGGAGCTGGGCGACATCGTCCTCTTCGACATTGCCGACGGTATCCCGCAGGGCAAGGGCCTCGATATCGCCCAATCCTCGCCGGTCGAAGGCTTCAATGCTTCGCTGACGGGCGCCAGCGACTATGCCGCGATCGAGGGTGCCGATGTCTGCATCGTCACCGCCGGCGTTGCCCGCAAGCCCGGCATGAGCCGCGACGACCTGCTCGGCATCAACCTCAAGGTCATGGAACAGGTCGGCGCCGGCATCAAGAAATACGCCCCCGACGCCTTCGTCATCTGCATCACCAACCCGCTCGACGCGATGGTCTGGGCGCTGCAGAAGTTCTCCGGCCTGCCGAAGAACAAGGTCGTCGGCATGGCCGGCGTGCTGGACTCGGCCCGCTTCCGCCTCTTCCTCTCCGAGGAATTCAAGGTGTCCGTCCAGGACGTCACCGCCTTCGTTCTCGGCGGCCACGGCGACACGATGGTGCCGCTCGCCCGTTACTCCACCGTCGCCGGCATTCCGCTGACCGACCTCGTCAAGATGGGCTGGGTCACCAAGGAGCGCCTGGAAGAAATCATCCAGCGTACCCGTGACGGCGGCGCGGAGATCGTCGGCCTGCTCAAGACGGGCTCGGCCTACTATGCGCCGGCCGCGTCCGCGATCGAAATGGCCGAGTCCTACCTGAAGGACAAGAAGCGGGTTCTGCCCTGCGCGGCTTACCTGTCGGGCCAGTACGGTGTGAAGGACATGTATGTCGGCGTTCCCACCGTCATCGGCGAGGGTGGCGTCGAGCGCATCATCGAGGTCGAGTTCAACAAGGCCGAGCAGGAAGCCTTCGAGAAGTCGGTCGCGGCCGTCGCAGGCCTTTGCGAAGCCTGCATCAACATTGCACCCGTGCTGAAGTAATTCCGGTTCTTTTGTTCACGCATGTCCGGCAAAGGCATTTTGCTGGACATGCTCCAGACAGGATTTCACCATGAACATTCATGAATATCAGGCCAAGGCTCTTCTGAAGAGCTATGGCGCGCCGGTCGCCGAAGGCGTGGCGATCTTCTCCGCCGACGAGGCTGAGGCGGCTGCCAAGTCGCTGCCCGGCCCGCTTTACGTGGTCAAGAGCCAGATTCATGCCGGCGGCCGCGGCAAGGGCAAGTTCAAGGAGCTCGGTCCCGATGCGAAGGGCGGCGTGCGCCTTGCCTTCTCTATCGACGAAGCCAAGGCCCATGCCAAGGAAATGCTCGGCAATACGCTCGTCACCGCCCAGACCGGCCCTGCCGGCAAGCAGGTGAACCGCCTCTATATCGAGGACGGCGCCGATATCGACCGCGAACTCTATCTCTCCCTGCTGGTCGACCGTTCCGTCGGCGAGGTGGCCTTCGTCGTCTCCACCGAAGGCGGCATGGACATCGAGGCCGTCGCGCATGACACGCCGGAGAAGATCGTCACCGTCGCGATCAACCCGGAGAAAGGCGTCACCGCCGACGATCTGGCGAAGCTGACCTCGGCCCTCAAGCTCGAAGGCGAAGCCAAGGCCGACGGCGAGAAGCTGTTCCCGATCCTCTACAAGGCCTTCGTCGAGAAGGACATGAGCCTGCTCGAGATCAACCCGCTGATCGTCATGAAGAACGGCCGCGTGCGCGTTCTCGACGCCAAGGTCTCCTTCGACGGCAACGCGCTGTTCCGCCACGACGACATCAAGGCGCTGCGCGACGAGACCGAGGAAGACGCCAAGGAAATCGAGGCCTCCAAGTGGGATCTCGCCTATGTGGCGCTCGACGGCAACATCGGCTGCATGGTCAACGGCGCCGGTCTCGCCATGGCGACGATGGACATCATCAAGCTCTACGGCAAGGAGCCGGCGAACTTCTGCGACGTCGGCGGCGGCGCCGGCAAGGAGAAGGTGGCGGCTGCCTTCAAGATCATCACCGCCGACCCGAAGGTCGAGGGCATCCTCGTCAACATCTTCGGCGGCATCATGAAGTGTGACGTCATCGCCGAAGGCGTGGTCGCTGCCGTGCAGGAAGTCGGCCTCAAGGTTCCGCTGGTCGTTCGCCTCGAAGGCACGAATGTCGAGCTTGGCAAGAAGATCCTGAACGAATCCGGCCTGGCGATCACCGCCGCCGACGATCTGGACGACGCTGCCAAGAAGATCGTCGCCGCGATCAACGGCTAACGGAAGGACCAGACCTCATGTCGATTCTCGTCAACAAGAACACCAAGGTCCTCGTTCAGGGCCTGACCGGCAAGACCGGGACCTTCCACACCGAACAGGCGCTCGCTTACTACGGCACGCAGATGGTCGGCGGCATCCACCCGAAGAAGGGCGGCGAAACCTGGACCGGCTCCAAGGGCGAAAGCCTGCCGATCTTCGCCTCCGTCGCCGAAGGCAAGGAAAAGACCGGCGCGGATGCGTCCGTGATCTACGTTCCGCCGGCCGGTGCCGCGGATGCGATCATCGAGGCGATCGATGCGGAAATCCCGTTCATCACCTGCATCACCGAGGGCATCCCGGTCGCGGACATGGTGCGCGTCAAGGCGCGCCTCGACCGCTCCTCCTCGCGCCTGCTCGGCCCGAACTGCCCCGGCATCCTGACGCCGGAAGAATGCAAGATCGGCATCATGCCGGGCTCGATCTTCCGCAAGGGCTCCGTCGGTATTGTTTCGCGCTCCGGCACGCTTACCTATGAAGCGGTGTTCCAGACCTCCAACGAAGGCCTCGGCCAGACCACGGCCGTCGGCATCGGCGGCGACCCGGTCAAGGGCACCGAGTTCATCGACGTGCTGGAGATGTTCCTGGCCGACGACGCCACGACGTCCATCATCATGATCGGCGAAATCGGCGGTTCGGCTGAAGAAGATGCGGCGCAGTTCCTCATCGACGAAGCCAAGAAGGGCCGCAAGAAGCCGATGGCCGGCTTCATCGCGGGCCGCACGGCGCCGAAGGGCCGCACCATGGGCCATGCCGGCGCTGTCGTCTCGGGCGGCAAGGGCGACGCGGAATCCAAGATCGCCGCCATGGAAGCGGCGGGCATCACGGTTTCGCCCTCTCCGGCGCGCCTCGGCAAGACGCTGGTGGAAGTCCTGAAGGGCTGACAACGAAACGGGCTGGCCGGCTGACGAAGCCGGCCAGCCCATCTCACCGGTCGCCGGCTAAAAGCCGGGCGGGCGGAAAACCGGGCAGGCCCGGTCAACACGATCGTTCGGGAGGCGGGCGCGGCGCCCGCGAAAGACCATGGCACGGCAAGACGCCAACGAACAATTCCTGGCCACTTCCTTCCTCGACGGAGCGAACGCGGCGTATATCGAGCAGCTCTATGCCCAGTACGAGGCGAACCCCGCCTCCGTCGGCGAGGAATGGCAGGCCTTCTTCAAGGCACTCGAAGACCAGCCTTCCGATGTCGTGAAGGCCGCCAAGGGTGCTTCGTGGAAGCGCGCGAACTGGCCGATCGCCGCCAATGGCGAACTCGTCTCCGCGCTCGACGGCAATTGGGGCGTGGTCGAAAAGGTCCTGGAAAAGAAGGTGCAGGCGAAGGCTGAAGCCGCCGCCGCGCAGACCGGCACGCCCGTCAACCAGGCCGACGTCAACCAGGCGACGCGCGACAGCGTGCGCGCCATCATGATGATCCGCGCGTACCGCGCCCGCGGCCACCTGCACGCCAAGCTCGACCCGCTCGCCATCGCGGCACCCGTCGAGGACTATCACGAGCTTTCGCCTTCGAATTACGGGTTCGAGGAGAAGGACCTCGACCGCAAGATCTTCATCGATAACGTGCTCGGCCTCGAATATGCCACCGTGCGCGAAATGGTCGAAATCCTCGAGCGCACCTACTGCTCGACGATCGGCGTCGAATTCATGCACATCTCCAACCCGGAGGAAAAGGGCTGGATCCAGGAGCGCATCGAAGGCCCGGACAAGGGCGTCGACTTCACGCCCGAGGGCAAGAAGGCGATCCTCCAGAAGCTGATCGAGGCCGAGGGTTTCGAGCAGTTCATCGACGTCAAGTACAAGGGCACCAAGCGTTTCGGCCTGGATGGCGGCGAAGCGCTGATCCCGGCGCTGGAGCAGATCATCAAGCGCGGCGGCCAGCTGGGCCTCAAGGAAATCGTGCTCGGCATGGCCCACCGCGGCCGCCTGAACGTTCTCACCAACGTGATGGCCAAGCCCCACCGCGCCGTGTTCCACGAGTTCAAGGGCGGCTCCTACGCGCCTGACGACGTCGAAGGTTCCGGCGACGTGAAGTACCATCTCGGCGCCTCCTCGGACCGCGAGTTCGACGGCAACAAGGTGCACCTGTCGCTGACGGCCAACCCCTCGCATCTCGAGATCGTCAACCCTGTCGTGATGGGCAAGGCCCGCGCCAAGCAGGACCAGATGGCGACGGTGTTCGAAGGCGATATCATTCCGCTGCGCGAACGCGCGAAGGTGATGCCGCTCCTGCTGCACGGCGATGCGGCCTTTGCAGGCCAGGGCGTCGTGGCCGAAATCCTCGGCCTGTCCGGCCTGCGCGGCCATCGCGTCGCCGGCACGGTCCACGTCATCATCAACAACCAGATCGGCTTCACCACGAACCCGGCCTTCTCGCGCTCTTCGCCCTATCCGTCTGACGTGGCCAAGATGATCGAGGCGCCGATCTTCCATGTGAACGGCGATGATCCGGAGGCGGTGACCTATGCCGCCAAGGTCGCGACCGAATTCCGCATGAAGTTCCACAAGCCGGTCGTGCTGGATATCTTCTGCTACCGCCGCTTCGGCCACAACGAAGGCGACGAGCCGGCGTTCACGCAGCCGAAGATGTACAAGGCGATCCGCGCCCACAAGACCGTGGTCAGCCTTTATGGCGCGCGGCTCATTGCCGAAGGCGTCATCTCCGAAGGCGAATTCGAGAAGATGAAGGCCGACTGGCGCGCCAATCTCGAACAGGAGTTCGAGGCCGGCCAATCCTACAAGCCGAACAAGGCCGACTGGCTCGACGGTGCATGGTCGGGCCTGCGCTCGGCCGACAACCAGGACGAACAGCGCCGCGGCAAAACCTCGGTGCCGATGAAGCAGCTCAAGGAAATCGGCCGCAAGATCGCGACGATCCCGGAAGGCTTCAAGGCTCACAAGACCATCCAGCGGTTCATGGATAACCGCATGCAGATGATCGAGACGGGCGAGGGCATCGACTGGGCGATGGGCGAGGCTCTGGCTTTCGGCACGCTGTGCGTGGAAGGCACCAAGATCCGCCTGTCCGGCCAGGATTGCGAGCGCGGCACGTTCTCGCAGCGTCACTCGGTTCTCTACGATCAGGAAACCGAAGACCGCTACATTCCGCTCGCCAACCTGTCGCCCACGCAGGCGCGCTACGAGGTCATCAACTCGATGCTCTCGGAAGAAGCCGTGCTCGGCTTCGAATACGGCTATTCGCTGGCCCGTCCGAACGCGCTCACCCTTTGGGAGGCCCAGTTCGGCGACTTCGCCAATGGTGCACAGGTCATCTTCGACCAGTTCATCTCGTCGGGCGAACGCAAGTGGTTGCGCATGTCGGGCCTCGTCTGCCTTCTGCCGCATGGCTATGAGGGCCAGGGGCCGGAGCATTCCTCCGCCCGTCTTGAGCGCTTCCTGCAGCTCTGCGCGGAAGACAACATGCAGGTCGCCAACGTCACGACGCCGGCGAACTATTTCCACATCCTGCGTCGCCAGGTGAAGCGCGATTTCCGCAAGCCGCTCATCATGATGACGCCGAAGTCGCTGCTGCGCCACAAGCGGGCCGTCTCGTCGCTGTCGGAAATGGCGGGAGAAACCTCGTTCCACCGCCTGCTGTGGGACGACGCCGAGGTGATCAAGGACGGGCCGATCAAGCTCCAGAAGGACGCCAAGATCCGCCGTGTCGTGATGTGCTCGGGCAAGGTCTACTACGACCTGCTGGAAGAGCGCGAAAAGCGCGGCATCGACGATGTCTACCTGCTGCGCCTGGAACAGCTCTATCCGTTCCCGGCCAAGGCGCTGATCAACGAGCTTTCGCGCTTCCGCAACGCCGAGATGGTCTGGTGCCAGGAAGAGCCCAAGAACATGGGCGCCTGGGCGTTCATCGATCCCTATCTCGAATGGGTGCTCGCCCATATCGACGCCAAGTACCAGCGCGTGCGCTACACCGGCCGTCCGGCTGCCGCATCGCCGGCAACGGGCCTGATGTCGAAGCACCTCGCGCAGCTCGCCGCCTTCCTCGAGGACGCGCTGGGCGGTTGATCCGCCCGGTATCCCTGACAACAAGACACGAACGAACGGAACACAATCATGGCTACCGAAATCCGCGTCCCGACCCTGGGCGAATCCGTCAGCGAAGCGACCGTCGGCACCTGGTTCAAGAAGGTGGGCGACGTCGTCAAGGCCGACGAGCCGCTCTGTGAGCTCGAAACCGACAAGGTGACGATCGAAGTGCCGGCGCCCGCCTCGGGCGTGCTGGGCGAAATCACCGCCAATGCCGGCGAGACCGTCGAGCCGGGCGGCCTGCTCGGCCAGATCACCGAAGGCGCGTCCGCCGGTGCTGCCGCTGCCGCTCCCGCCGCTGCCGAAAAGGTCGAGAAGGCCCCTGCCGCCGCTCCGGTCGCCGAAGCCAAGCCCGCCGCCGGCGGCGCGTCCACCATGCCGGCGGCTCCTGCCGCCGCAAAGCTTCTTGCCGAAAACAACCTCTCGGCCGATCAGGTCGATGGTTCGGGCAAGCGCGGCCAGGTGCTGAAGGGCGACGTGCTGGCTGCCGTCGCCAAGGGCATCACGGCATCGACGGCTGCATCGGCCGAGCCTGCCAAGGTTGCCGCCCGTCCGGCCTCCTCCGAGGCCGATGCGCCGCGCGAAGAACGCGTGAAGATGACGCGCCTGCGCCAGACCATCGCCAAGCGCCTCAAGGACGCGCAGAACACCGCAGCGATGCTGACCACCTACAACGAGGTGGACATGTCGGCCGTGATGGACCTGCGCAACCGCTACAAGGACCTCTTCGAGAAGAAGCACGGCGTGAAGCTCGGCTTCATGGGCTTCTTCACCAAGGCCGTGACGCATGCGCTGAAGGAACTGCCGGCCGTCAATGCCGAAATCGACGGCACCGACATCATCTACAAGAACTACTGCCATGTCGGCGTCGCCGTCGGCACGGACAAGGGTCTGGTGGTTCCGGTCGTGCGCGATGCCGACCAGATGGGCATTGCCGCCATCGAGAAGGAAATCGGCCGTCTCGGCAAGGCCGCGCGTGACGGCGCGCTGTCCATGGCCGACATGCAGGGCGGCACGTTTACCATCTCGAACGGCGGCGTCTACGGCTCGCTGATGTCCTCGCCGATCCTGAACGCCCCGCAGTCGGGCATCCTCGGCATGCACAAGATCCAGGAGCGCCCGGTCGTCGTCGGTGGCCAGATCGTCATCCGCCCGATGATGTATCTCGCGCTGTCCTATGACCACCGTATCGTCGACGGCAAGGAAGCGGTGACCTTCCTCGTTCGCGTCAAGGACAGCCTGGAAGATCCGGAGCGTCTGGTTCTGGATCTCTAAGGAGGCTTTCATGGAGACGGCAGCGTTGGCTTACCCCATGCTCGTGCTCATCGTCCTGAGTGTGGCGCTGCTCGTCTTCCATATCCTCCTGCAGGGCATGCTCGCCACGCGCGAGCTCGGTTCGCAGTGGAATGCCGGTCCGCGTGACGGCGCGCGCGAACCGCAAGGCATCCTCGCCGGACGCGCCGCGCGCGCGTCCGCCAACTTCCGCGAGACCTATGCCGGTTTCGTCGCGCTTGCCCTGGCGCTTGCGATTGCCGGCGACCCCTCGGGCTGGGGTCTCATCGGCGCATGGCTGTGGTTCATTGCCCGCCTCGTCTATATCCCGCTCTATCTGACGGGCATTCCCTATATCCGCTCGCTGGTCTGGCTTGCCTCGCTGGCGGGCCTGGCGGTGATGGCGGGCGCCATCATCGTCTAGGAGGACGAGCGCGATGAGCAGCTATCTTCTCGAACTCGCCTCGCTGATGGCCATCTTCTCCTTCGCCATCGTTTCGCCGGGGGCCGATCTCGCCATGGTCATGCGCCAGTCGCTCGTGCACGGGCGCCGGGCGGCGATCGTCACGTCCTTTGGCGTCGGCGCGTCGCTGATGTTCCACGTCACCTACACGATCCTCGGCCTCGGGCTGATCATTTCCCAGTCGATCTATCTCTTCAACATCGTGAAGTGGTGCGGCGTGGCCTATCTCATCTATATCGGCATCAAGGCGCTGCGCGCCGGCAAGGCCGATCTCTCGCTCGAGGCGGTGGAGGGGCGCGAGGGTGCAAAGAGCGACCAGTCGGCGCTGCGCGCCTTTGGGCTCGGCTTCCTTGCCAATGCGCTCAATCCCAAGGCGGTGTTCTTCTTCCTGTCGATCTTCTCCACCGTCGTCAGCGCGCACACGCCGATCGCCGTGAAGTTCGGCTACGGCCTCGTCATGGCAACCTGCCTGATCGCCTGGTTCGTCGGCGTCTCGCTCTTCATGACGACGCCGCGCATGCGTGCGGCGTTCTCACGGGCCAGCCAGTGGATCGACCGCACGAGCGGCCTCGTCTTCATCGCGCTGGGCATCAAGCTCGCGACGGAAAAGGCGCACTAGCCATGCGCGTCGTCCTCGCTCTCGCCGGTCTGCTTGCCGCAACCTCCGCCTTCGCGGCGGAGTGCCGGCAGGACCGCGCGATCTACGCAGACCGCGACGGCGGCTATGAACTGACCTTCGAACCCATCGGCTCCGACGCTGCCGCGACGAGCCACCATTTCAAGCTGAAGGTCCTTTCAAGCGGCACCGTGCTGGACGGTATCGTCATGCCGGGCGATCCCGCCCGCTCGAACGGCGTGGTCATGTACAAGTGCCCGGAGGGCGATGTGACCGGCGAGGAGATCGCCGCCTGCACGGTCTGGGAGGGCGTGATCTACGCGCTCGACGGCGCGGGCGGTGCGGCCGACCTGCCTGAGGAGAGTGCTACGGCAGCGGCAGGCGTGCTGCTCTCCGGTTTCGGCCCGTCGCTGCGCTATTCGACGCTGTGGGACGAGGGCAAGGCAAAGGTGGTGCCGTGGGATCTTCTCAAGCTCAAGGGGTGCGCGGCGTGAGCGAGGCTCCCGTTCTTCTCGTGACCGGCGGCAGCCGTGGCATCGGCGCCAGCGTCTGCCGGCTGGCGGGTGCGGCCGGCTGGCAGGTTGCCGTGAACTATGTCACCAATCTCCAGGCTGCCGAAGCCGTGGTGGCGGATATCCGCGCGGCCGGCGGTTCGGCGATCCCCGTTCAGGGCGATGTGGGCACCGAGCTTGGCCTTGCCTCGATCTTCTCGACCATCGACGGCACGTTCGGCCGGCTCGACGGCCTCGTCAACAATGCCGGCATCGTGGCGACGCCGCAGCGCGTCGACGAGATGTCGTCCGAGCGGCTGGAGCGCATGTTCGCCGTCAACGTCATGGGCTCCATCCGCTGCGCGCAGGAAGCCGTACGTCGCATGTCGACCCGTCACGGCGGCGCGGGCGGGGCGATCGTCAACCTCTCCTCCGTTGCGGCCCTGCTCGGTGCTGCCGGGCAGTATGTCGACTATGCCGCCAGCAAGGGCGCGATCGAGAGCTTCACCATTGGCCTCGCCCGTGAGGTCGCAGCTGAAGGCGTTCGCGTGAACCTCGTGCGCCCCGGCATCATCGATACCGAAATCCACGCTTCCGGCGGCTTGCCGGACCGGGCGCGCGACATGGCGTCGCTCATCCCGATGCAGCGGCCGGGCACGGCCGATGAAGTGGCCCAATCCATTCTCTATCTTCTCTCCGATGCGGCATCCTATGTAACGGGTGCCGCCCTCAACGTCAGCGGCGGCCGCTAGGCCCTGCGCAGGAAGGACTTGTCATGGCATATGATCTCATCGTTATCGGTTCCGGCCCCGGCGGCTATGTCTGCGCCATCAAGGCGGCCCAGCTCGGGCTGAAGGTCGCGGTCGTCGAAAAGCGCGCCACCTATGGCGGCACCTGCCTCAATGTCGGCTGCATCCCGTCCAAGGCGCTGCTGCATGCGTCGGAGACCTACAGCCATGCCGCCCACGGCATGGAAGCGCTCGGCATCGACGGCGTGAAGCCGACCCTCAATCTGCCGAAGATGATGGCGCACAAGGATGCGACGGTGAAGTCGAATGTCGACGGCGTCGCCTTCCTCTTCAAGAAGAACAAGATCGACGGCATCCAGGGCACCGGCAAGGTGCTGGGCGCCGGCAAGGTCTCCGTCACCAATGACAAGGGCGAGGAGCAGGTCCTCGAAACGAAGAACATCGTGATCGCCACGGGTTCCGACGTCGCCGGCATTCCGGGCGTCCCGGTCGAGATCGATGAAAAGGTCATCGTCTCCTCGACGGGCGGCATTGCGCTCGACAAGGTGCCCGGCCATCTGGTCGTCGTCGGCGGCGGCGTCATCGGGCTGGAGCTGGGTTCGGTCTGGGCGCGCCTCGGCGCCAAGGTCACGGTCGTGGAATATCTCGATACGATCCTCGGCGGCATGGACGGCGAGGTCTCCAAGCAGTTCCAGCGCATGCTGGCCAAGCAGGGCATCGACTTCAAGCTCGGCGCCAAGGTGACGGGCGTGGAGAAGACGGGCGCAGGCGCCAAGGTGACCTTCGAGCCGGTCAAGGGCGGTGAGGCCACCACCATCGACGCCGATGTCGTGCTGATCGCCACCGGCCGCAAGCCCTACACCGAAGGCCTCGGCCTTGCGGAAGCCGGCGTGGCGCTCGACAGCCGCGGCCGCGTCGAGATCGACAAGCATTTCCAGACGAACGTTCCCGGCATCTATGCACTCGGCGACGTCGTGCGCGGCCCGATGCTCGCCCACAAGGCGGAAGACGAGGGTGTCGCCGTTGCCGAAATCCTCGCCGGACAGGCGGGTCATGTGAACTATGACGTCATCCCCGGTGTCGTCTACACGCAGCCGGAAGTCGCCTCCGTCGGCAAGACCGAGGAAGAGTTGAAGGCTGCGGGCATCGCCTACAAGGTCGGCAAGTTCCCGTTCACGGCCAACGGCCGCGCCCGCGCCATGCTGGCGACGGACGGTTTCGTGAAGGTTCTGGCCGACAAGGACACGGACCGCGTGCTTGGCGTGCATATCGTCGGCTTCGGTGCCGGCGAGATGATCCACGAGGCGGCCGTGCTGATGGAGTTCGGCGGCTCTTCGGAAGATCTCGGCCGCACCTGCCACGCGCATCCGACCATGTCGGAAGCCGTGAAGGAAGCCGCGCTCGCAACCTTCTTCAAGCCCATCCACATGTGATCCGATACGGCGGCTGCGACAACCGGCCGCCTGTCATCTCCGGGCGTTAAAGCGCAGCATGGCGGTCTTGAAGGAGGCTGCCATGTCGCCCGTGTCGAGACCCGTCTCGCTCCCCCATCCCGTTCTTCCCGCTGCCGACTGGGCGGACCGGTTCACGCTCGGCCTGCCTGTCGATCATCTCACGGCGCGCGAGGCCGCGCGGCTGGCGCTGGAGCATCCGCCGCGCTGGGTTCGCAGGCTGATGGTGCTGCGTAACGCGCTGGTCGCGCCGTTCGGGCTGAAAGGTGCGGCCGGCGAGGTGCGGACATCTGACAGGGAGATCGGCGGCTTTCCCGTGGTGAGCGTCACCGACGACCGGGTGGTGCTGGGCTTCGACGACCGGCACCTGGACTTCCGCATCGTCATCGACGTGCGGTCCGACCGGCCCTGCGGCCAGACGCTCTCCATCATGACCCTCGTCCATCGCAACAACCTGCTCGGGCGGCTCTACCTTGCCGCCGTCCTGCCGTTCCACAAGCTGATCGTCCGCACCATGCTGTCGGGGATCGGTGCGCGCGTGATCAGTTCACCGCCGTAACCGTAAAGCCTTCCTTGCGCAGCAGTTCCACGACGCCTTCCGCGCCGGGAAGATGCAGCGCGCCCACGGCCATGAAGACGTTGCCGTCCGCCAGGATCGGGGCAGCCCGGGTCGCCATGGTGTGGTTGCGGTCGATGATGATGCGCTGTTCGAAATCGGCATAGCTGTCGACCTCGCCCTCTTCCAGGGGTGCTGCGGCGCGCATCATCGGCATGATCATGCCGACATCGCCGGCGAGGTAAAGCTGGCTCATCGTCTCGATCACGTCCTGCAGCGTGTCGCCGAGCGCGACGGTCTGCACAAGGCCTTGGATCTGCGGTTCGATGGGCAGCGAATCGAGGGCGGAAATCTGTTCGATCAGGGTTTCGAGACCCTTGAGGGTCTTGCCTTCGGCCAGCGCATCCGTGGCGAGTTTCTGGTCCAGGAAGGCGGCGCCGGCCGTCTTTCGGGTGATCTCGCAGGCGGGCAGCGCGACGAAGCTTGCGATCATCCACGGTTTCATGCGCGCGACGGCGGCCAGCGACAGGCCACGGCCTTTCAGCCCCTCGGCCAGCGTCGCGGCATCGTCCTTGTCGAGGAAGTCGGTGATCGACTTGCCGTCGGTGAACATGGTCAGGTCCGGCCGCGCCAGAATGGTGACGCCGGCCTTCTTCTCGTCGGCGATCTCGTCGGATTCGACGACGACCGTCGCGGCCTCGTCGAAGGCCTTGCGTGCGCCGTCCGGCATGGCGACGACGCGCGGATCGGTCACATGCATGGTGCCGAGCAGCCAGGAGGCCGGCTTGCCGTCCTTCTCGATCTTCCAGAAGATGGCCTTGCCGTTCGGCACGGCATCGGCCTCCGCGCGCAGTTTGGCGAAGGCGGCAGGATCGTTCTTTTCGACCTTGGCCAGCAGGTTGTTGCCGCCGCAGGCTGGAAGGTCCTGCGCGTTCGCCGGCGACAGGGATGCGAGCACGACCAGGAATGCGAGCGCGATCAGCACGTTGACGGCGGCGAGCAGCCACAGGCCGGCATCCGCCGCCCGGTCGGCAAGCGCCACGCGGTTTTTGTGAAGAAGGACTGTCATGGTCGAACTCCCTGCATTGTGCGGCGACCCTAGTCCCGGGGTTCTCACGAATCTCTTAACGGATCAGGCGCGCGGATGGGCGCGGTCGTAGATTTCGAGCAGCCGCGCGGAATCGACACCGGTATAGACCTGCGTGGTGGAGAGGCTGGCATGGCCGAGCAGCTCCTGGATGGTGCGCAGGTCGCCGCCGCCGGCCAGAAGGTGGGTGGCGAAGGAATGGCGCAGTGCGTGCGGCGTGGCGCTGTCCGGCAGGCCGAGCGCGCCGCGCATCTTCTGCATTTCCCGTTGTATGATCGCCGGCTGCAAGGCTCCGCCGCGCGCGCCGCGAAACAACGGCCCATCGTCGCCGAGCGGGAAGGGGCAGAGCTTGATGTAATCCTCCACGCCCACGCGGGCGGGCGCAATGAGCGGCACGATGCGCGTCTTGCCGCCCTTGCCGGTGATGCGCAGCGATGTCGGGCTTCCCGCGAAATCGGCCTTTGTCAGCGCCAGCGCCTCCGAGATACGCAGGCCGCAGCCGTAGAGCAGGGCGAGCACGGCGGCGTTGCGGGCGCGGATCCATGGTTCATCGGCCAGCTGCTCGTGCGCATCGACGACGGCGATGGCCTGTCGGTCGGAGAGCGGCTTCGGCAGCGATTTCGGCTGTTTCGGCGAGCGGACGGCGGTCGCGCCGGCGGAATTGGCGAGGCCCTTGCGCTCCAGATGACGCAGGAAGGAGCGCAGGCCGGCAAGGCCGCGGCCGAGCGTTCGCGCGCCCGCGCCGTCGCGCCGGCGGGCGGCAAGGAAGCCACGCAGGTCCGCCGGCCGCAGGTTGCCGATGTCCTTCAGGCTGGCCGGTGCGGCGAGGTGCCCGGTCAGGAAGGCGAGGAACTGGCGGGTGTCGCGCTCGTAGGCGTCCAGCGTGTTGGCCGAAAGGCGACGCTCGCCGGCAAGCGCTGCCAACCATGCCTGCCGCTCGTTCATGAGCGTTGGATCGGCGATGATGAGAAGGTCCGTCATGTCCTGCCTTTGGCGATTGCCCCGGAGTGTCCGTCGCAGGATCGGCGATTTGCGTTAGGGATCTGCTAACGTTCCGGACAGCGCTCGCCAAAGTAGCCTGCCTTCCTGTAGACACGAAGCCGTTCCTAAAACGTGCCTCGACAAACCGGATAGGTCCATGCTGCTGCGTTCCATGTCTGCCGAAAACTACCGCTCGCTGCGCGCGATCCGCATGGATCTCGGGCGCGTGAACCTGTTCATCGGGGAAAACGGGGCGGGAAAGTCGAACCTCTACCGCTCGCTGCAACTGGTGCAGGCGGCCGTGCGCGGAAATTTTGCGCACGAGATCGCCGCGGAGGGCGGCATGGCCTCGGCGCTTTGGACGGGCAAGCGGCGTGCCAACGAGCCGGTGCGCATCCGGCTGGAAACGGAACTTCTCGACGAGGAGCGCGCGATCACCTTCCGCTACCGCGTGGAAGCCGGGCTGCGCCCGTCGAAGGCGGCCGCCGGCTTTACCTTCGAGCCGCAGGTCAAGGCGGAGGAGCTGTCGATCGAGACCGGGCGACGCCCCGTCACCGTCATGAAGCGTGCCGGGCCGGGCATCATGGTGCGCGACGAGAACGGCCGCATGATCGAATATCCCGAGCAGGCGCTCACGTCTGAAACGGCGGTCGCGCTGCTCGGCGATGCCGGGCACTACCCTGAAATCGGCACCTTTCGCCGGGCGGTCTCGCAATGGCGGTTCTTCCATGGCTTCCGGTCGGATCGGGATTCGGCGCTGCGCCAGCCGTGCCTTGCCGTTACCGCCCCGCTGCTCGACCAGGACGGGGCCAATATGGCGGCGGTGTTTGCGACGCTGCGATGGACGCGGCAGGACACGGTCGATCTCGACCGGGCGGTGGCGGATGCGTTCGGCGGGGCGCAGCTTTCGGTGCCGGAGCCGGAGGAATTCGCCTCCTACGGGTTGATCTTCCCGCAGTTTCCGCAGCGCGTCTTTCAGCCACGCGAATTGTCCGACGGGCAGATCCGCTTTCTGGCGCTCGCCGCCGCGCTGTTGTCCTATCGCACGCCGCCGCTGATCGCGCTCAACGAACCGGAGGCGAGCCTTCACCCGGACATGCTCTCGCCGCTCGCCGAGATGATCGCGCAGGCGGCGCAGACGAGCCAGCTGTGGGTCGTCACCCATTCCGAGCGGCTGGCCGCCGAGGTAGAAGCGCGCTGCGGCGTGCGCGCGAAACGGGTCGTGCGCAATGACGGCGCGACCTGGATCGACGGCATGCGGCTGACGGGCGTTATGGCCGACGATGACGAATGACGCGGGCTTCATCTTTGCGGTTTTCTTCCCGCGGCCATGGGGGCATGGTCGCGGGAAATGAGCAGCGATTCGACCGACCTTTTCGGAGACAAACTCTTTCCGCGCACGGTGCCCGTCATGGTGCCGGTGCCGACGCCGGTGCCCTATTCCTATACGGTGCCTGACGGCATGGCGGTTCAGCCGGGCTCGATCGTGCAGGTGCCGCTCGGGCCACGGCTGGTGCCCGGCGTCGTGTGGGACGGCGGCGATGACGGCAAGGTCGATCCGAAGAAGCTCCGGCCCATCGAAAAGGTCTTCGACTGCCCGCCGCTGTCGAAGGAAATGCGCGATTTCCTCGACTGGGTTTCCGCCTATACCGTCACGCCGCCCGGTCTCGTGACGCGCATGGCGCTGCGCGCGCCGACCGCTTTCGATCCCGAGCCGATGATCGAGGGGCTGCGCTTCACCGGGCACCGGCCGGAGCGCCTGACCAGCGCACGCGAGCGCGTGCTGGAGCTGGTGGAAGATGGCATTCCCTGGACGCGTTCGGGGCTGGCCCACGCCTCGGGCACCTCGACGAGTGTCGTCGACGGCCTTGTCAAACAGGGCACGTTCGAAACGGTCTTCCTGCCGCCGCCGCCGGTCGTTGCGCCGCCCGACCCCGATTATGTCGCGCCCCGGCTGGAAGGGCCGCAGACGGAAAGTGCGGCCGAACTCATCGAGAGCGTGCGCAAGGGCGAATTCTCGGTGTCCCTGATCGACGGCATCACCGGCTCGGGCAAGACGGAGGTCTATTTCGAGGCGATTGCCGAAACGCTGCGGAAGGGCCGGCAGGTGCTGATCCTGCTGCCGGAAATCGCGCTGACGGCGAGCTTCCTCGAACGCTTTCAGGATCGTTTCGGCGCCAAGCCCGCGGAGTGGCATTCTGATCTCGCGCCGCGCACCCGCGAAAAGGTCTGGCGGCAGGTCACGACGGGCGACGTGCGGGTGGTCGCCGGCGCGCGCTCGGCGCTCTTCCTGCCCTTCGAGAATCTCGGCCTCGTCATCGTCGACGAGGAGCACGACCCCGCTTACAAGCAGGAAGACCGCGTCTTCTACAATGCGCGAGACATGGCGGTGGTCAGGGCGCGAATCGGCGACTTTCCGGCCGTGCTCGTCTCGGCGACGCCGTCGGTGGAAAGCCGCGTCAACAGCGATGTCGGACGGTACCGGAAACTGCACCTGCCGACGCGCTATGGCGATGCGGCGCTGCCGGATCTGCATCTCATCGACATGCGCCGCCATCCACCGGCGCGGGGCGGCTTTCTCTCGCCCATCATGCTGCGCGGCATTGCACGCACCATCGAGAAGGAACAGCAGGCGCTGCTCTTCCTCAACCGGCGCGGCTACGCCCCGCTGACACTTTGCCGGGTTTGCGGCCATCGCTTCCAGTGCCCACAGTGCTCGAGCTGGCTGGTGGAGCATCGTTTCCGCGGGCAGATCCAGTGCCACCATTGCGGCTATGCAGAGCGCACGCCCGAAGCCTGCCCGGAATGCGGCACGTTCGATCACCTCGCGGCCTGCGGGCCGGGCGTCGAGCGTATCGCAGAAGAGGTGGAGCGACATTTCCCGGAGGCGCGGACCATCGTGCTTTCCTCCGACCTGATGGGCGTGAAGCGGCTCAGGCTGGAGCTGGAAGCGATCGCGCGCGGCGAAGCGGATATCGTCATCGGCACGCAGCTGGTGGCCAAGGGGCACAATTTCCCGCTGATGTCGCTGGTCGGCGTGGTGGATGCGGATCTCGGCCTGTCGAACGGCGATCCGCGGGCGGCCGAGCGCACGTTCCAGCTGCTGTCACAGGTGACGGGCCGCGCGGGCCGCTCGGGCCTCAAGAGCCACGGCCTCATCCAGACCTATCAGCCGACACATCCGGTCATGCAGGCCATCGTCTCCGGCGACGCGCAGGCCTTCTACGACCGCGAGATCGGCGAGCGGGAAAAGGCGCTCCTGCCGCCCTTCGGCCGGCTCGCCTCCGTCATCGTCTCGGCCGACAGCCGCAACGAGGCGGAAGCGCATGCGCGGGGCCTGCGCCAGGCGGCCCCCCATGCGGACGGCATCTCGATCCTCGGGCCGGCGGAAGCGCCGCTCGCGCTGGTGCGCGGCCGTCATCGCTTCCGCCTTCTGGTGCACGGCCGGCGCGGAAGCGAGATGCAGGCCTTCCTGCGCGCGATGCTTGCCAATGGACCGAAGGAACGCGCGTCGATCCAGGTCCAACTCGACATCGATCCACAGAGCTTCCTCTGAGGCGCATGGTTAACAAAGAATTGTGCGCAGGCGCCTGCCCCGCTTCTGCGGCGTGGCGCGCCATGCGATAGAGGATGCGCGCGAAGCGACGGAGGCCGCCATGATGGAATTCTACATACCCACCGAAACCGGCGAGTTCCTGGCCTTCTGTGCGGCCGTCGCGACGGGGCTTATCGGATTGTTCGCCCTGTTTGCGCCGGGCACGGCGCTCCGGCTTGCGGGCCTGCAGGTTCAGGAGGCGAGCCGGGAAGGGCTGGCCTTCGTGCGCTCGGCCGGCGGCTTCTATGCCGGGCTTGCCATCGTCGCGCTGATGATGGCGCAAAGCTGGATCTACATGGCGATTGGCGGAGGTTTCGCACTGGCCGCCTTCGGCCGCATTCTCTCGCTTCTGTCGGACGGTTCCTTCACGTTAAAGAACCTTCTCGTGCTTGCGGTCCAGGCAGTGCTGGCGGCGCTCCCGCTCGGATACGCATTCGGCTTCATCTGAGCCAAAAGCGGCGTTTCATATCCTCTGACAGACGAACACACCTCACGCCGTGAAGTTTCGCCCCGACTATGGCCGACTTATGGCGCATTCCTGCGTCCGGCGTGTTGCGAGTCCGGGTTTCCTATGCTAGACGAACCGCGAAATTCAGAAAAAGCGGGCGTCAAAGCCTGTGGGAGCTGAAGATTACAGCAACGATTTCAGTGTGTTAGGGCCGTAGCTCCGCTACTGACCAACGCTCTGGATGAAAAGAAGAGAAGCTTGTGCCCGTGGCAGACACATCCCAGCTCGTTTCCGGTGTTGCAGAAAGATACGCGTCTTCGCTTTTCGACCTTGCGCAGGAAGCTGGCTCCGCTGCCGCTGTCGGCGCCGATCTCGACCGTTTCCAGGCCCTGATCGATGAGAGCGATGACCTGAAGCGGCTGATCGTCAGCCCCGTCTTCTCCGCCGAAGATCAGACTAAGGCCATTTCCGCCGTTGCCGCCAAGGCCGGCATCACGGGCCTCGTGGCAAACTTCCTCAAGGTGGTTGCGTCAAATCGCCGCCTCTTCGCCGTTCCCGGCATGATCAAGGCCTACCGCGCCATTGCGGCCCGCGCCCGCGGCGAAATCACGGCCGACGTCACGTCGGCCCATGCGCTCACCGCAGCGCAGGAAACTGAATTGAAGGCGGCGCTGAAAGGCGTCACCGGCAAAGACGTGGCGATCGCCGTCACCGTCGACCCGTCCATTCTCGGTGGTCTGATCGTCAAGGTGGGATCGCGCCAGATCGACACGTCCCTTCGCACCAAACTCTCTACTCTTAAGCTTGCACTGAAAGAGGTCGGCTGATGGATATCCGCGCCGCGGAAATTTCCGCAATTCTCAAAGATCAGATCAAAAATTTCGGCAAAGAGGCGGAAGTCTCTGAAGTCGGCCAGGTGCTCTCCGTCGGTGACGGTATCGCCCGCGTTTACGGCCTCGACAACGTTCAGGCTGGTGAAATGGTCGAATTCCCCGGCGGTATCCGCGGGATGGCGCTGAACCTGGAAAGCGACAACGTCGGTGTCGTTATCTTCGGTTCGGACCGTGACATCAAGGAAGGCGACACCGTCAAGCGGACCGGCGCTATCGTTGACGTTCCGGTCGGTCCGGAACTGCTCGGCCGCGTCGTCGACGCGCTCGGCAACCCGATCGACGGCAAGGGCCCGATCAACGCCGCCAAGCGCGCCCGCGTTGACGTCAAGGCTCCCGGCATCATTCCGCGCAAGTCGGTTCACGAGCCGATGTCGACCGGCCTCAAGGCCATCGACGCCCTCATCCCGGTCGGCCGCGGCCAGCGCGAGCTCGTCATCGGCGACCGCCAGACCGGCAAGACCGCCATCATTCTGGACACGATCCTGAACCAGAAGGCCATCCACGACAACGGTCCTGACGGCGACAAGCTGTACTGCGTCTATGTCGCTATCGGCCAGAAGCGTTCGACGGTTGCCCAGTTCGTGAAGGTTCTCGAAGAGCGCGGCGCTCTCCAGTACTCGATCATCGTTGCCGCAACGGCTTCCGACCCGGCGCCGATGCAGTATCTCGCACCGTTCGCCGGCTGCGCGATGGGCGAATACTTCCGTGACAACGGCAAGCACGCCCTCATCGGTTACGACGACCTTTCCAAGCAGGCCGTTTCTTACCGTCAGATGTCGCTGCTGCTGCGCCGCCCGCCGGGCCGCGAAGCCTATCCGGGCGACGTTTTCTACCTGCACTCGCGTCTCCTCGAGCGCGCTGCGAAGCTCAACGATGACATGGGCGCTGGCTCGCTGACGGCCCTGCCGGTCATCGAAACCCAGGGCAACGACGTTTCGGCGTTCATCCCGACCAACGTGATCTCGATCACCGACGGCCAGATCTTCCTTGAAACGGACCTGTTCTACCAGGGTATCCGCCCGGCCGTTAACGTCGGTCTGTCGGTTTCCCGCGTCGGCTCGTCCGCACAGATCAAGGCGATGAAGCAGGTCGCCGGCTCGATCAAGGGCGAACTTGCCCAGTATCGCGAAATGGCAGCCTTCGCCCAGTTCGGCTCGGACCTCGATGCCGCAACGCAGCGCCTGCTGAACCGCGGTGCCCGCCTGACCGAACTCCTGAAGCAGCCGCAGTTCTCGCCGCTGAAGACGGAAGAGCAGGTCGTGGTGATCTTCGCCGGTGTGAACGGCTACCTCGACAAGATCGCCGTCTCCGACGTCGGCAAGTTCGAGCAGGGTCTGCTCGGCTACTTCCGTTCGGAAGGCAAGGCGATCCTCGATGCCATCCGCACCGACAAGGCGATCAGTGACGATACGAAGGGCAAGCTCAAGGCTGCTCTCGACTCCTTCGCCAAGACCTTCGGCTGAGGCTGACGGTTCCAGCCCTGCGCGCCCAAGGCGCGCAGGTGCTCCGAGCTTTTGGATTTGACGCATGACCGTCCCCGACACCTGTCCGGGAGATCGTGCTACAGGACGGAAAACGGATGCCTTCACTTAAGGATCTGAAAAACCGGATCGCCTCCGTCAAGGCGACGCAGAAGATCACCAAGGCGATGAAAATGGTCGCCGCGGCGAAGCTTCGGCGTGCCCAGGAAGCGGCCGAGGCTGCCCGGCCCTATTCGCAGCGCATGAGCGCGGTTCTCGCCAACATCGCCCAGGCCGTCGGCCAGGACGATAGCGCGCCGCGGCTAATGACCGGCACGGGCAAGGACCAGGTTCATCTGCTCGTCGTCTGCACGGCCGAGCGTGGCCTGTGCGGCGGTTTCAATTCGCAGATTGCCCGTCTGGCGCGTGACCATACCCGCAAGCTTCTGGCGAGCGGCAAGACGGTCAAGATCATCTGCGTGGGCAAGAAGGGCTTCGATATCCTGCGGCGCGAATACGCCTCGCTGATCATCGACCGCGTCGATCTGCGTGAAGTCAAGCGCATCGGCTTCGAGAACGCCGACCAGGTGGGCCGCAAGGTCATCGGTCTGTTCGAGAAGGGCGAGTTCGACGTCTGCACGCTGTTCTATTCTGAGTTCAAGTCGGTCATCTCGCAGATCCCGACCGCGCTTCAGCTTATCCCCGCTTCCGCTCCGGCGGCCGTGGCGGAGACGACCGGTGCGACCGCGATCTACGACTACGAGCCGGATGCCGCCGCGATCCTCGGCGATCTCATCCCGCGCAACATTTCCGTCCAGATCTTCCGGGCCCTGCTCGAGAACGTCGCCGGCGAAATGGGCGCCAAGATGAGCGCCATGGACAACGCGACCCGCAATGCTGGTGAAATGATCAACAAGCTGACGCTCAACTACAACCGTCAGCGCCAGGCTCAGATCACCAAGGAACTCATCGAAATCATCTCGGGCGCTGAAGCGCTCTAAGGACCAGGACAAAGAGGGTAAGAGACATGGCTAAGGCAGCTACCCCGAAGGACACCGCAGCGGCAAAGAAGCCGGCTGCGACCAAGACGGCCGCAGCAGCGGCGGCTCCGGCCGCAGCCCCTGCAACCAAGGCTCCGGCCGCAAAGGCACCGGCTGCGAAGACCGCTGCCGCCAAGGCCTCCACGAAGGCTGCGGCTCCGGCTGTTTTTGTTGCAACCGGTCGCGTGACGCAGGTCATCGGCGCCGTCGTCGACGTTTCGTTCGACGGTGAACTGCCGCAGATCCTGAACGCGCTGGAAACCGACAACAACGGCAACCGCCTCGTTCTCGAAGTCGCCCAGCACCTCGGCGAAAACACCGTTCGCACGATCGCCATGGACTCGACCGAAGGTCTCGTCCGCGGCCAGGCCGTTGCAGACACGGGCGCCCCGATCACCGTTCCGGTCGGCCCGGAAACGCTCGGCCGCATCATGAACGTCATCGGCGAGCCCGTCGACGAAGCCGGCCCGCTAGTCACCTCCGGCAAGCGTGCGATCCACCAGGAAGCACCGTCCTACGTCGAGCAGTCGACCGAAGCGCAGATCCTCGTGACCGGCATCAAGGTCGTCGACCTTCTCGCGCCTTACGCAAAGGGCGGCAAGATCGGCCTGTTCGGCGGCGCCGGCGTCGGCAAGACCGTTCTCATCATGGAACTGATCAACAACGTCGCCAAGGCGCACGGTGGTTACTCGGTATTCGCAGGCGTGGGTGAACGTACCCGCGAAGGCAACGACCTCTACCACGAAATGATCGAATCGGGCGTGAACAAGCACGGCGGCGGCGAAGGCTCCAAGGCTGCCCTCGTTTACGGCCAGATGAACGAACCCCCGGGCGCCCGTGCACGCGTCGCCCTGACCGGCCTGACCATCGCTGAAGACTTCCGCGACAAGGGCCAGGACGTTCTGTTCTTCGTCGACAACATCTTCCGCTTCACGCAGGCGGGTTCGGAAGTGTCGGCTCTGCTCGGCCGTATCCCGTCGGCCGTGGGTTACCAGCCGACGCTCGCCACGGACATGGGCCAGATGCAGGAACGCATCACGACCACGACCAAGGGCTCGATCACCTCGGTTCAGGCCATCTACGTTCCCGCCGACGACTTGACCGACCCGGCGCCGGCCACCTCGTTCGCCCACCTGGACGCCACGACCGTTCTGTCGCGTTCGATTGCGGAAAAGGGCATCTACCCGGCCGTTGACCCGCTCGACTCGACCTCGCGCATGCTCGACCCGATGGTTGTCGGCGAAGAGCACTACGAAGTCGCCCGTAAGGTCCAGACGACGCTGCAGCGCTACAAGGCCCTGCAGGACATCATCGCCATCCTGGGCATGGACGAACTGTCGGAAGACGACAAGCTGGCCGTTGCCCGCGCCCGCAAGATCGAGCGCTTCCTGTCGCAGCCGTTCTTCGTGGCTGAAGTCTTCACCGGTTCGCCGGGCAAGCTGGTTGCTCTCGAAGACACGATCAAGGGCTTCAAGGGCCTCGTCAACGGCGAGTACGACCATCTGCCGGAAGCCGCCTTCTACATGGTCGGCTCCATGGAAGAAGCCGTCGAGAAGGCCAAGAAGCTGGCTGCAGAAGCGGCTTAACAGCGAATAGGGAATAGGGAGTAGCGAATAGGGAAAATGCGGACACCGAATAGGAATTCTATTCGCTATTCGCTATTTCCTATTCGCTAAAAGGGTCATGGCTACAGAATTCAACTTTGAACTCGTTTCTCCCGAGCGCCTGCTGGTTTCCGGCAGCGTCAGCGAAGTCGTCATCCCGGCGACCGAGGGCGAGATGACCGTCATGGCCAACCACGCGCCGACCATGACGACGATCAAGCCGGGTGTCGTCACCGTGAAGTTCGCGGACGGCAGGAAGGACCGCTTTGTGGTCTTCGGCGGTTTCGCGGATATCATTCCGACCGGCTGCACGCTGCTCGCCGAATCCGCCGTTCATGTCGACGACTTCAACGTCGATCAGATTACGCGGCGCGTCGAGGCGGCCCGTACCGAGCTGGCGCAGGCAACGACGGACGAACACAAGTTCGGCATCGAGAGCTATCTCGCGGAGCTCACCACGCTGCGCGGCATCGTCGTTCCCGCCTGACGCCCGCGTTTATCGCTGCGCATCGAACCCGCCTCCGGCGGGTTTTTTGTTGCGGTCATCCGGCGTTGCGGTTGTGGCATTTGCTGTTTGCGCCGGCGACCATTAAGAAAGATATCCCGCAGGACGGCCCGCCGGGGTTGGGGGCCATGGCGTCATGGTGAGGAACAATGAGCAGCAAGATCGTGCCCGTAATCATGGCCGGCGGCAAGGGCACCCGCCTGTGGCCGCTGTCACGCGCATCGGCTCCCAAGCAGTTCCTTGAATTCCTCGGCCAGACGACGCTTTTCCAGCGGACGCTGGCGCGGGTCTCGGACACGTCGCGCTATGAGCCGGCCGTCGTGATCACGAACAGCGATTTCCGCTTTCTCGTGGCCGAACAGGCGCGCACGGCGGGCGTTTCGCTCGCATCCATCCTGCTGGAGCCGGTGGCGCGCAACACGGCGCCGGCGCTCGCCGCGGCCGCGACGGTGGTCCTGCGCAAGTACGGCGAGGAGGCACTCATGCAGGTGCTTGCCTCCGATCACGAGATCGACGCCGATTCCACCTATTTCGGCTGTATCGACAAGGCGGCGGTCGCTGCCAGAGCGGGACGGCTGGTGACATTCGGCATCACGCCGAACGAGCCTGCGACCGGCTACGGCTACATCGAGATCGGCGAAGACCTCGGCAATGGCGCCAACGCCGTGCATCGCTTCGTCGAAAAGCCGGATCGCGAAAGGGCTGTCGAAATGCTTTCGGCGGGCGGCTATCTCTGGAACTCCGGCATGTTCATGCTGCCTGTCGGGCTTTTCCTGCGCGAACTCCAGCAATACGCACCCGAAGTTCTTGTGGCCGCGCAGGAGGCCGTGGACAAGGCGCAGCACGATCTCGATTTCGAACGGCTCGACGAGGCGGCCTTTACGCGTGCGCCGGATATCTCCATCGATTACGCGATCTTCGAGAAGACGCCCATCGCTGCCGTCGTTCCCTCGCCGATTTCCTGGTCGGATCTCGGCAGCTGGGATTCCGTGTGGAAGATCGGGCAGCGGGACGAGGCCGGCAATGTGGCCGACGGCAGCACGACGGTGCTCGATACACGCAATTCGCTGATCATCTCGCGTGACATTCACGTGGCGGTGCAGGGGCTGGACGACATCGCCGTCGTTGCCAGTGAGGATGCGGTCTATGTCGGCCGGCTGGAGGACAGCCAGAATGTCGGCAAGCTCGTCAAGCAGCTTGCCAGCCTGCCCAAGACGCAGAAGCTGACGGAGACCCACCCGACAGCCTACCGGCCGTGGGGCGGTTATACGTCCGTGCTGAACGGCGAGCGTTTCCAGGTGAAGCGCCTGTTCGTCACGCCGGGCAAGCGGCTCTCCCTGCAAAAGCACCACCACCGCTCCGAGCATTGGATCGTGGTGCGCGGTACCGCCGAGGTGACGATCGGCGACAAGACCATCGCGCTCAGGGAAAACGAGTCGGTCTATATTCCGCAGGGCGAGCTGCACCGGCTCGCCAATCCCGGCAAGATCCTCCTGGAACTGATCGAGGTACAGACCGGATCCTATCTCGGCGAGGACGATATCATCCGTATCGAGGACGAGTTCGGCCGCGGCTGAGGCCGTGGCCCCGCAAGGGCGCTTCATATCGTCCTCTTGACATCTTGGGCCGGGAGGACGACTTCACGGGTACAGATCCACGCGAAGGAGACGGCCATGAGCGAGGCAGCCCGCACGACGATCGACCAGGCGGAAGTCGACCGCTTTTCCGCGATGGCGGCGGAGTGGTGGGACCCCACCGGCAAGTTCCGTCCGCTGCACAAGTTCAACCCGGTGAGGCTCGCCTATATCCGCGATCTCGTCTCGGCGCAGTTCGGCCGCGACCCGCAGGCCCATCGCCCGCTGGAGGGCCTGCGCATCCTCGATATCGGCTGCGGCGGCGGCCTGCTTTCCGAGCCGATGGCGCGCATGGGCGCGGAGGTGCTGGGCGCGGATGCCTCGGAAAAGAACATCGGCATCGCGAAGGCCCATGCGGCCGGAAGCGGCGTTACGGTCGACTATCGCGCGGTGACGGCCGAGGCGCTGGCCGAGGCCGGCGAGACCTTCGATGTCGTGCTGAACATGGAGGTGGTCGAGCACGTTTCCGATGTCGATTTCTTCCTCACGACCTGCGCCTCCATGGTGCGGCCGGGCGGCATGACCTTCGTTGCGACGATCAACCGGACGCTGAAGGCCGCGGCGCTGGCGATCTTCGCGGCGGAGAACGTGCTGCGCTGGCTGCCACGCGGCACGCATCAATATGAAAAGCTGGTGCGCCCGGAGGAGATCGAAAAACCGCTGACGGCGTCGGGCCTCACCGTGACCGACCGAACGGGCGTTTTCTTCAACCCGCTGCTGAACCAGTGGAACCTGTCCAAGGACATGGACGTCAACTACATGCTGGTGGCGCGCCGGCCGGCCTGATCAGGGCTCCAGCAGCCGCACGGCGGCGAGCAGGTCCCGCTGCCCCACGGCGTTGCGCGCACCGATGGCCTTCACCCGATCCCTATCGATCACGACGGGCTCGCCATCGGGACAGAACGGTTTCTTGAAGGTGAAGGCGCGGGGTGCCGGGCCATGATCCGCGAGATGTTCCAGACGTTCCGCCCCATCCGCCCAAACCGGCCGTGCGCCTTCCTTCACCCACCAGAGCACCAGAGCCGGCCAGGCCTGCCTCTGGTTCCAGTTGCGGGCGTGCTTGAGCGCATCGGCATGCACGCCGTCATAGGTGAAGGCCATAAGGCTTTCGAGGCTGGACCAGAGGGACAGCGATGACGGCGCGTCTTCGAACCCGCTGCCGGCGAGGAAGCGGGGATAGACCTTCTCGCCCCAGCTTTCAGGCCCCGGCACCTCGTCATAGCCCGAACGGCCGATATAGCCTTCCGCCCGACTCGCCGCCTCGAAATTGAAGGGCTCGCGCAGGCGAAAGCCCGCGACGCGGTCGCTTTCGTATTCATCGACATGAATGCCGAAGTTGTAGACGGCGAGATGGTGGCCGCGCATCAGTTCGTGTCGTCGGGCAGCACGGGGAGCGGCGCGATCTCGACGCCCTCTTCCAGGAGGTCGCGGACCTCGTCCAGCGTCGCCTGGCCGATGAGGCCCCGCTGTTCCGCCTCGCCGTAATGGATCTTGCGGGCTTCCTCGGGAAAGCGCTCCCCGACATCCTCGGAATTGGCACGGATCGTCGAAACGATCTCCCGCAGCTTGGCGATCATTTCCTTCTGGCCCGCCTGCATCACCATTTCCTGGCGACGCTCCTTCTTGCGGGCGGTCGACACGGAAGGGGCCATGAGGCGCTTGGCGACATGGGTGGAGTTACACACGGGGCAGGAGACCAGCGCCATCTTCTGCTGGCGGTCGAAGTCGTCCGCCGAGCCGAACCAACCCTCGAAGGGATGGCCGTTGTCGCAGGAGAGATCGTAGCGGATCACGCGGCGACGCCTCCCTTCGAGGTGGCGGCGGTCGTTTCGAGCGTGAAGGTCCGTCCGTTGCGCAGGTTGGGAATGCGGTCATGGGCGGCCTTCACGGCGCCGGTGTCGATATCGGCAAGCACGATGGCCTCGCCGGTGCCGCCGGCCTCGGCGAGCACGCGGCCCCAGGGATCGATGATCATGGAATGGCCGAAGGTCTCACGACCATCCTCGTGGACACCCGCCTGCGCGGCGGCAATGACGTAAACGCCGTTCTCGATGGCACGCGCGCGCAGCAGCGTTTCCCAATGCGCCTCGCCCGTCTGCCGCGTGAAAGCGGCGGGCACGGAGATGATCTCGGCGCCGGCCTGGGCCTGGGCCTTGAAGAGTTCGGGAAAGCGCACGTCGTAGCAGATGGAGAAACCGAGCCTTGCGAAGGGCAGATCCGCCATGCGGGCGATGCTGCCCGGCGTGTAGACCGCGCTTTCGCGCCAGCTTTCGCCATTGTCGAGATCGACATCGAACATGTGGATCTTGTCGTAGCTGCAGATGCGCGCGCCATCCGGGCCAAACAGGAAGCCGCGATTTGCGACCTTGCCGTCGGCGAGTGCGATCGCCGTGGAGCCGACATGGACGTGGATGCCGAGGTCGCGGGCAAGGTCGGCGGCGGCCGCGACCACGAGGTCATCGGCTTCCGGGCGCAGGATAGCACGCAGGCCCTGGCGGTCCTTCTGGATGGCGCCGGTCATTTCCGGCGTCTGGACATAGACGGCGCCCTTGGCGGCGGCCTCGCGCACGAGGCGCTGCATCGTCTCCACGTTGCGGACCGGGTCGGTGCCCGAGCACATCTGGATGGCGGCGATCGTCACGGTCATGGTGGGCTCCTGTGCCGGTTCAGGCAGCGAGAAGCGCGTCGAGTTCGCCGGCGCGCTCAAGGGCATGCAGATCGTCGCAGCCGCCGACATGGCGCTCGCCGATGAAGATCTGCGGGAAGGTGTTGCGGCCGTTCGAGCGCTTGATCATCTCCTGGCGCACATCCGGCGCATAGGTCGCGTCATGCTCCTCGTAGGCCACGCCCTTCGTCTCGAGAAGTTTCTTCGCGGCGCTGCAATAGCCGCAGAACTGACGCGTGTAGATGACGATCGGGGCCATGCTTTCTGCTCCAACACTTGGAAAAACCTTGCTTTATATAGGTCCCGGAAGCGCCCTTGCAAAGGTCAAAACCGTGATGTCGGCAACACCCGCGCGCTTGAGGGTGCGCGCGACGGCGGCGATGGTGGCGCCTGTCGTATAGACATCGTCGATCAGGACGACGCGCTTGCCGAACAGGGCCTCGCGGCCCGCGGGGGTGATCGCGAAGGCGCCGCGCACGTTTTCCTCGCGGGCGCGCGGGTTGAGACCGATCTGGCGACGGGTGCGTTTGACGCGGCGCACGGCATCGATGAGAACCGGCCTGCCGGCGAGCGCGCCGAGTGCGCGGGCGAGTTCGGCCGCCTGGTTGAACTTGCGCCAGACCAGCCGCAAGCGGTGCAGCGGCACCGGCACGATCACATCGGCCGCCTCGATCGTGCCGTCGCTGGCGCGTAGCATCCATTGCGCCATCATGGGCGCGAGGTCCGTGCGGTCGCGATATTTCAGCGAATGCACGAGAATGCGGGCGAGGTCGTCATAGAGGGCGACGGATCGCAGCCGGTCGAACGGCGGGGGATGGGCGATGGCGTCGGCGCTGAGGATGCCGGGGCCGAGATCGTGGGAGAAGGGCGTGCCGAGCACTTCGCAATAGGGGCGCTCGATCAGCGCAAGCCGCGACCAGCAATGCGCGCAAAGCCCTGCACCGGTGCCCAGCAGCAGGCCGCATCCCGCACAGGCGGGCGGGTAGACGATGTCGAGGGCCGCGCCAGCGAAGGCCTTCATCCGGCGGGCGAGGGCCTGCCGGAGCGGGATTGCCGGCAATGCCTCGGCCTCTATTTCGCCCATGCGGTTGACAATAGTCGCACTTGCCGGCCAAAGCGAAGGAATTCCGAACAGGATCGCCAATGGAAACGCTCTTCGACCATGCCCTCATCGATACCAACCGGTTGCGCGCGCTTCGCAGCGGCCCGGCGGACTTCCTGCTCGACATCGTCGCGGAGGAACTTGCCGAGCGGTTGAGCGTTATAGACCGCCGTTTCGAAAAGGCGGTGGAACTGCATGGCCATACCGGAGCCGTGGCGCGGGCGATCGCCGGCACCGGCAAGGTCGATGCCATCGAACGCGTGGAGAGCGACCGGCGTTTTTCGGCGGGAGAGCCGGTTACGCTGGCAGCGCTGGAAACGGTTCCGCTTGAGCCGCAATCGGTCAACCTCATCGTCTCGCCGCTTGCGCTGCATCTCACCAACGACACACCGGGCGTTTTCGTGCAGATCCGGCGGGCGCTGAAGCCGGACGGACTTTTCCTTGCGGCCATTCCCGGCAGCGGCACGTTGCAGGAACTGCGGGAAGTACTGCTCGCGGCCGAAAGCGAGATTTCCGGGGGTGCGAGCCCGCGCGTCATTCCGTTTCCGGATGTGCGGGATGTCGGGGCCCTGCTCCAGCGCGGCGGCTTTGCGCTGCCGGTGACGGACAAGGAAACCTATACGGTGCGCTACGATTCGATCTTTCCGCTGATGAAGGATCTGCGTGCCATGGGCATGGCGAACCCGCTTTCCGGCCGCAGCCGGCGGCCGCTGGCGCGCGGCGTCCTGCTGCGCGCGGCCGAACTCTATGCCGAACGCTTCTCGGACCCCGACGGTCGGATCAGGGCGACCTTTTCGATCATCTATGTCTCGGGCTGGGCGCCGCATGAAAGCCAGCAGAAGCCGCTGAAGCCGGGTTCGGCGACGATGCGGCTTGCGGACGCGCTCAAGCAGGGCGGGGGTCGCTGACCCCTAACCTGTCCCTCACTTAGGGTCGATCTTCTCGCTGAGCAGCATGAAGGTGTTGTTGAGCGTGTCGGAGAAGGCGCCCAGGCCGGCGAGCATGCCGACGGAGATGAGGGCGGCAAGCAGGCCGTATTCCACGGCGGTTGCGCCATGTTCGGCGGAGAGGAACGATTTCAGCAGTCTCGTCATCATTCCCTTCCCCCGCGCCCCTTGCGCATGAACGTACCGTCAGCAGCCGCTGCCGGCACCCGCGCCGTTGACGATGCAGACGGCGCCGGGCATTTCCTGGAGCACGCTGCGGCGCACCGTATAGCGCTTGGTTCCGTCCGTCGGGACGGAGCCGGTCGAAATCATATCGAATTCATCGGGGACGTTCGCCATCATGCGCTTGTCCGACTTGGCGGACAGCACCGGTGTGAGGACGAGCGCCAGCGCAATCACGGCTGTCCCGAAAAGCAGAGCCAGATTCAATGCGCCAGTCCGGGTATCGCCGGCCGGCGTGAAATCTTTCTCCTGAACGGTTTTCCAGAAGTCTTCGTCACGCATCACAGGATCTCGCAGGCATTGCAACGTTCACGGCATTATTTGAACGAGGCTGCTAAACGATTGCTTAACGGAGACTGAAAATTCGCACTTAAATTCTAGTGAACCGGCTCAAAGCAGGTCCATGAGGAAGGGAATGAGGGGCTCGTCGGCGGGTGGCATCGGGTAATCGCGCAGCGCTTTCGGGCGCACCCATTTGATGGCCTGCCCCTCGCGCCCATGCGCCGTGCCTTCGAAGCGACGGCAGATATAGAGCGGCATCAGGAGATGAAAATCGTCATAGGTGTGGCTGGCGAAGGTGAGCGGCGCGAGGCAGGCGACCTTCGTGCGGATGCCGAGTTCCTCGTCGAGCTCGCGGATCAGCGTCTCCTCGGGCGTTTCGCCCGGCTCGACCTTGCCGCCGGGAAACTCCCACAGGCCGGCCAGTGACTTGCCTTCGGGGCGCTGGGCCAGAAGCACACGCCCGTCCGCATCGACGAGCGCGCAGGCGGCAACGAGCAGGATGCGGCGGGGCTGTGCGATCGTTTCGGTCATGCGGTCGCGGGTTCCCGATAGCTGTATTGGTAGACGTCCTGGAAGCCGGCGCGGCGATAGAGCGCAAGCGCGGCGGCATTGTCGGCCTCCACCTGCACCCAGGCATGACGCGCGCCCTTGAGCTTCGCCCAGCGCAGGCTCGCATGGAGGATTGCCGTGCCAAGGCCCTGGCCGCGCCGTTCTTCGGCGACGCCGAGTTGCAGGATGCCGACGAGGTCGTTGTCCTGCACCGCGATGGTGACGGCGGTGGGGCCGAAGCCCGGTTCCTCGAAGATGAAGAGGCCGGCTTCAGGTTTGATGGCGTTGATGATTTCGGTGAGGCCGGGCTTCAGGGCCGGGTCGTCGCCCGAAACGCTCAGCCGTGCATCGACGAAGCGGCCGACATCGCGGCTCGGCAGGTGATCGAGGCCTTCATCGCGCGGCAGGGTCGCGAGATCCGCCATCATGACGATGGTGCGGCCCATGTCCTTCCAGCCGGCATCGTCCATGAAGGCGATCAACTGCGGCGGCGTGAGCGGGGTCTGGCGCACGAGCAGCGGGCGGCCGTAATCGGCAAAGCGCTTCGCCGCCTTTTCCAGCCGGATGGGGATATCGCGATAATCGGACGGATCGAGCGGGTTGACCGAGTTCAGCCGCCGCGAGGGGTGGCCGGCGGTCAGCCGGCACAGCCAGCTTCCGTCATACAGCACGGTGGCGGCGGGCCAGGCACGGAAGCCGACGGCTTCCAGCCGCCTGACTTTTGCAAGATCGATCATCGTGGTCTTCTGTCCCGAAAGGGTCACGCTGTCCGGGCCTCTGGTCTGGGCAGCCCCACACGCATGGCGCGGCTGCATATCTTTTTCAAAATGGCTTAGCTGCGATAGTCGCCGTTGATCTCGACATATTCCTTGGTGAGGTCGCAGGTCCACACCGTCGCCCGGCCGTTGCCGAGGCCGATCTCGACGCGAACGGGGATATCCTGGCGCTGCATGATCGCGGTCGTCGCTTCCTCGGAATAGTTGGGGTCGCGCTCGCCGTCGACGGCAACGCGAACGTCGCCGAACCAGATGGCGAGGCGATCGCGATCGGCCATTTCGCCGGATTTGCCGACGGCCATGACGATGCGGCCCCAGTTGGCGTCTTCGCCGGCGACGGCGGTCTTGACCAGCGGCGAATTGGCGATCGAAAGCGCGATCCGCTTGGCGGCATCGTCGCTTTCCGCACCCTCGACGGTGATCTCCACCATCTTGCGCGCACCTTCGCCGTCCCGCACGACCTGGAGGGCGAGATCGCGCAGCAGGTCGTTGAGGGCGGCACGGAAGCCGTCGAGCGCGACGTCATCCGCCGTCACGGCCTTCTGGCCGTCGGCTGCCGCCGCACCCGTCGCAAACAACAGAAGCGTGTCCGAGGTCGACGTGTCGCTGTCCACGGTGATGGCGTTGAACGTGGTGCCGACCCCGGCCGAGAGCAGCGATTGCAGGACGGCGGCCGGAATGTCGGCATCGGTGACAACGAAGGACAGCATGGTCGCCATGTCCGGCGCGATCATGCCGGCGCCCTTGGCAATGCCGTTGATGCGCACGGTGACGCCGCCGAGCTCGGCCGTGCGGGTGGCCACCTTCGGATAGGTGTCCGTGGTCATGATCGCCTTGGCGGCCTCCAGCCAGAAGTCGTCCGTTCCTGCGGTGGCAAGGCCATCGAGGACGCCGGAGAACTTGGTGGCATCGAGCGGCTCGCCGATCACGCCCGTCGAGGCGAGGAAAATCTCGCTCTCCTTGCAGCCGACGGCCTTTGCCGCGGATTCGGCGGTGAGCTTCGTCGATTCACGGCCCTTGCGACCGGTGAAGGCGTTGGCATTGCCGGAATTGACGACGACGGCGCGCGCGACGCCGCCGGGCAGGTTGGCACGGCAGAAATCGACGGGCGCCGAAGGGCATTTCGAGCGGGTGAAGACGCCGGCGACCGCCGCGGGGCGATCGAAGACCATCATCAGCACGTCCGTCCGGTTCTTGTACTTGATCCCCGCGGCGGCGGTCGCCATGCGCACACCGCGTATGGGCGGCATTTCGGCATAGGTTTTCGGGGCAAGCGGAGAGATCGAGCCGGACATGCGTGTTTTCCTGCGGTGGGGAAGGGGCCCGGCGGGATCCACCGGGCCATTGTGGTCTTACTGCTGGCCTTCGGCGGCCGGTGCGGCGTCTTCGCCCGCTTCGGCTTCCGGCTTGTTGACAGCGTCATAAGCGGTTTTCAGCGCGGGGTCCTGGATATCGACGGGCGCTTCCGCCTTGGCCTTTTCAAGCAGTTCCATGTACTTGTCGCGCATGATGAGCTGACGGACCTGCGGCTCGACCTGGTCGAGCGCCGGGGGCTGCTGCTTGCGCTTATCCTCGACCTTGATGACATGGTAGCCGAACTGGGTCTTCACCGGCACCTTGGAATAGGCGCCCTTTTCGAGGGCGAAAGCGGCCTCTTCGAATTCCGGAACCATGCGGCCCTTGCTGAAATAGCCGAGGTCGCCGCCTTCCGACTTGTTCGGGTCGGTGGACTTTTCCTTGGCGATTTCGACGAAGTCCTTGCCGGCATCGAGATCCTTGATGATGGCCTTGGCCTCATCCTCGGTCTTGACCAGGATGTGACGGGCATGGATCTCGTCTTCCGGCGTGATGGCCGCGATTTCCTTGTCGTAGCGCGCCTTCACCTCCTCGGGGGTGACGGCATCGACGACGTGCTTCTTGAAATAGGCGTTGTGCAGTTCGCGGTCCGTGAGGAAGGCGAGGCGCTGCTTGAAGTCGTCGCTGTCGCGCAGGCCTTCCTTGTCGGCATCGGCAGCCAGAAGCTTCACGTCGATGATGGAGGAAAGCGCGGCGACGCGCTTCTGCTCTTCCGGCAGGTTGGCAAGCTGCGGGTCGAGGCCGGCCATCGCGAGCTTCAGTTCGGATTCATGGATTTCCACGGCGCCGACCTTGGCGACCACCGGATCGGCGGCGGCATCCTGCGCACGGGCGCCCGTGCCGGCAGCGGCGATCGCGATCAGGGCGACCGCTGCGAGCTTGCTGTACTTGAACATACGAAAAAAGACCTTTCACATCCTCGCCGGAATCGGGTCGATATCCGGTGCCAGACTGCTCAACACCACCAGAATGTGGCAGTTGTGCAACCGCCTGAGCCGTTGACATCATTCGACCCCCCTCTTATCTGTCACGCAATCCCGCGTCCAGAACAGTTTCCGGGCGTTTCACGGGTTTGCGCGCAATTATCGTGCGGCCTGTCACGCGCCGGGGCGCCCATAAAGAAAGGACCATCCTGATGGTCAGCCTTGGCGGCCTAGCCCGCAAGTTGTTCGGTTCCTCGAACGATCGCCGCGTTCGCTCCTATAAAGATCGCGTCGACGCGATCAATGCGCTCGAAGCGGAGACCAAAGCGCTCTCCGACGAGGCGCTGAGGGCGAAAACCGTCGAATTCCGCGAACAGCTCGCCGCGGGCAAGACGCTGGACGACATTCTCGTGCCGGCCTTCGCGGTCGCCCGGGAAGCGGCGTTCCGCGTTCTCGGCCTGCGTCCCTTCGACGTGCAGCTCATCGGCGGCATGATCCTTCACGAGAAGTCGATCGCCGAAATGAAGACCGGTGAAGGCAAGACGCTCGTCGCGACGCTTCCCGTCTATCTCAATGCGCTGGCCGGCAAGGGCGTGCATGTCGTGACGGTCAACGACTACCTCGCGACCCGCGACAGCGCCCAGATGGGCAAGATCTACGGCTTCCTCGGGCTCACCACGGGCGTCATCGTGCACGGCATCGACGACGACCAGCGCCGCGCGGCCTATGCCTGCGACATCACCTACGCGACGAACAACGAACTCGGCTTCGACTATCTGCGCGACAACATGAAGTACGAGCGCGGCCAGATGGTGCAGCGCGGGCATTTCTTCGCCATCGTCGACGAAGTGGACTCGATCCTCGTCGACGAGGCGCGCACGCCGCTGATCATCTCCGGTCCGCTCGACGACCGCTCGGACCTCTACACCACCATCGACGCCTTCATTCCGATGCTGGACGAGGGTGACTACGAGATCGACGAGAAGCAGCGCTCCGCCAACTTCTCGGAAGTGGGTACGGAGAAGCTGGAGAACCTGCTGCGCCAGGCCGGCCTCCTCAAGGGCGAATCGCTTTACGACGTCGAGAATGTCGCGATCGTCCATCACATCAACAATGCGCTGAAGGCCCACAAGCTTTTCACCCGCGACAAGGACTACATCGTCCGCAACGACGAGATCGTCATCATCGACGAGTTCACCGGCCGCATGATGCCGGGCCGCCGCTATTCGGAAGGCCAGCACCAGGCGCTGGAGGCCAAGGAAAAGGTCACGATCCAGCCGGAAAACCAGACGCTGGCCTCGATCACCTTCCAGAACTATTTCCGCATGTATTCCAAGCTTGGCGGTATGACCGGTACGGCGTCGACCGAAGCCGAGGAATTCGGCAACATTTACGGCCTTGAGGTCGTGGAAGTCCCGACGAACCTGCCGATCCAGCGTATCGACGAGGACGACGAGGTCTACCGGACGGCGGAAGAGAAGTACAAGGCGATCATCGAGGAGATCAAGGCTGCCCGCGCCAAGGGCCAGCCGATCCTCGTCGGCACGACCTCGATCGAAAAATCGGAACTTCTGGCCGAGCTCCTGAAAAAGTCCGGCTTCAAGGACTTCCAGGTCCTGAACGCCCGCTATCACGAGCAGGAAGCCTATATCGTTTCGCAGGCCGGAGTGCCCGGCGCCGTCACGATCGCCACGAACATGGCCGGTCGCGGCACCGACATCCAGCTCGGCGGCAACCTGGAAATGCGCCTCGAGCGCGAGCTGGCCGACATGGAGCCGGGTCCGGAACTTGACGCCAAGCGCAGCGCCGTCATCGCCGAGGTGAAGAAGCTCAAGGAGCAGGCGCTGGCCGCCGGCGGCCTCTACGTTCTCGCCACCGAGCGCCACGAAAGCCGTCGTATCGACAACCAGCTGCGCGGCCGCTCCGGCCGCCAGGGCGACCCGGGCCGTTCGAAGTTCTTCCTGTCATTGCAGGACGACCTGATGCGCATCTTCGGGTCCGACCGCATGGATTCGATGCTGCAGAAGCTCGGTCTCAAGGAGGGCGAGGCGATCGTCCATCCCTGGATCAACAAGGCGCTGGAGCGTGCGCAGAAGAAGGTCGAGGCGCGCAACTTCGACGTCCGCAAGAACCTGCTCAAGTATGACGACGTGCTCAACGACCAGCGCAAGGTGATCTTCGAGCAGCGCATCGAGCTTATGGACAGCGAAAACCTGTCCGAGATCGTGAACGACATGCGCCATGAGGTGGTCGAGAACCTCGTCCAGCTGAACATTCCGGAAAACGCCTATGCCGAGCAGTGGAATGTCGAGGGCCTGAAGGCCGGCGTTCTCGAACAGCTCAATCTCGATCTTCCCATCGAGGCCTGGGCGGCCGAGGAAGGCATCGACGAGAAGGACATTCTCGAGCGCCTGCGCAAGGCTGCCGACGATGCCGCCGCCGACCGCGCCGAGCGTTTCGGCCCCGAGATCATGACCTATGTCGAGCGCTCGGTGCTGCTCCAGACGCTGGATCACCTGTGGCGCGAGCATATCGTCAATCTGGACCACCTGCGTTCCGTCATCGGTTTCCGCGGTTATGCCCAGCGCGATCCGTTGCAGGAATACAAGGCGGAGGCCTTCGAGCTCTTCCAGGCGCTCCTGGCCAATCTGCGCCAGACGGTGACCGCTCAGCTGATGCGCGTCGAGCTCGTACGTCAGGCGGCCGACGCGCCCGTACCGGCACCGCCGGCCATGGAAGGCCATCATATCGACGGCACGACCGGCGAGGACGAATTCAATGTCGGTGAGGCGACGGGCTTCATGGCCGTTGCCGCCGAGGATCGCAATCCCGACGATCCGTCGACCTGGGGTCGTGTCGGTCGCAACGAGCTTTGCCCGTGCGGCTCCGGCAAGAAGTACAAGCACTGCCATGGTGCCTTCGAGCAGGCCTGACCGCTGAAATCCTTCGAAAATGCCGCCTTCGGGCGGCATTTTCTTTTGTGTGCGGTTAAGGCTTCCGCGGCGCTGGCCAACCGTTTGTTAACCCTGACCTGACAAGACTGTTGCGTTGAGTTCTGCGTAGCGTTCGGGTTCCTGTGTTGATAGCGGTCATTCAGTCGGCAGAGAAATTGCTGCCATCGGGTCTGCGCGGCAGGGTCGTGCCTTGGCTGCGCGTCCTGGCCAGCGACGACCCGCGCACGCTCGCCCAGCGCATGGCGCTCGTCGCCTTCGCCATTCGCGTCGCCAGCGCGGCAATCGCCTTTCTCACACAGATCGTTCTGGCCCGCCTGATGGGCGAGTTCGAATACGGCATCTTCGTCTTCGTCTGGGCGCTGGTCGTCATCATCGGCGACATGTCCTGCCTTGGCTTTCACACGACTGTCGTGCGCTTCCTGCCCGGCTATGCCGGCCGCAATGCGCATGCGGAAATCCGCGGCCTCACGTCGACCGCACGCACCTTCGCCATGCTGTCCTCCAGCGCGATCGCAGCCGTCGGGCTGCTATTGCTCTGGCTGCTGCGCGACAGCGTGACGGGCTATTATGTCGTGCCGCTCTTCATCGGCTTCTTCTGCATGCCGATGATCGCGCTGGGCGACGTGCTGGAAAGCACGGCGCGGGCGCACAGCTGGGCGGTGGTGGCGCTGAGCCCGACCTATATCGCGCGGCCGCTGCTCATTCTCGTCTTCATGGTGCTGGCCGTGACCTACGGGGCGCCGCATACGGCGCTGACCGCAATGGCCGCCGCGCTGGCCGCCACCTACCTGACGACGGTCGTGCAGTTCTTCAACATCGTCCACCGGCTCGGCAAGCGCTATGTCGCCGGCCCGCACCGGACCGAGTTCTCGCTGTGGCTCAAGGCGGCGTTGCCGATCTTCCTCATCGAGGGCTTCGGCTTCCTGCTCACCAATTCCGATGTCATCGTGGTCGGCCTGTTTCTCGACCCGGAAAGCGTCGCGATCTATTTCGCAGCCGCCAAGACGATGGCGCTGGTGCATTTCGTGTTCTTTTCGGTGAAGGCGGCGGCCGCGCCGCGCTTCTCCGCGCTCTTCTCCTCCGGCGACCGCGTGGCGCTGGCGACCTTTGCCGGCGAGACGGTGCGCTGGAGCTTCTGGCCGTCGCTCGGCGTGGGGCTTACCGTTCTCGCCCTCGGCCACCTTCTGCTGTCGCTGTTCGGACCCGCCTTCACGGCGGGCTGGAGCCTGATGTTCATTCTCTTTTCCGGCATCATGGCCAAGGCGCTGGTCGGGCCGGGCGAGGTGCTGCTCACCATGTCGGGCGAGCAGAAGCTCTGCGTCCTGGTTTATGCCGCGGCGCTGGCGGCAAACATCACCTTCAACGTCACCCTCATACCGCTCTTCGGCATCACCGGGGCCGCCGTGGCGACGGCCGGCGCCATGATGGTGGAAGCGCTGCTCCTGCACCTCGCCGTGCGGGGCAAACTCTCGATCATTCTCTTCGCCTTCGCCAATCCGGTGAAGGCAAGCCTTGTCAACGGGATGGACAACCATGACCGATAGCCACGGCTTCGACCATGCAATCGCCGGCGGGCGCGCGCAGGCCGCCATTCCGCCGGCGCCGCCGCTGGCCCATCCGCCGGCAGACCTGCGGGTGGCCGTCGGCCGCCCCGGCCGTTCGCTCGCGCTCTATCCGGCCGCGGCCGGCTACGAGCTTCAGCAGGAGCTCGACTTCCTGTCGAACCGGGTCATGGAGCCGAATGTCTTCTTCTCGGGGCGTTTTCTGGCGCCTGCCATGCCGCGGCTGGAAGATCGCACCGTCCGCCTTGCCATCGTCAGGGATGAAAGCGCGGAGCGCAGCCGCATCCGCCTGCTCATGCCGTTTTCCGTCGAGAAGCCCGGCTTTTCCATCGGCTCCAGCATCCTGCGGGCCTGGTCCAACCCGTTCGGCCCGATCGGCACGCCGCTGGTCGATGCGGAGGACGCGGCCGAGACGCTGGACAATTTCCTGGAGGCGCTGGGCGGTTCCGGTGTGGCGCTGCCCTCGGTTCTCGTCCTTCCGGACCTGCGGCTCACCGGCCCCTTCGCCCAGTTGATGCGCGCCGTCGCGATTGGCCGCAACCTGCCGGTGACGGTGACCGACACCTATCGCCGTCCGATGCTGGAAAGCCTGCTGGACGGGCAGACCTATCTGCAAAAAGCCATCTCGCCGGAGCATTTCCGCGAATTGCGCCGACAGTGGCGCAAGCTCGATCGGCTCGGCGCGCTCAGCTACAATGTCGCCCGCCAGCCGGCGGATATCCGCGTGCGCATGGAGGAATTCCTGCTGCTCGAAGCCTCGGGCTGGAAGGGCCGCAGCCGCACGGCGATGATCAACGACCGCTATCGCGCGGCCTTCGCCCGCGAGGCGATCACCAATCTCGCCGAGACCGACGGGGTGCGTATCCACACGCTCGACCTCGACGGCCGCGCCATCGCGTCCATGGTCGTGTTCCTGATGGGGGGCGAGGCCTATACGTGGAAGACGGCCTATGACGAGGACTTCGCGAAATACTCGCCCGGCAAGCTTCTTGTCGCGGAACTGACCGAGTGGCATCTGGACGACGCCAACATCCTGCGGTCGGATTCCTGCGCGGTGCCGGAGCATCCCGTCATGAGCCGGTTCTGGGAAGAGCGCGAGGACATGGGCACGCTGGTCGTGGGGCTTCAGCAGAACCGGGACCGGGACGTGCGCCAGGTGGCGGCGCAGCTGCATCTCTACCGCAACACGCGCAACGTGGCGCGGCTGCTGCGCGAGAAGATCCGCTCGCTCGCCCGGCGTTAGGGTGCTGCCCTAGGCGGAAAACGGCGCTTCGCTTGCCGCGCGCTCGCGCAGCAGGTGGCGGATGACCTTGCCGGACGTGGTCAACGGCAGCGCATCGACGAATTCCACCTCGCGCGGATATTCGTGCATCGAGAGGCGGGATTTCACCCAGTCGCGGATGTCGGCGGCAAGCGCTGCGGACGGCTCCTGGCCGGGCCGGAGCACGACATAGGCCTTGACGATTTCCGTGCGGACGGGATCGGGCTTGCCGACCGCCGCGGCGAGCTGCACGGCTGGATGACCGGCAAGGCAGTCCTCGATTTCGCTTGGGCCGATGCGGTAGCCGGAGGAGGTGATGACGTCATCGTCCCGCCCGAAGAAGGTGACATAGCCTTCCTCGTCCATGTGCCCGAGGTCGCCGGTCGTCATCCAGTCGCCGATGAACTTTTCCGCCGTCGCCCTGGCATTGTTCCAGTATCCGAGAAACATCACGGGATCCGGGCGCTTGACGGCGACCTGGCCGACGGTGCCGCGCGGCACTTCCGCGCCATTCGCATCGATGACGGCGACAACGTGCCCCGGCACGGGCTTGCCGATGGGGCCGGGCCGCGACACGCCGAGCTTGCCAATGGAGCCGAGCACGATGTTGCACTCGGTCTGGCCGTAGAATTCGTTGATGGTGATGCCGAGCGTATCGCGCACCCATTCCCAGGTTTCTCGCCCGAGCGATTCGCCGGCCGAGCCGATGGTGCGCAGGTTCAGCCTGTACTTTGCGCGGGGATCGGCGACCGTCTTCATCAGCCGCAGCGCGGTGGGCGGAATGAAGGCATTGCGCACGTCCATGTCCTGCATGATGCGGTAGGCCATGTCGGGGTCGAATTTCTGGCCCGGCGAAGAGACGACGGGAACGCCGAGCAGCAGCGCCGGCAAGAGGACGTTCAGCAGGCCACCCGCCCAGGCCCAGTCTGCCGGCGTCCAGATGCGGTCGCCCGGCTGCGGCAGGAACTCGTGGTGCATCTGGAAGCCCGGGATATGGCCGAGCAGGACACGATGCCCATGCAACGCGCCCTTCGGCGGGCCTGTCGTGCCTGACGTATAGATCATCATCGCGGGGTCATCGGGACCGCTGTCGATGGCGTCGAAGGAGCCTGCGTGACGCGACAGAAGGTCGTGGAAGGGTTTTGCGGTCGGGTCACCGGTGGCCTCCGTCGCGATGACCAGTTTCAACGAGGGGAGCCGGGTGCGGATGGGTTGGAGGCGCTCCAGGCCGAAAGCGTTCGTGACGATGGCCCTGGCGCCGGCGTTTTCCAGGCGGAACAGCAGGGCGTCGGCACCGAAGAGCAGCGCAAGCGGCAGGGCGATGGCGCCGACCTTGTATGTCGCGAGATGGGCGATCACGGTCTCGAAGCCCTGCGGCAGCAGGATCGCGACGCGGTCGCCCTTCTCGACGCCTTCGGCGCGGAGGGCGGCTGCGAAGGCATCGGATTTTGCCGCAAGTTCCCCGTAGGTCAGCGAGAGAGGCGCGGCGTCCGGCAGGAAATGCTGGAGGCACACGCGATCGGGATCGCGTGCCGCCCATGCATCGGAAACGGCGGTGCCGATATTGAAGCGCTCGGGGATATCCCAGCGGAAATCCGCATACAGCGCATCATAGCCCGGTCTTTCGACAAGCATCCGGCAGAACTCCCGTTTCATGCTGCATTGCAACTAGCATTCCGGGGTGCGGCCGGGCAATGGCGGCTTTTTGCGGGTCAGAGCCAGGAAAGGCGGCTGTCGACCTCTGTGACATCCTTGACGGAAGCCGCGATCTCGACGGCCCGGGCACCCTCTTCCGGGGAGCCGACGCTGCCGGTCAGGATGATGCGCGTTCCCTTGCAGGTGACGGAGATGTCGGACGCATCGATGTCACCGGCTATCGAAAGCGCGTCCGCCACGGCCGTTTCCAGCCATGCCGGGTGGGGGCCTTCGAAATGTTCCGGCTGCTCGCCCTTGAAGGTGCCTTCCTTGAAAACCATGGTGCTCTCCTTTGCCGTCTGCGCGACAGAACGCCGGACAGACGCAATTGTTCGTCTTTGCCGGCGCATGGGTTCGATCATGTTGGAAGTTTGGGAATATCAGGTGTTTTGGGTTGAGACCCAAGAGCGTGCACATCGCCCTTGGGTCCCCCTCACAACCGCATCCGGGGGTGTCTGCGGTTGCACTCCCTAAACGGGGCCACGGAAAATTCGTTCCCGCTAAAAAAAGAATTTTTTTGAGAAAAAGACGTGGCAGTCGTGATCGGTCGTGCAACCGGCCTTTCCCGTTGACACCCCATGCCGCCTCGCTCTATTGGGGAGGCATGCTCCGCTGGCAAGATGCGGAGAGCGCCGGCTCGAATCGGCGGCAAATGTGCGGGTGTGGTGAAACTGGTAGACGCGCCGGACTCAAAATCCGGTTCCGAAAGGAGTGTCGGTTCGATTCCGACCACCCGCACCATTCTTCTCAGGGACAGACCTGATTGTCGTCGCCCGCGGAGGGTCTTCGTCGGGAATTCGTGGAGACGGCACACGGCGGCGGCCAACCCGGCCCGGGTTAATTCGACGTTGCGACACGCCGGCCGATATCGAAGGCGTCCTGCAATCCCTGCTCGGCCGCGGGCTGGTCGATCGGGAGCAACAAGTCCAGGCCGATGGGCTGGATGCCGCAATATCCAAAGATGCCCTGGACGATCTGCGCCTTCATCGCGTCGAGATAGCCGCGGCGCTCATAGGTGCCGATATCCACGCCGCCGATCGCGACGACCTGTCCTTTCAGGCGTCCCAGAAGGCCGGTCGTCTTCCTGGCGGGGTCATCATCGAATGCCCAGTTGCGGATAAAGACGCGATCGATCCACCCCTTCATAACCGCAGGCATGGACCACCAATAGACCGGGAATGCCAGCACCAGGACGTCGGCCTTGTCGACGCGTGCCTGTTGATCGATGACGTCGGCCGGCGTCTGCCCGCCGACATGGAACAGGTCGTTGTCGGCAACGCCGAAAAGCGGATCGAAGCCGCTCGATGCCAGATCCAGGATTTCGTGCGTGGTGCCGGGCACGCTCTTCAGCCCATCGACAAGCCGGGCTACCGCAGCGTGGGTGTAGGAAGCGGGATCGGGATGGGCCGTTACGATGAGGACGTGCATCAATGTCTCCGGAAAGGTATGCCGCAGGCTCTTTGAATGAGTCCTGCCCAATGCTACAATCAGTAAGTTACTATTGGTAGCTTTTGTTCGGGTCAAGAGGGATGTGTGATGTCGAAGAAACTGCCGAGGCCTGAACGCCGTGCCCAACTCCTCGACGTTGCCTCCGCCATCGTGCGCGAAGAGGGTACGGACGCCTTGACGCTCGGCTCGCTGGCCGAACGTGCGGGCGTGAGCAAGCCGATCGCTTACAGCCACTTCGAGACCCGCTCGGGGCTGATGATCGCTCTTTCAATGGCGGCAATGGACCGGCAGGTCGCGGCTCTGGCTGCCGCCTTGGAGAATGCGCCACAAGAGCCGGAGCAGGTCGCGCGGATCCTCTCGAGCGCCTACCTGGAATGCGCGCTGACGATCGGGCCGGAATGGCATGCGATCGATGCGGCACTGCGCGGTGATGCGACCATGGAGGCCCACCAGCGTCGGACCCGGCAAGACCATGCGGCCTTCTATGCGGCAGCCATCCAGCCGCTTTCGAAACTCGATTCAAAGGTCGTGCAGCGGCGGTGCGTCGGCCTGATCGGGACGATGGAGGCGCTATCGGCCGAGGTCATGGAAGGCGGCATGCCCTTGGACGTGGCTGTCGACGACCTCGTAGCCTTGATCCGGAAATGGCTGATCGGAGGCTGAGACTTTATACCGAAACGAAAGCGGGCTGAGGCAGCCCGTTCGCCACGCATTCAGGTCATGTATCTGCCGGCGTCGACATGAATGGTTTGGCCCGTGAGATATTCGGTCTCCATGATCATCCGTGTTGCCGGCCAGAGTTCTTCGGGACGTCCCATGCGTCCGAGAGGCAGATTTTCGGTGGGGCCTGCATCGATCGCGCTGGCCATCCTGCTCTCGATCAACGCGGGCGCTATGGCATTCGCCGTGATCCGGTGCGGGCGGAGCGCGGTGGCATAGGCGTGCATCAGGCTCTCGACGCCGCCTTTCGACGCGGCATAGGCGGCGGAAAGCCCGCCGCCGGTGCGGGCGGCGGTCGACGACATGAAGATGAGCCGGCCGCCGTTCCGGGTCATGTGGGGCCATGCGGCCTGCGAGACCAGAAACGCACTCGTCAGGTTGGCATGAAGCGTCTTTTGGAAAAGCGCGAGATCGAGACGGTCGATCGGGCAGACTTCGCCGATACCGGCATTGTTGATCACGCAGTCGATGCGGCCGAAATGCGCGAGCGTTTCCTCGATCAGGCGCTGGACATCCTCGGCGATGCCGACATCTGCCCGAATACCGATGCCGTCCTTCAGGCGAGACAACAGTTGATCGACCTCGACGCTCTCCGAGCGATAATTCGCAGCCACGGAGTGACCCTCCGCAGCGGCCGCGACGGCCAGCGCGGCGCCGATGCCGCGGCCGGCGCCCGTGATCAGGATGACCTTCGCCGAAGGGTTTTTCGGGTTTTGCATGATCACTCAACCTCATTGACCGGTTCAATCGACGTTAGCGAGGCTCGGGAAACCCCGCAATCGCGCCGCCTCGATCTCGGCTTTGGATCCGCGAAACTGACCGGGATACGCCCGTTTGCCATCAACGGGCGTTTCTCCGTCAACCCAGCCCACCGTTCGCGAATACGGTCTGAGCGTCGACCCAGGCGCCGTCCTGCGAGCAGAGAAGCGCGATGACGCCGGCGATGTCGTCCGGCAGGCCCAGGCGACCGAGGGGGGTCTGTTCGGGAATGCCGCGGAGCGCTTCTTCGCCGTGCTGCCGGAGGAGCTGCGTGTCGACGGCTCCGGGCGCCACCGCGTTGACCGAGATGTTGCGACCGGCCAGTTCCTTCGCAAGCACGCTGGAAAAGAGCACCTGGGCGCTTTTCGTGGCGGCATAGGCGCCGGTCGCCGGGGGTGGCGTCTTGATGATGCTCGAGGCGAGGCTGATGATCCGGCCGCCGTCACGCGTCCGTTGCGCCGCCTCGCGCAGCACATTGAAGCTGCCCTTGACATTGGTGGCCATCATACGGTCGAAGGCTTCGTCCGTCATCTGGGCGAAGGGGCCGACATTCATGATGCCAGCGTTGTTGACCACCACATCGACGCCCCCGAATGCCTGATCATTGGCGTCGAAAAGGGCCTTGACCGCTGCGGGGTCGGCGACGTCCGCCTGCTGGAGGATCGCGCGCCCGCCAGCCGCCTCGATGTCGGCCACGACGCGGGCGGCGAGATCACGGTTCGTGAGGTAGTTCACGGTGACGGCAAAGCCATCGCGCGCAAGGCGCCTTGCTGTAGCCGCGCCGATGCCCCGCGACGAGCCGGTGACGACGGCCGCCCTGCCGGCGCCGGGAAGAGCGGTTGTCTGGGCTGATGCCGCGCCCCCCATGGCGAGAACGGCGGGCGTCGCTGCCGCGAGGGTCATGAAGGTGCGGCGTGAGGTATCGGCATTCGACATCTTGATGGTTCCTTTCTGGATGCGGGTACTCTGTTGCGATAGGTACGGCCTCGCCGGGCGGCTTTCGGGACAGCGCGGATTTGCGGCCGACCGGGAGGCGGCGAAGGTCACCCCACCTCCAGCAAAGCGGCGATCCGCCGGTTTGCGATCAGCAGGGCAAGGCTGGTCTGGGCCGGTCTCGACGTTTGCGATCGGGACCGGCCGGCAGCCCCGGGCCGAGGCTATTGGGTGCCGGCGCAGCCGTCACCGCGTCGCCGACCGTGCCGACGATGGCAGGCCCCGACGCCGGCCCAAGAAGGCCGGGGACGGCCATCACGAGGCTGGACGCCTGCGCCTGCCTGCCTTCGCCGGCCGCGGGGCAATATCTTTTGCTTCATTCCTATTGACCGTGCGGCGGCTTCTGTCATGTTCGACGCACTCCTCGCTTGGTTCGCATCCTCAAGCTAGATGGAGTGTCTGATGATCAGAATGCCGGAAGCCTCAAAAAACTTGCCCGATCCTGCAGGCGACGATAGGCTGCCTGCCGAGGGCCGGGTGTTGCGCTGGCCTCGCAAACCTCCGGAGGTGCGTGTGCCGCCATCGCTGTTCGGAGCCGTCGACGCCTATATCGAGGCCCAGGGCGGCGGGCAGGGCGCATTCCCGACGCCGATCGACAGCTTCTATATCGTCCGTTCCTTCAAGGAGAGGATGCGGATGCAGCAGGTTTACAAGCCGTCGATCTGCATCGTGCTCCAGGGGGCAAAGGAAATCGTCGTCGGGGAGGACACCCTTCGCTATGGTGCGATGGAGTGTCTGGCGGTCGGCATGGCGCTGCCGGCGACGGGGCACATCGTCGAGGCAAGCCCCGATGCGCCCTATACCGGACTGATGCTTGCGCTGGACGTGGCGATGATCCGCGACGTGCTGGAACAGCTCGAAGCGCCGCCGGCGCCTCCCGCCGATTCCGGTCCCTGCCTGTTCGTGCGGCAGGTCGATGAACCCCTGGCCGAGTGTGCCCTGCGCCTCCTGCGGATGTGCGACACGCCCAAGGCGATCCCGATCCTTTTTCCGTCCGTCATGCGCGAGATCTGCTACTGGCTCTTGAGTGGCCCGAACGGCGGCGAACTCTGCAAGCTGGTCGAGCCTGAATCGAACGCCGCCCGGATCGCGAAAGCCCTCCACCTCATGCACGAGGACATCGCCCGGACGCTTCGTGTGGAGGATCTGGCGGAAGCGGCGGGCATGAGCCTTTCGTCGTTTCATCAGCATTTCAAGGCGATGACATCGATGACGCCGCTGCAGTTCCAGAAGCAGTTGCGCCTTCTCGAGGCGCGGCGCCTGATGGTGATGGAAGATGCAAACGTGGCCGACGCTGCCTATCAGGTCGGCTACGAAAGCGTGTCGCAGTTCAGCCGCGAATATTCCCGGACGTTTGGCGGTGCTCCAAAGCGCGATGCCATCAACCAGCAGCGCCTGTACAGCGAGTTTGTGGGTCGCAGGATGCAGTCCGCGTAGCTGCCTCGCCGCGCGTCGGTGACGTTCAGTCTCGTCCGGCCGGGCGTCATGATGCGGATCGGCGCTTCGCCCGCCCGGCGAAAGCGCCGATCCGCAGGATTGGGCAGATTTTTTAAGGCTTCCGGCATTCTGATCCTTGGGCGCTCCCTTTAGCCTGGATTGCTGGCGTAACCGGCGCGTTGCGTCAGGCCGAACCCGGCGATTATCCAAGATTCGAGGTCGCAATGCTTACCCTCATTGAAGATGCGTTCGAGCGCTTCCTGAATGACGACGACGGACAACCCGTCGTCATGTTGAATCTCCTGCGGTTCCGGGAAGATGGCGGCAGGGAGCGATATGCGGAGTACCTCGCCGTCGCCACGCCGATCGTCGCCCGGTTCGGGGCGGAGATCGCCTATATCGGCAATGGCCTCCCGGCGCTTTCGGCGGAGCCTGGACAGGCCTGGGACGCTGTCGCGCTCGTCCGCTACCCAAATCGCCGGGCATTTGTCGATATGGCGATGGATGCCGACTACCGGGACAAGGCGGCTCCGATGCGCGAGGCGGCGCTGGCCGAAGCCGTGTTGCAGCCCCTCCGGACAGCTTCCTCCTGAAGGCGGCGAAAGGATTTCCGGATGCGAGAATGGACGTTTCCGGACGGCAAGAATGCATCACATGTTCGTGCGGTGATTTACTTGGCGACGGCAGGTGGTAAATGTCCGCGAATACGGGATGCGGCCGCTTCTGCCGCCGTCATCGCGTTTCCCTCGACGGTTTGCGCCGCCCGGGATCTGTCTTGAACTGGAGCATCCATGTCTTTCCAACGTGTTTCCTCGCCCGTGGTCTCCTCCGCGCTGCTCACCCTCGGCATGGTGGCGACGGTGGGCGGCGCCCTGGGCTTCGAGCATATCGGCGGCTACATCCCCTGCGCGCTCTGCCTGTTGCAGCGCGACCCCTATTATTACGGCATCCCGGTCGCTCTTGCGGCCCTGGCCTCGGCGCTCTTCGGCGGCCCCGCCTGGCTCACCCGCACGCTGCTTGCGATCGCCGGCATCATGATGCTCGTGGGCGCCGGCATGGGTGTCTATCATGCGGGCGTCGAATGGGGTTTCTGGGAGGGACCGGCAACCTGCGCGACGACGGCCCAGGGGGTCACGCAGAATGCGGGCGACCTGCTCGCCGATCTCAACAGCAAGCATGGACCGTCGTGCACGGAGGCATCCTTCCGCTTCCTCGGCCTGTCCTTTGCCGGCTGGAACGTGATTGCAAGCCTGATCCTCGCCGCGATCGCCTTCTTCGGCGTGCGGTCGGCCAAGGCATGATTCCCGCAGCCGGTCAGGGCTGCAGCTCGACGTCCCAGTAGAGATAGTCCATCCAGCTTTCGTGGAGATAGTTGGGTGGAAACAGTCGCCCGTTGTTGTGCAGATCCTGAACCGTCGGCTGGTAGGGCTTCTGATGCGGGTGCATGCCCGCCTGCTTCGGCAGCTTGCTGCCTTTTCTCAAATTGCACGGGGAGCAGGCAGCGACCACATTCTGCCAGGTCGTCTCGCCGCCATGGGCGCGCGGGATGACATGGTCGAAGGTCAGATCGTGCGGCGACCCGCAGTACTGGCATTCGAACTTGTCGCGCAGGAACACGTTGAACCGGGTAAAGGCCGGGTGGCGTGACGGCTGCACGTAGGTTTTCAGGCACACGACGCTTGGCAGGCGCATCGAGAAACTCGGCGAGGACACCGAGTGTTCGTATTCGGCAATGATGTTTACGCGGTCAAGAAATACGGCCTTGATCGCGTCCTGCCATGACCAGAGCGACAAGGGGTAGTAACTCAGCGGCCTGTAGTCAGCATTCAATACAAGAGCTGGCAGGGCCTGTGGTGAAACTGAAATCGTCAAGGGCTTCTCCTGAGCGATTCGGCATCTGCCCTTCTATATTAGGCGCGTTGTTACAGCATTGTGAAGCGGGGAATGAAAAGCGAAAACAAGCTATTTCGCGTTTTTCAGCCTTCGAGCACCGGAGCGACCTCCCGGCGCATCTCCCGGGCATAATATGCCCAGAAAAGCCGGGCCGAAACGCCGCGCCAGGGCGCCCATCGCTCGGCGATCCCATCCAGTTCCTGCGGGCTCGGCCGCACGGCGAGACCGAGCGCATGGGCGACGGCGTTCTGCAGCGCGATATCGCCCGACGGAAAGATATCGGGATGGCCGCCGCAAAACAGCAGATAGACGTCCGCGGTCCAGCGGCCGATGCCCTTGATGGCGGTGAGCGTGCGGGTGGCGGCCGGTGCGTCGAGATGGCAGACGGCATCGAGGTCGAGATCGCCGCGGTCGACGGCCTCTGCCGCGCGGCGCAGCGTATCCGTCTTGGCGCGCGACAGGCCGATGGTCCGACAATCCTCGTCCGACAGTCCGAGCACGTGGTGGGGCGTGATGTCGCCGGCCGCCGTTTCCAGCCGGCGCCAGATCGCATCGGCGCTCGCGCGCGACACCATCTGCGAGACGATGATGCCGGCAAGGCCGCGATAGCCGGGTTCCAGCCGCCGCAAAGGCACGGGCCCCGCCTTGTCGATGACGCTGAAAAGACGGGCGTCGAGCAGGGCGAGGTCGACGAGACCCGCTGCGACATCCGCATCCGTCCTGATCATGTGCAGTTGCATTTTTCCAAGCGGCCTCGATCTTTGTCCGGCGGGGCCTCTCCGGGCCGGTCTCGCCAGACGTCCGTAGTGACGGACAGGGGGCGTTCATGGCAGAAGACCCCATGCCAAGTGCTTTGTCAAAAAATCGTGTCTTTCGCTTTGCGCCGAGCCCGAACGGGTTGCTGCATCTCGGCCACGCGGTGTCGGCGATCCTGAACCACGATCTCGCTGCCGCGAGCGGCGGCCGCTTCCTGCTGCGCATGGAAGACATAGATCCCGCCCGCTCGCGACCCGAATTCGAAGACGCGATCTACCGCGATCTCGCCTGGCTCGGCCTTGAATGGGAACAGCCGGTACGCCGCCAGTCCGAGCATGTCGCGTTCTACGGCGCGGCGCTGGAGCGGCTGAAGGAAATGGGTGTGCTCTATCCGGGCTTCTTGAGCCGGGGTGAGGTGAAGGCCCGGGTGGAGGCGGCAGGTGGCGACTGGCCACGCGATCCGGACGGTGCGCCGCTCTACCCGACGGAGGAGCGCTCGCTCGACCGTGGACAGGCGCTCGACTGGATTGCGGCCGGACGCCAGCACGCCTGGCGTCTCGACATGGACAAGGCGCGAGCCTTGGCCCCGGCGCTGCTGGAATGGCAGGAAACCGGTGCGGGGCCGGACGGCGAGACCGGGTCCGTACCGGCACGCCCGGAACGCTGGGGCGATGTCATTCTGTCGCGACCGGATGCACCGGCGAGCTACCATCTCGCCGTGGTGCTGGACGACGCGGCGCAGGGCGTGACCGACGTGGTGCGGGGACAGGACCTCTTCCACGCAACTGCGGTGCATCGGCTGTTGCAAACTCTGCTCGGTCTGCCGGCGCCGACCTACCGGCATCATGGACTGGTTTTGGGTGCGGACGGGCGAAAGCTTTCGAAGAGCAACCAGGATACCGGCATCGCGGCCTATCGGGAGAGGGGCGTCTCACCGGCCGGCATTCGCGCCCTGCTCGCGGGCTATGGCTTCGTCTTCGATTGATTCCTGCTCGGCCTGCGGCTGCTTCTTCACGCCGCGAATACGGTCGAGAACGAGGTGCTTGACGCGATATTTCAGCAATGCGGCGTTGATTTCCGCGCCGATGATGAAGATCGCGCCGATGATGTAGAGGAAGACCAGCGCGACCATGATCGAGGCGAGGCCCGCATAGGTCGAGACATAGCTGGAGAATGTCGCGAGATAGGAGGCGAAGGCATAGGCGCCGATGCTCCAGGCGACAAGCGTGAAGAGGATGCCGGGCAGCACGTCGGCGATCTTTCGCCGCCCCGCAGGCAGCCAGAGATGGGCGATCAGCAGGCCGACGAGCAGGACCAGGACCGTGCCGAAGAGCCCCCAGCTCTCCACCCAGGAATAGACGTAGGTCAGCCAGGGCAGCCAGTCGCCGGTGGCCCGCACGGCAAGCGGTGCCGCCACAAGCACGATGCTGAGGACGGCAAGCGCCACCACGCCGGCAATCACGAAGCCCAGGCTGGCCAGGCGGGTGATGTACCAGTAGCGGGTCTCCGCCACGCGATAGGCGCGGTTGAGCGAAACCCGCAGCGCCTCCACGCCGTTTGAGGCGAAATAGGCGGCGGCGAGCACCGACACCGTCAGCAGGCCGCCGCGCGGGATCGTCAGCACGGCCACGACCTCGCGCGAGATGGGGGCGGCGATCGATTCCGGCCAGGTGTCGAAGATGAGGTGGACGGCGGTCTCGGCGAACTGGTCCGCGCCGAGGAACGAGCCGAGCGCGGTTCCGAAGATCAGGAACGGGAAGATGGCGAGCAGTGTGGACAGGGCGACATGGCTTGCCATGGCCCAGCCATCATCTTCGGAGAAATGCCAGATCGCGTCGAAAATGACCCTGTAGGCAACGCGGATGGGGCTTGGCATCGGCAATTCCAGTTCGTTCGCGGCCGTTTGCGGCTGCCTGTCTCATTGTCTGTCAGGACATAACCCCTTAAACCGGATTTGGTTTAAGGGGTTATGTCCTATTTCAGATTCTCCGGCCAACGTGCGCGTCGCCGCGCGGGACCCTGGCCAGTGAATATGGGAAAGGGTGGCGAATTTGTACAGGAAACCGTCATGTCTTCTCCAAGTGCCGCCGACCGGCCCAGCATCATCGTCACCGGCTGCTCGTCAGGGATCGGGGCCTATTGCGCGCGTGCGCTGAAGGCGGAAGGCTGGCGCGTCTTCGCCACGGTCCGGCGCGAGGAGGATCGCGTTGGCCTTGTGGCCGACGGCATCGAGGCGCTGCTGATGGACTATACGAAGCCGGACACCATCGCCGCGCTCACCGAAGAGGTTCTGACGCGCACCGGCGGGCGGCTCGATGCCCTGTTCAACAATGGCGCCTATGGGCAGGCCGGCGCTGTCGAGGATCTTTCCGTCGAGGTGCTGCGGGCGCAGTTCGAGACCAATGTCTTCGGCTGGCATGACCTGACGCGGCGGGTGATTCCGGTCATGCGCCGGCAGGGCCACGGCCGCATCGTGCAGTGCTCGTCCATCCTCGGCATCGTGCCCTATCGCTGGCGGGGCGCCTACAACGCCTCGAAATTCGCGCTGGAGGGCCTGTCGCTGACCCTGCGCATGGAGCTTGCGGGCTCCGGCATCCATGTCAGCCTCATCGAGCCCGGGCCGATCGCCTCCCGCTTCACCGCCAATGCGCTCACGCAGATCGAAAAGAACATCGACCTCGAGAACTCCGTGCATGCGGACGAGTATCGCCGGCAACTCCAGCGCTTGCGCGGCGAATCGAAGCCGGCGCGCGGCAAGCTGGGGCCGGAGGCGGTGCATGCCGTGCTGCGCCATGCGCTGACGGCGCGCTCGCCGCGCCCGCATTACATCGTGACCACGCCGGCCCGGCAGGGGGCGTTGCTCAAGAAGCTGCTGCCGGCGTCGCTGTTTTACCGTATCATCGGCCGTCTTGGCTGACGCGGCGCGGCGTCGCAGGCACAGCAACGCAAAATGCGTGCACTTTGCGCGAAATGCCCTATGTGAATGGGCTGACAGAAATCAAACCGGAACGCTGGCATGTCTTCCTTCCTCACCTTCCTGACGCTGCTTGTCATGGGTCTTGTCGCCATCGTGCTGGTGCGCGGCCTCGTCAACATGGCCAAGGGCGGCAGCGGCAACACGTCGAACAAGCTGATGCAGGCCCGCGTGCTGCTGCAGGCGATCGCTATCGTCCTCATCATGCTGACGCTGTGGGTGACGGGAGGCGGCCGCGGCTGATGGTCAAGCTCAACAAGATCTATACCCGCACGGGCGATGACGGGACGACCGGCCTCGTCGCCGGCCCGCGCCGCAAGAAGCACGACCTGCGCGTGGAATCCTACGGCGAGGTCGACGAGGCCAATTCCTGCATCGGCCTGGCGCGCCAGCACCTTGCCGATCATCCTTCGCTCGACCGCACCCTCATGCGTATCCAGAACGACCTGTTCGATCTCGGCGCGGATCTCGCGACACCGGATACGGGCAGGAAGCCCGAATACGAGCCATTGCGCATCGCCCAGTCGCAGGTCGACCGGCTGGAAAAGGAAATCGATGCGCTGAACGCCGATCTGGAACCGCTGCGTTCCTTCGTTCTGCCGGGCGGCACGCCCGCGGCTGCGGCCCTGCATGTGGCGCGCACCGTGGCGCGGCGGGCGGAGCGCCGCATCGTCGCCCTGCAGGACTGCGAGGGTGAAACGGTCTCGGCGGCTGCGGTCGCCTATATCAACCGGCTGTCGGATTTCCTCTTCGTCGCCGCACGCTGGGTGAACGAAAAGGGCCGCACGGACATATTGTGGGTGCCGGGGCAGAACAGGTAAGGTCCCCGGCGAGGCGAGGCCGGAAGGGGACCCATGTTCATACCGCTGCATGACGCGAATTCCCTGAAATACATCAAGGTCCAGTATGTCACGATCAGCCTGATCGCCATCAATGTCGTGGTCTGGCTGGTAACGGGCCTTGCCTCGACGCAGGCCTTTTCCGATGCGGCGGTCGTCGGGCTCGGTTATATCCCCGCCGTCGTCTTCGATTTCGCGGACCTCGAGCCGGGCCTGGTGCTCGTTCCGGAGAACGCCACCTACATCACCTACGCGTTCCTGCATGGCGATTTCATGCACCTCGCCTCCAATATGCTGTTCCTCTGGGTGTTCGGTGACAACGTCGAGGATGCGCTCGGGCATTTCCGTTTCCTGGTGTTCTATCTCGCCTGTGCGGCGGCGGGCGCGCTCGTGCACGGGCTTGTGCAGCCGTCCTCCGAAGCGCCCCTGATCGGCGCGTCGGGGGCCGTTTCCGGCGTGGTGGCGGCCTATTTCCTGCTGCATCCCAAGGTGCGCGTCTGGGTTCTGGTGTTCTTCCGCATTCCGCTGCCGCTGCCGGCGGTCATCCCGCTCGCCTTCTGGATCGCCCAGCAGTTCTACATGCTGGCGGTGGATGGCGACGGCAGCGTGTCGTGGGGTGCGCATGTCGGCGGCATCCTTGCCGGCGCGTTTCTCGTGCTTGTGCTGCGCCGTCGGGGCGTTCCGCTCTTCGACCGCACCATCGTCACGCCGAAGGCCGTTCGCCATGTGGAGCAGAGCCCGGTTCCCGCTGACGACGCGGCCGAGCGCCCCTCCGTTCCCCCGACGCACTGGGGTCGGTAAAGCTGGCAACGCCAGAAATTTGACCTTGACGTAAACGTTAATTATAACCGGCCGCGTTTTCATGCGGAGAGGAGCCATGCCGCATTGTAATTGGGGAAAAAACGCGTATCGATGTCGCCAACCGACAATCAGGGCGCCCTCGAAAGGCGCATTTTCCCCTCGCGGACATATGTAAGGAAGGAAGCCATGAAGATCCTTGTGCCAGTCAAGCGGGTCGTTGACTACAACGTTAAGATTCGCGTGAAGGCGGATGGCTCGGGTGTCGAGCTTGCGAATGTGAAGATGTCGATGAACCCGTTCGACGAGATATCGGTCGAAGAGGCGCTTCGCCTGAAGGAGGCCGGCAAGGCTGAGGAAGTGGTGGTGGTGTCGATCGGCCCGGCAAAGGCCGAGGAGACGCTGCGCACCGCGCTCGCCATGGGTGCGGACCGGGCGGTGCTGGTCGAGACGGAGGATGCCGTCGAGCCGCTGGCGGTCGCCAAGATCCTGAAGGGCGTCGTCGAGGCCGAACAGCCCGGCCTCGTCATCGTCGGCAAGCAGGCGATCGACGACGATTCCAACCAGACCGGCCAGATGCTGTCGGCGCTGCTCGGCTGGGCGCAGGCGACGTTTGCCTCCAAGGTCGAGATCGGGTCGGGTTCGGCCCAGGTCACGCGCGAAGTCGACGGCGGCCTGCAGACCATCGAGGTCAAGCTTCCGGCCGTCGTGACGACGGATCTGCGTTTGAACGAGCCGCGCTATGCCTCGCTGCCCAACATCATGAAGGCGAAGAAGAAGCCGCTCGACAAGAAGACGCCCGGCGACTTCGGCGTCGATACGAGCCCGCGCCTGAAGGTGCTGAAGACCGAGGAACCCTCGGGCCGCAAGGCCGGCGTCAAGGTCAAGGACGTCGCCGAACTGGTGGCGAGCCTGAAGACCGCAGGCGTTCTGTAAGGAAGATCGAGGAGATCACGATATGGCCATTCTTCTTCTGGCAGACCACGACAACGCCACCCTTTCCGACCAGACCGCCAAGGCGCTGACGGCCGCTTCGCAGATCGGCTCCGATGTGCATGTGCTCGTCGCCGGCTCCGGCGCCAAGGCCGCCGCCGAGCAGGCTGCCAAGCTTGCGGGCGTGACGAAGGTTCTCGTCGCCGACGATGCGAGCCTTGCCAACAACCTGGCCGAGCCGCTGGCCGCCCTCATCGTGTCGCTGGCCGGCAGCTACGACGCCATCGTCGCGGCGGCCACTTCGGTCGGCAAGAACGTGGCGCCGCGCGTTGCGGCCCTGCTCGATGTCGCGCAGGTCTCGGAGATCATCGAGGTGGTGAGCCCCGACACGTTCAAGCGTCCGATCTATGCGGGCAACGCCATCCAGACGGTGCAGTCGACCGACGCTAAAAAGGTGATCACCGTGCGCACGGCGTCCTTCGCCGCAGCGGGCGAGGGTGGCAATGCGCCGGTCGAGGCCGTCGCCGCCGCGGCAAATCCGGGCCTTTCCACCCATGTCAAGGACGCGCTGTCCTCGTCGGATCGTCCGGAGCTGACCTCGGCGAAGATCATCATCTCGGGCGGTCGTGCGCTCGGCTCGTCGGAGAAGTTCCAGGAAGTGATCCTGCCCGTCGCCGACAAGCTCGGTGCGGCCGTCGGTGCCTCGCGCGCTGCCGTGGATGCGGGCTACGCCCCCAACGACTGGCAGGTCGGCCAGACGGGCAAGGTCGTCGCCCCGCAGCTCTACATCGCCTGCGGCATCTCCGGCGCCATCCAGCACCTTGCCGGCATGAAGGACTCGAAGGTCATCGTCGCGATCAACAAGGACGAGGAAGCCCCCATCTTCCAGGTCGCAGACTACGGCCTCGTCGGTGACCTCTTCGAAGTCCTCCCACAGCTCGAAAAGGCGCTTTGAGCCGGCATCGCGCCGTCTTTGCGACGATGTTTTCACTGGAAATATCCGTCGCGTGCCTTTATCAATTTCACCGGGCCGGCTTGACCGGCCCGGTGTTTTTTTGCCTGCGCACTGGGTTCGGGCTGAAATGACGAGGCGATTGGTGCGATGATCAAGAACGTCGGTATTGTGGGTGCGGGCCAGATGGGATGCGGCATCGCGCATGTTGCTGCCCTTGCCGGATACAAGGTCCATATCTACGACCTGTCCGCCGAGCGGATCGAAGCCGGCCTCGCCACGATCCACGGCAATCTCGCCCGCCAGGTCTCTTCCGGCAAGATGTCCGACGAGGACCGGAAGAAGGCGCTGGCGCTCATCAAGGGCTCCACCGACGTCAACGACCTCTCGGATGCGGACCTGGTCATCGAGGCCGCGACCGAAGACGAGACCGTCAAGCGCAAGATCTACGGTCAGGTTTGTTCGGTGCTCAAGCCCGAGGCGATCCTCGCCACCAATACCTCCTCGCTCTCGATCACACGCCTTGCCTCCGCCACCGATCGGCCCGAGCGCTTCATGGGCATCCACTTCATGAACCCCGTTCCGGTCATGAAGCTGGTGGAGCTCGTGCGCGGCATCGCCACGGAGGAAAGCACCTTCTCCGCCGCGAAGGAATTCGTCGCCACGCTGGACAAGACCATTACGGTGGCGGAAGATTTCCCCGCCTTCATCGTCAACCGCATCCTGCTGCCGATGATCAACGAGGCGATCTATACGCTCTATGAAGGCGTCGGCTCGGTGGAGGCCATCGACACCGCCATGAAGCTCGGCGCCAACCATCCCATGGGCCCGCTTCAGCTTGCCGATTTCATCGGCCTGGACACCTGCCTCTCCATCATGCAGGTCCTGCATGATGGTCTCGCCGATTCCAAGTACCGCCCGTGCCCGCTGCTGGTGAAGTATGTCGAGGCCGGCTGGCTCGGCCGCAAATCCGGCCGCGGCTTCTACGACTACCGCGGCGAAGTGCCGGTTCCCACGCGCTGAGCGCGTGTTAAGCTTCGGCTTCAGTTCTTTTGAAAGAATTTGATGGTATGTCGCGAGGACTAGTTTAATCAGTCTCGCGACGGTACGATGACGGACATATCTATTTCGCCGGAAAAGTTGGGCGCGCAGCGTTTCATCGGGCGTGGCGCGCTTCTGTTCGTGTTGATCGTCGGGTTGTTGCCCAATCTCTTCTTTCTGGCCGTCATGCCGTTCTTCATTGCCGAACGGTTGATCACGCCCCTTCTCTATGTCATTGCCGCGATTGCTGCACTCTTCCTGCCACGTTTTGCGGTCTATGCTCTTTTCTTGGCGGTAGCCGTTGTTGATCTCTGCCTTATCGTCATGGTGGCTTTTCATCTGCCGCTCGCCTTGGCGATCGACTCTGTACGGTACATGGCGACGATCGACGTCTCGGCTTCGGGTTTTTATGTCGCCGTCATAAGCATTAATCTGGCGCTCGCGCTGGTTTCCGCATGGTTGTTCGACCGCAACCGCGCCGAGATACGGTCGGCATCGCCGCTACCAGTGCTTCTCGTCGCGTTGTCGCTCATGGCTGCGGATTTTCATTTCAACTTTCGTTACTTCACCAAGTCTATGTCGCCTTTCAACAGTGCGGTTTCCCAGAACGGGCTAAGTGCCGATGCGATTGCCGCGGGTGGTGGAAACCTGCTCATCGTGATGGTGGAGGGGCTTGGCGCCTTTGCCGATCCAGCAGAGAAGAGAATTCTGAGCGAGAAACTGGAAAACGCCGCTTCCAGCGCTGGTTATACTTTCACCAGTGGGACCACGCCTTATTCGGGCTCCACGACGGGCGCAGCCTCCCGCGAACTGTGTGGGCGCTGGGGTGATCATCGCGATTATATCTCTGGTGTGCACACGGAAAATTGCCTGCCAAAGCTTCTGCATGCGCGCGGTTTCGAGACGGTTGCCTATCACGGTTACACGTCCGACATGTTTGAGCGGCATGTCTGGTATCCCAATATCGGCTTTTCGGAACTTCATTTTATGGAAACGATGGTGCGGGACGCACCAATGCAGGTCGCGCGTCGCTGCGGCAGCGTCTTTCTCGGGTTGTGCGACAGCGATGTGGCTGCTCTCGTTCATTCCCGTTTGCTTGAGGCAGGCGATAAACCGAAGTTTGTCTATTGGCTCACCTTGAACTCGCACGTGCCGTTTGTCGCGAAGACTGTGGGAACCATGGCTTGCCGAACCGCGGCGGCGCCGATTGCAAATGCAACGGCATGCGAATTGGCGGAATTGTGGGGTGATGTCTTCGATTCTGTAGCGGCGATCGCGACTGATACTCGCCTTCCTCCTACGGATATTCTCGTCGTTGGAGATCACCATACTCCCCTATGGGAGCGCGCCGCGAAGGACCGCTTTACTCTCGGTCTGGTGGATTGGTACCTGTTGCGAAAGACATCCTGACGTCTTCTCGACGCGCTGAGCGGCCGAAGAATCCGCCAAAGCCTGGTTTCGGGGAAAATTGTTTCGCCTGCTGTGAGGGCCGCGACAGGGCCGTGTCTCGGATGGTCGCTGGCCTGCCGGTATTGTCTGCCTCAATTCTTATTGCATTGGGGTGTTCATATGAAACGCATTCTCCTTCTCGGCGCGGCCCTTCTCGGTCTTGCCGCTCCGATCTCCGCGCACGCCGCCGACAAGCTTTTGAACGCCTCCTACGACGTTGCGCGCGAGCTGTTTGCCGCGGAAAACGAAGCCTTCGTGAGGCAGCATCCGGGCGTCACCATCGACCAGTCGCACGGCGGCACGTCCAAGCAGGCCCGCGCCATCGTGGAAGGCCTCGAGGCCGACGTCGTGACCTTCAACCAGGTGACGGATATCGACTTCCTCGTGAAGAACGGCTTCGTCGCCGAAGGCTGGCAGCAGAAGTTCCCGAACAATGCGTCGCCCTTCTACTCCTTCCCGTCCTTCCTCGTCCGCGCCGGCAACCCGAAGAACATCAAGGACTGGTCGGATCTCGCTCGCAACGACGTGAAGGTCGTCTTCCCCAACCCGAAGACGTCGGGCAATGCGCGCTACACCTATCTGGCCGCCACCGCCTATGCCAAGGAAGCCTTCAACAACGATCCGGCCAAGGTCGAGGAATTCATCACCAAGATCTTCGACAACGTCCCGGTCTTCGACACGGGCGGTCGCGCGGCGACGACGACCTTTGTCGAGCGCGAGATCGGCGACGTGATCATCACCTTCGAAGCCGAGACCAAGTCGATCGCCAAGCAATACGGCGAAGACAAGTTCGAGAGCGTCGTGCCGTCCGTTTCGCTGCTCGCCGAGTTCCCGGTCGCCATCGTCGATAAGGTGGCGGATGCCAGGGGCAGCCGTGACCTTGCCAAGTCCTATCTGGATTTCCTCTATGCGCCCGAGGGCCAGAAGATCGCGGCCGAATTCGGCCATCGCGTCCATGACGAGAAGGTTGCTGCCGAGTTCAAGGACCAGTTCCCGGAAATCCGCCTCGTGAATGTCGACGACGTGTTCGGCGGCTGGAAGAAGATCTCCGAGGAGCACTTCGCCGAGGGCGGCACGCTGGACAAGATCTACGGTAGCCGTTGATCCCTTCGATTATTGTTTGTAGGGCAACCGGCGGGCTAGAAGCCCGCCGGTTGTTGTCATGAGAAAGGACCATGCGCTTGAGACGGCGTGTATTGCCAGGATTGCCGCTCGCGCTCGGCATCACCCTCGTCTATGTGGCCATCATCGTCGTGCTGCCGCTGGCCGCGCTCGTCTTCAAGGCGGCGAGCCTGGGCCCTGAGGACTACTGGCGGATCATCTCCTCCGACCGTGCGGTCGCGAGCTATCGCGTGACGGTCACCTGCGCGCTTGCGGCGACGGCGTTCAATCTCGTCTTCGGCCTGGCGCTCGCCTGGGTTCTCGTGCGCTACCGCTTTCCCGGGCGCCGGCTCGTCGACGCGCTGGTGGACCTGCCCTTCGCGCTGCCGACCGCCGTTGCCGGCATTGCGCTGACGACGCTCTTTGCCGCCAACGGCTGGTTCGGCGGGCCGCTGTCGCTCGTCGGCATCAAGGTCGCCTATACGCCGCTCGGCATCATGGTCGCCATGAGCTTCACGAGCATTCCCTTCATCGTGCGGACGGTCCAGCCGGTTCTGGAAGAGCTCGACCCTGCGCTGGAAGAGGCGGGGCAGACGCTGGGCGCAAGCGATCTCTCGATCTTCGTGACCGTGATCCTGCCGTTGCTGACACCGGCGCTTCTGGCCGGCGTGTCGCTGTCCTTCGCGCGCAGCCTGGGCGAATTCGGCGCAATCATCTTCATCGCCGGCAACCAGCCGTTCTCGACGGAGATCACCGCACTTCTCGCCTTCATCCGGCTTGAGGAATACGACTATCCGGCCTCTGCCGCGATTGCCTCCGTCATGTTGCTGACCGCCTTCGTCATGCTGGCGATCACCAATTTCATGCAGGCCCGTGCCCTGCGCTACACGGTAAGGGGCTGATCATGGCGCATCCTGGAAAAGGCAAGCCGCCGCGCGTGGGCGACAATCCGGTCTTCCGGCGCGTTCTCCTCTCATTCGTCCTCGTTCTGGTCGGGTTGATGATCGTCGCGCCGCTCGTCGTCATCGGCGTCGAGGCGTTCTCGAAGGGGGTCGCCTATTTCGGGGCCGCCATCGCCCATCCCGATACCCGCCACGCCATCATGCTGACGGTCGTCACGGCGCTGATCGCCGTGCCGATCAACACCGCTTTCGGCGTGGCCGCGGCCTGGGCGATCACCAAACACGATTTTCCCGGCAAGCGATTGCTGATCGTCATCATCGAGATCCCGTTCTCGGTCTCGCCGATCGTTGCGGGCGTCGCCTATCTCTTCGTGTTCGGGCTCCAGGGCCTGTTCGGCCATGCGCTGCAGGCGATGGAGATCAAGATCCTGTTTGCGCTGCCCGGCATCGTGCTGGCCAGCATGTTCGTAACGGCGCCCTTCGTCGCGCGTGAACTGATCCCGCTCATGCAGGCGCAGGGCCGCGATCTCGAAGAGGCCGCGACGTCGCTTGGCGCCAGCGGCTGGCGCACCTTCTTCTCCGTCACGCTGCCCAATATCAAATGGGCGCTGCTCTATGGCGTCGTGCTGTGCAATTCGCGCGTGATGGGGGAATTCGGCGCGGTCTCGGTCGTCTCGGGTAATATCCGCGGCCAGACGAACACGCTGCCGCTGCACATCGAGCTGCTCTATCACGATTACAACGCGGCCGGCTCGTTTGCCGCCGCATCCATCCTCGCCGGCCTCGCCATCGTCACGCTCGTCGTCAAGGTGGCGCTCGAGCGGCAGGGTGCGGGCCGCATCCAGCGTCCTTCCGCTCTTGCGGGCGCCGATACCGTCACTCCGGAGGTCAAGCCGTGAAGATCCGCCTCGACAATGTGGTCAAAGAGTTCGAGACCTTTCGCGCCGTGCATGGCGTCTCGCTCGATATCGACAGCGGCGAGCTGGTCGCGCTGCTCGGCCCATCCGGCTCCGGCAAGACGACCATCCTGCGCATGGTCGCCGGCCTCGAATATGCCGATGCCGGCGCGATCTATTTCGGCGACGAGAATGCCACGGAGATCCCGGTGCGCGATCGCGGCGTCGGTTTCGTCTTCCAGCACTATGCGCTCTTCCCGCACATGACCGTCGGCGAGAACATCGCCTTCGGCATGAAGGTCTCGAAGATAAAGCGTTCGCCGCAGGCCATCGCCGCGCGTGTCAAGGAATTGCTCGACCTCGTGCAGCTGAGCGGCCTCAAGGACCGTTTCCCAGGCCAGATCTCCGGCGGCCAGCGGCAGCGCGTGGCGCTGGCGCGCGCGCTTGCCGTCGATCCGCGCGTGCTGCTGCTCGACGAGCCTTTCGGCGCGCTGGATGCGAATGTCAGGCGCGATCTTCGCCGCTGGCTGCGCAAGATCCATGATGAACTGGGTATCACCACGCTTTTCGTGACGCATGACCAGGAAGAGGCGCTCGACCTCGCCGACCGCGTCGTCATCCTCAACAAGGGCAAGATCGTGCAGGAGGGGACGCCCGAGGCGGTGTGCCGCAATCCCGCCGATGCCTTCGTGATGAATTTCCTGGGGGATGCCAACCGGCTGGAGGCTGAAATCCGCGGAGGCAAGGCCCATGTCGATGGCGTCGCCTTCGAGGCTGATGGCGTTGCCGACGGCAGCGGGCAGATCCTGTTCCGCCCGGCCGATGTGAGCTGGCGCGAGGACGGGCAGGGCATCGCCGCCCGCATCGTCCGGGTCATCGACCGGCCGGATTCACGCCGCGTGCTGGCGATGACGGAGAGCGGCCAGGCGGTGGAGTTCGACACCGCGCCGGAATTCACGCACCGCCGGGGCGACGCGGGTTTCCTCGATATCCGCCGGCCGCGCGTCTACGCGGCGGCCTGACGTCAGCTCTTCGGGCCGGCCAGCGCTGCGTTGATCAGTGCCTTGGCATCCTCGCTGTCCCAGGCGGCGGGGCCGTTCATGGCGGAGATCAGGCAGCCCTTGTCGTCCATCAGCAGCGTGACGGGCAGGCCGAAGGCGAGGCCTTCCTTCTTCAGCGTGTTGAAGACGCCCATCGAGGCGTCGCGGTAATAAGCGAGCTCATGGACCTTCGTCTCGTCGAGGAAGGTCTTCGGCTTCTCGTCGTCGCCGGTGTCGATGTTGATCGCGACCACCTCGAACTTGTCGCTGCCGAGATCCTTCTCCAGCGCGTTGAGTGCCGGCATCTCCTCGCGGCAGGGCACGCACCAGGTGGCCCAGAGGTTGACGAGCAGGGTCTTGCCCGCGAAATCGGCGATGGTCTTCTTCTTGCCGTCGGGACCGTCGAAGACGAGTTCCGGCAGCGGACGGTGCTCGTCGACCGTGCGCATGGCGGCGACCTGGCCCTTCGAGAAGGGCGTGATGGCCTCGGCCCGGGCGGCGGCGAGCGGGCAGGCGGCGGGATCGGCCGACGCGACGGCGCCCGTGGCATTGCCAGACAGGCTCTCCTTCACGTATATCGCAGCACCACCGGCGAGAAGTCCGGCGAGCCCGGCAATGGCGATGAGCTTTCCTGCCGGCAGGCCGAGGGTCTTCTTCACTGACATTTCATTCTCCAGGACACTTTTCCAGGCAGGCACCCATGGCAGACGGCACTTCCGAGACGAAATCCTCGAACCAGATGTGGGGCGGCCGCTTCGCCTCGGGACCGGATGCGATCATGGAGGAGATAAATGCCTCCATCGGCTTCGACAAGAAGCTTTATGCCCAGGACATCCGCGGCTCAAAGGCGCATGCCGAGATGCTCGCCCATCAGGGCATTATTTCGGCGGACGATAAGGAAAAGATCGTTCACGGTCTCGACACGATCCTGTCAGAGATCGAAAGCGGCGCTTTCGAATTCTCCCGCAAGCTCGAAGACATCCATATGAACGTCGAAGCGCGGCTCGCCACGCTGATCGGCCCGGCTGCCGGCCGCCTGCACACCGCCCGTTCGCGCAACGACCAGGTGGCGCTCGATTTCCGCCTCTGGGTGAAGGAAGAGCTGCAGAAGACCGAGAAGGCGCTGACCGGCCTCATCGCCGCCTTCCTCGACCGCGCGGAAGAGCATGCCGAAACCGTCATGCCCGGCTTCACCCATCTCCAGACCGCCCAGCCGGTGACCTTCGGCCACCATTGCATGGCCTATGTCGAAATGTTCGGCCGCGACCGCCAGCGCGTGCGCCACGCCATCGAGCATCTCGACGAAAGCCCGATCGGTGCGGCAGCGCTCGCCGGCACCGGCTACAATATCGATCGCCACATGACGGCCAGGGCGCTGGGCTTCCGCGAGCCGACGCGCAATTCCATCGATACGGTTTCCGACCGCGACTTCGCGCTGGAATTCCTGTCGATCGCCGCCATCGCCTCGGTGCACCTGTCGCGCCTGGCCGAGGAAATCGTCATCTGGTCGACGCCGCAGTTCGGCTTCATCCGCCTGTCGGATGCCTTCTCGACCGGATCCTCCATCATGCCGCAGAAGAAGAACCCCGATGCCGCCGAGCTGGTGCGCGCCAAGACCGGCCGCATCAACGGTTCGCTGATCGCGCTTCTCACGGTTATGAAGGGCCTGCCGCTCGCCTATTCCAAGGACATGCAGGAAGACAAGGAGCAGGTCTTCGACGCCGCCGAAAGCCTGGAGCTCGCCATCGCCGCGATGACCGGCATGGTGCGCGACATGACCATTCGCACCGACAGGATGAAGGCTGCGGCCGGTTCGGGCTATTCGACGGCCACCGACCTCGCCGACTGGCTGGTGCGCGAGGCGGGCCTGCCGTTCCGTGACGCGCATCATGTGACCGGACGCGCCGTGGCGCTGGCGGAGAGTAAGGGCTGCGATCTTGCCGAACTTTCGCTGGAGGAGTTGCAGGCGATCCATGAGGCGATCACCGCCGATATCTTCAACGTTCTGACGGTCGAGGCGTCGGTCGCCAGCCGCAAGAGCTACGGCGGCACGGCGCCGTCGGAGGTGCGCCGGCAGATCGCCTGGTGGCGGCAGCGCAACTGATCAAGGTGCTTGCAGGACCCATCATCAGATTAAGGGTGCACAAGGGCGGGCGAATTCGCTAAGGATGTTGCCCACTCCACCCGGCAATTCCAGGGAACGTTCATGACACGCATCGACATCGGCAAGCTGGCGCTCGTGCTCTGCCTTTCTGCAGCGGTTCTGACGGCGTGCGGCCGCAAGGGCGACCTCGAGCGGCCCGGCGCGCAGCCGGCCGTGACGACCGTCGACGGCAAGAAGGTCGAGCAGGTCGAAGACAAACGCTTCCTTCTCGACCCTCTTCTCTAGTTTTTCCCAACGCGATTCCGAGCCGGAATTGCCCTGAACGGACTGCAAGCGTGAACCATTTCGAGCATCGTGACGGCGTCCTCCATGCGGAGGATGTGCCGGTTCCGGAAATCGCCAGGGCGGTCGGCACACCCTTCTACGTCTATTCGACGGCGACGCTGGAGCGGCACTTCAAGGTGTTCTCCAAGGCGTTCGAAGGCGTCGATGCGCTGGTCTGCTACGCCATGAAGGCGAATTCCAACCAGGCGGTTCTCAAGACGCTCGCCCGGCTCGGCGCCGGTATCGATGTGGTCTCCGAGGGGGAGCTGCGCCGTGCGCTCGCCGCCGGCGTGCCCGCCTCGCGCATCATGTTCTCCGGCGTCGGCAAGACGCCGCGTGAAATGGATCTCGCGCTCGAGGCCGGCATCTACTGCTTCAACGTCGAATCCGAGCCGGAACTCGAGGTGCTCAACGCCCGCGCCGTGAAGGCCGGCAAGGTCGCGCATGTTTCCTTCCGTATCAATCCCGATGTGGATGCCCGCACCCATGCGAAGATCTCGACGGGCAAGAAGGAAAACAAGTTCGGCATTTCCTGGGAGCGCGCACGCGCGGTCTATGCCCGTGCCGCGACGCTGCCCGGTATCAAGGTGACCGGCATCGACATGCATATCGGCAGCCAGATCACCGAGCTGCAACCCTTCGACGATGCCTTCCGGCTGCTGCGCGAACTCGTCGAGACGCTGCGCGCCGATGGCCATACGATCGATCACGTGGATGTCGGCGGTGGGCTGGGCATTCCCTACAAGACGGACAATGCGCCGCCGCCGCTGCCGGATGCCTATGCGGACATCGTCAAGAACCAGCTCAAGGGCCTCGGCTGCCGGATCGTCACGGAGCCCGGCCGCCTGATCGTCGGCAATGCCGGTCTCTTGGTGACCGAAGTGCTCTATGTGAAGGATGGCGGGGAGAAGACCTTCGTCGTGGTGGATGCGGCGATGAACGACCTCATCCGTCCGACGCTTTACGAGGCGTGGCACGAAATCGAGCCGGTCGTCATATCGGCAGCCAATGCGCCGCGCATCCGCGCGGATGTCGTCGGCCCGGTCTGCGAGACGGGCGATTATCTGGCGCTCGACCGTGAAATGGCGGTGCCGAAGCCGGGTGATCTCATCGCCATTGGTTCGGCCGGCGCCTATGGCGCGGTACAGGCCGGCACCTACAACAGCCGCCTGCTCGTTCCCGAAGTGCTGGTCAACGGTTCGGAATTTCACGTCATCCGGCCGCGTCCCAGCTATGACGAGCTGATCGGTCTCGACTCGCTTCCGGCATGGCTTGCCTGACCGTCCGGCTCAAGATGCCGTTCACGATTTCGCGCGCGCCCTCGTCTTCGCCACAAAGCATGTTATCCTCGAAGACCTGACAACAGGCGGCGGCGAGCGGTGAACGATGGCAATTGAAGAGCAGCGCAAGAGGGAGGCGACCGGCAATTCGCTGGGGCGCCGGCTTGCGGGCAAGCGCCTCGCCGCCAAGATCGTGCTCTATCTCGAGGCGCTGGCGCCGCGGCTTTTGCCGGTCCTCATGCTCGCGGCGGGTTTCCTGGCGCTGACCTGGTTCGGCTATTTCCGCCACGTGCCGGCTTGGCTGCACATCGCGACGCTCGCTGCCTTCGCGCTCGGTGCAAGCCTCCTGCTTCTGCGGCTGCGCGGCCTTGTCTGGCCCTCGGCCGATGCCGCCGACCGCATGCTGGAAGCGCGCAATGCGCTTGCTCACCAGGCTATCCGCGTGCAGGACGACCGGCCGGCGGGGGGCGATGCCTTCGCGGACGCCTTGTGGCGCGAGCACCAGGCGCGCATGGCCCGCATGGTCGGCGCCCTGCGCCCCGGCGCCCCGGAGCCGGACATCGCACGCCACGACCGCCATGCGCTGCGCGCGCTGCCGGTGCTGTTCGTCGCCATCGCCTTTGCCTTCTCCTATTCCAACCGCGGCGGCCTTCTGGCCGATGTCGTTTCCGTTCGCGCGCCCGTCGAGGCGGCGCCGGATGTGCGCATCGATGCCTGGGTGACGCCGCCGGCGCACACGTCGCGCGCGCCCGTCTTTCTGACCGGCAACGGGCAGGGCGAGGCGGTGACGGGCGAGGTCCGCGTTCCGCAGTTCAGCGAACTGACGGTTCGCGTGACGGGCGGCAGCGGCAACGAGCAGGCGACCTACCAGGCGGCGGGCGAGACCGCCGCGACGGCCATCCGTCCCGAGGAGGCCAAGCCGAAGGATGAGACGGCGGAGGCCGAAAAAACCGAAGCCACGCTACCGGTTGCGGTCGCCGATGCCGCCAGGACCATGCATTACAGCATCCAGAAGGATGGTACGCTGACGGTCGACGGCCGCTCGTGGATGTTTACCGTCATTCCCGACAGGGTGCCGGAGATCGCCTTCGACGGCATTCCGAAGGCCACCGTCACGGCGGCGCTGGACATCAGCTTCATCGCCAAGGACGACTACGGGCTCCAGGAGGCTCATGCCGAGATCGTGCCGGTCGACCAGCCCAAGGAGGCGCGGCCGCTCTATCCGCTGCCCGAATACAGGCTCGACCTGCCGCGCCGCGCGGCGCGCGAAGCCAAGGGCACGACCAGCCGTAACCTTTCCGAACATCCGCTGGCCGGCAAGCGTGTGAAGATCACGCTCGTCGCCACGGATGCGGCGGGACAGGAGGGCCGCAGCCAGCCCGTGGAAATGGTGCTGCCGGCGAAGGCCTTTTTCGAGCCGCTTGCCGCCGCCGTCGCCGAGCAGCGGCAGGTCTTCGCGCTCGACGCCAACCAGCTGCCCCATGCCATCGCGCTCAACGAGGCGTTGATGATCCGGCCGGAAGAAACCATTCCGAACCCGACGCATTATCTGCTTCTGCAATCGGCCAATGCCCGCATGAAGCTCGCCCGTACGGACGACCAGCTGCGCGAAGTGGCAGATTATCTCTGGGAAATCGCGCTCGGCATCGAGGACGGCAACCTGTCGCTCGCCGACCGCCGGCTGCGCGACGCTCAAAAGGCGCTTTCGGAGGCGCTGGAGCGCAATGCGCCGGACGAGGAGGTCGCAAAGCTCATGCAGGAGCTGCGCGAGGCGATGCAGGCCTATATGCAGGAGCTCGCCCGGCAGGCTGCGAAGAACGGACAGATGCGTGAGAATGCGCAGCAGCAGGGCCAGATCCTGCGTCAGCAGGATCTCCAGCGCATGATGGACCAGATCGAGAACCTGGCGCGCTCCGGCGCTCGCGACCAGGCGCAGCAGATGCTTTCCGACCTCCAGCGCATGATGAACAACCTGCAGGCCGGCCGGCCGCAGCAAGGCCAGCAGGGTCAGCAGAACGACGCCATGCGCCAGGAGATGGACAAGCTCGGCGAACTCATGCGCAAACAGCAGCAGCTGATGGAAGAGACCTTCAAGCTCGACCAGGCGCTGCGGGACCGCCAGCAGATGGGCGACCCGATGCCGGGCGAGGACGGTGAACAACAGCAGCAGCAGGGCGACAACGGCGCCGGGCAGCAGGAGACGGACCGGATGACGGCCGAACAGCTGCGCGATGCGCTGAAGAAGCTGAGGGAGCAGCAGGACGCGCTCGGCAAGCAACTCGGTGAGGTCGAGCAGGCCCTGAAGGGCATGGGCCTCGATCCCGGCGAAGGTTTCGGCCAGGCCGGCCGCGAGATGAAGGGTGCATCCGAAGCGCTGGGCCAAAGCCAGGGCGAATCAGCGGTGGGCAGCCAGGGCCGCGCGCTGGAGGCGCTGCGTCAGGGTGCGCAGAGCATGATGAGCCAGATGCAGGCGATGGGTGAGGGCCAGGGGCAGGGCATGGGCGTTCCGCAGGCCGGGCGCAACGGGCGCGATCCCCTTGGCCGTGACCGCAACGTCAATGGTCGCGGTCCGGACACCGGCGGACAGACGAAGATCCCGGAAGAGATCGACATCCAGCGGGCGCGCGAAATTCTCGATGAAATCCGCCGCCGTCTCGGCACGGGTGCCGCGCCGGGCTTCGAGCGGGATTATCTGGAGCGGCTGCTCGGTATCCGTTGAACGCGGATGATCAGGCGGCCAGCGCCTGCGCCACGGCGCGCCGGATATCCGGCAGGCTGAACGGCTTGCTCACGACATCGACGATCTTCGAGGCGAGGTCGTCGGCGCGTTCGCGCTGTTCGGCATAGCCGGTCATCAGCAGAATCTTGAGGGCAGGATGCGCCGCAGACGCCTTGTGCGCCAGTTCGATGCCGTCCATCACAGGCATGCGGATATCGGACAGCAGGAGGTCGAAGCCGCCTTCCGTGAGGGCATCGAGCCCTGCGGCGCCATCGGGCGCCTCCACGGTCTCATGGCCGTCCAGCCGCAATGCGCGCGCCACGAAGAGACGCAGCGAATCCTCGTCTTCCGTGATCAGGATCTTCGCCATCATATTCCCTTTCAGTCAGTCCGGCACGACAAGACCAGACTTTCCTTGTCGATCGGTAAACGAACGACGGGGGGAATTAGCGTGCGGCGTGTTTTCCGCTGTCCTAGTCAGCCTCGCCGGTGACGACGCCGACGAAGGGCAATTCGCGGAAAGCGTAGGCGACGTCCATGCCGTATCCGACGACGAAATGGTCCGGGCATTCGAAACCGACATAGTCCGCTTCCAGGTCGGTCTTGCGCTTCTCGCGCTTGTCGAGCAGCACGGCGATGGTGACATTGCGCGCGCCGCGCTCGTACATCAGCTCCTTGGCGAAGCTCAGCGTGCGGCCGGATTCCAGGATATCGTCGATGAGCAGGATATCGCGGCCATGCACGTCGCTGTCGATGTCCTTGATGACCTTCACGCCCTGCGAGACGGTGCCCGTGCCGTAGCTCGACAGCGTGATGAACTCGACTTCGGGCGCGAGGCCGGCAGCATGCAGCGCGCGGGTGAGGTCGGCCGCGAAGATGAAGGAGCCCTTCAGAACGGCGATGACGAGGAGATCCTGCGTCGGGCCGGAGGCGATCTGTGCGGCAAGCTCTTCGTTGCGCTTGGCGATCTGCCCGGCATCATAGAGCGTTTCGATCTTCTTTCCGCGGACAATCTGCATCGCGTGGCGGCTCCCTGGATGGATATGAAGGAGCCGATTAGCACAGTCAGGTGGCCGGTGCACCCTCGCGTGCGAGGGAAACCGAGACTTTCGGTACTTTTCCGCCGCTGTGCGGGATGCGCAGCGCGAAGTGCTCGGCGCCGCCGGGCGCGATCGTTTCGGCATCGAGCACGATCCGGCGCGTGCCGCTGCCTTCCAGCACGACGTCGAGCGGCGGCACGCCCTTCACGCTGTTGCCCGTGTTCGCCAGGCGGCCATAGACGGTGAGCACTTTCATGCCGTTGCGGTCGTCCACCATCGCGGCGATATCGGTCAGGTTCAGCACATCCGCTTGCGGGGTCGGCAGGATGGCCGCCTTGAGTGCCGTCAGCCCACCGGCAAAAGCGAAGACGAAGAGGAAGGCAAGCGCGACGAGGCCGGCAAAGGCGCGGCCCGGAAGACGCTGGAGCCCCGCTTCGCAAAGGCGGGCACAGGCCGCACCCAGCCGGAACAGCGGATGGTCCGACATCGGGCGGGCGGGCGTTGCGGGCCGCCTGCGGTGATTGTCGTTCGACGTCCGGCCGGCGGCGCTGCGAATCACCACGAAATCGGCGTCCACGACGTCTGTTCTTTTGGAAAACCGCTCGGCGCGGCTTGCCCCCTTTGCCCCGGGTTCGGGCGGCAGGAGATCGACCCGGCTTTTCGCTTCACGCTTGATTTTGAAGGCGTTCATCGCCACCTCCCGTCGCCGCCTTCCCGCATAGTCCAGGCGAAAAGTCGGGCATTGAATGAAATCCTTACGAAACGTAAACCATACTGGTTAATGCTTCGGAAACCTGACCGTGAAAGAGCCGCTTTCCTGTGCGACGTCGACCGCGGTACCGCTGGGTGATCGTCTCTAGAACCGGATTGACCATTGATTCATTTCGAGAATGTCGGGCTGCGCTATGGAATGGGACCGGAGATCCTCCGTGACCTGACCTTCGATATTCCGCGCCGGTCCTTCCAGTTCCTCACCGGGCCGTCAGGTGCCGGCAAGACGACGCTTCTGCGTCTGCTTTTCCTGTCGCTTCAGCCGACCCGCGGCATCATCCGCAGCTTCGACCGGGAAATCTCGACCATCCCGCGTGACGAACTGCCCATGCTGCGCCGGCGAATCGGTATCGTCTTCCAGGATTTCCGCCTGCTTGATCACCTGACGACCTACGAGAACGTCGCGCTGCCGCTGCGCGTGCGCGGCAAGGAAGAGATCAGTTACCGCGCCGACGTGCTGGAACTCCTGAAATGGGTCGGGCTCGGTGAGCGAATCAACGTGCTGCCGCCTGTCCTGTCGGGCGGGGAAAAGCAGCGCGCGGCTATCGCGCGCGCGCTCATCGACCGGCCGGAATTGCTTCTGGCCGACGAGCCGACCGGTAACGTCGATCCGCCGATGGCGCGCCGGCTGCTCAGCCTCTTCCTCGAACTCAACCGACTGGGGACCGCCGTGGTGATCGCCACGCACGACCTCTCCTTGATGGATCAGGTCGAGGCGCGGCGCATGATCCTCTCGCAGGGACGGCTCGACATCTATGAGTGACTTGCAGAGAGATATGCGCGACACCGCCGAGACCGAGCAGCCGGCCCGCCGGCCGGAAATGCGCGTGCGGCCCACCGCACCCATCGTGCCGCCGTCGAACGTGTCCGGCAATGCGCTGATGCTCGTCATCGCCATCATGGCCTTTCTCGCCTGCCTCACCTTCGGCGCCGTCAGCATGGTGCGGGCGACGGCGGCGAGCTGGCAGAGCGAGATTTCCCGCGAGATCACAATCCAGATCAAGCCGGACGACAATCTCGACATGGAGCAGGCGCTGAAGGATGCGCGCGACCTCGCGCTGACCTTCACCGGGACGCGGGACGGCACGATCGTCGACAAGGCAGCGACCGCGCGCCTTCTGCAACCCTGGCTCGGAGACGGACTTGACATCGACGAGCTGCCGGTGCCGCGCCTCGTCATCGTCACCATCGACGAGCAGAGCCCGCCGGATTTCACCGCGATGCGGGCGGCGCTGTCGCAGAAGATCCCCCAGGCCTTCCTTGACGATCACCGCACCTGGGTCGATCGCCTCGTGGCCATGGCGCGCACGACCGCCTTCATTGGCACCGGCGTTCTCGTGCTGGTCTTCTCTGCCATGGTGCTGACGGTGGTGTTTGCGACGCGCGGCGCGCTGTCCGGCAACAGGCATATCGTGGAAGTGCTGCATTTCGTGGGCGCGGAAGCGGGTTTCGTCGCGTCCGAATTTCAGAAACACTTCCTGAAGATCAGCCTCAAGGGTTCGCTTGCCGGGGGATTGCTGGCCGCCCTTTTCTTCGCCGTTGCGGGTTTCTGGCAGGGACGGGCGATCGCCACACCCCAGAGCGACCAGGCGACCGCGCTGTTCGGCAGCTTCTCCATGGGGCTCACGGGCTATCTCGGCATTGCCGGAACCATCGCTGTTATCGCGCTCCTGACCACGCTGACGGCCCGCTTCACGGTGATGCGCACGATCCATGAAATCGACCAGATCCGCTCGGATCCATCCCGTACCGATCAACTGCCCGACTCATGATGTGGGCGCAGTCTATCACCGTCGTGAAACGGACTAGGGCTTGCCTTAATCCGGTTCTATGGACAGAATCATGAACATGCTGGATCAGGCAAAGGCCGGCATGCCCAACGGGCTGCTGCAGGACGGGCGACGGAGGCGCAAGGGCCCCGTGCGGCTTCTCGTGCGCGCCATTCTTGCGGTGATCCTGCTGGCCGTCATTCTGGGAAGCGCGGGTTTCCTGTATTTCGCCGAAACGGTGGCAAGCCTCGAAACGCCCGATGATCCCAAGGCCGACGCCATCGTCGTGCTGACGGGCGGCTACCAGCGCATCGACCATGCCATCGACCTTCTGAAGAAAGGCGCCGGCGGGCGTCTGCTGATTTCCGGGGCCAACCCGTCGACAAGCGGCAACCAGTTGCGCAAGCTGACCCAGAGCTCCTCGACACTGTTCGAATGCTGCGTCGACATGGGCTATGATGCCATCGACACGGTGGGCAACGCCAACGAGGCGGCGCGCTGGATCAACGATCACCGGTTCCGGCGCGTTCTTGTCGTCACCAACAACTATCACATGCCGCGCAGCCTGCTCGAGCTGAAGGCCAGCGATCCGCAGACCGAGTTCATTGCCTATCCCGTCGTCAACACGGATCTCAAGAACGGCAACTGGCTGCGCCAGCCGGGCGTGCTGAAGGCGATGCTTTCCGAATATGTGAAGTACAGCCTCGCGCAGATAAGGGCATTTGCGGGTGCGCGCAGCTGGTCGGGGCTTCGGGGCGATATCGAAGGCGGCTGACATCGATCGGGCGGGAGTTTCCCCGTCCGGCAATATCGTGTAGGGCGGAGCATGTTCCGTTCACAGGCCGCCCGATGATCGCTTTCCGCTCCGTGCTTTTCAACGCCGTCTTCTATCTCAATCTCATCGTGCAGATGATCATCTTCACGCCGATCTACTTCCTGCTGCCGCGCAAGAAGGCCTACTTCGTCCCCAAGTTCTGGGCACGCAGCAACCATTGGCTTTTCAAGGTCATCGTCGGCGCGACATTCGAGATCGAAGGGCTGGAGAACATTCCGGCGGGCGGCTACATCTTCGCGCCGAAGCACCAGTCCTTCTGGGATGCCTATGCTCTGCTGCCCTGGCTCAGCGACCCGTTCTACATTCTCAAGCGCGAGCTGACCTGGATCCCGCTGTTCGGCTGGTACATCAAGAAGCAGCGCATGGTGCCGGTGAACCGCGGCGCGCGCGGCAAGGTGATGACGGCCGTCATGGAGCGCACCAAGGCGGAAATGAATGCCGGGCGCCAGCTGATCATCTATCCGGAAGGCACGCGCCGCCCGCCGGGTGCGCCGCCGGAATACAAGTACGGCATCGCGCGGCTCTATCGTGATCTGCAGGTGCCGGTCGTGCCCGTGGTGATGCATCCGGGCCTGTTCTGGCCGCGCCGCAAGTTCCTCCGCCAGCCGGGCCATTTCAAGGTACAGATCCTGCCGGCCATCGCGCCGGGCATGAATCCCGATGCGTTCCTTGCCCATCTCGTCGACGTTATGGAGACGGCCAGCGACAAGCTGCTCGTCGAGACCGTCGAGGCCAATCCGCATCTCATACTGCCGCCGACAGCCGTCAAGCGGCTGGCGGAACTGAAGGCGGGAACGCCCGGTCAGGCGGAAATGCGCGTGTAAAGGCCTTCCGCCGTCCGGCCGACATCCTCCAACCAATGGTCGCGGATGCCCATTTCGCGCAGATGCGACAGCGTGTTGCGCACGTAATCCATGTTGTGCCCTGACTTGCCGACCGCGGTGCTGATGGTCCGCGCCGCCTCATCGACGGAGAGCGATCCGGCAAACTGGTGATGGGCGCGGTCGCAGATATAGGTGAGCGTGGAAACGCGACGCCCGTCGCCGAGCGTGGCAGGCAGCGTGCGCTCCTTGTAGACATGGGTCACGAGTTCGCGCTCGCGCAGATAATCCACGACGGCATCCCGGGCCTGCGGCGCCACGCGGAACGCCACGCCGCGGCAGGACCCGCCCCGGTCGAGGCCGAGCACCAGGCCGGGTTTTTCCTCGGTGCCGCGATGGACCCAGGAGCGCACGCACAGCGAACGGCGGAAGCCGAAAAGATGGGCCGGTTGCCGCTCCTCATACTCGAAACCCGGATTCCACATCAGCGATCCGTAGCCAAACACCCAGAATTCGTTCATATCCACTGTCACCGGGACCATCTCTCTAAAAGCCGCCGCAATTGCCGGCTTTGACGCGCATTCGGACACGTCGCGTCCGCTACCATTGGAGAACAGTATGGCATCGTCAAGCCGCGCCGACACATCCGGGGTTACGCGCAAGCTGATCCTGCTCGCCGTTGCCATCGTCGTCGCCGTCGCGCTCTATACGGGCGGATGGTTTTATGCCGCAAGCCAATTGAAAGAGCGTGTGGCACAGGAGCTTGCCGCGTCGCAACAGGGCATGCATGCGGCGTCCTGCACGGACCTGTCGGTGCGGGGCTATCCGTTCCGTATCGGCGTCTTCTGTGATTCGGTCGGCCTCGATGATCGTCCGGCGGGGCTTTCGGCCAGTTTCGGCGCGCTGCGTTCCGCCGCCCAGGTCTACCGGCCGGGGCATGGGATCATCGAACTCGACGGGCCCGCGCAAGTCCGTGTGACGCCGGATCTCGCCTTCGACGCCAATTGGGACCTGATGCGCGCGAGCGTCGTCGCCTGGACGACCGGCCTCGACCGGGCTTCCATCGCCTATGACGGCCTGAAGGGCCGGCTGAACGCCCCGTCGCAGGGCGTTTCCGTGGGCATTTCGGTGACGCATGGCGAAAAGCATGTGCGGCAGTCGGGCGATGCGCTCGATGTCGCGGCGTCGCTGGACGGGCTTTCGCTCGATCTCGGCAACAAGACGCTTCCGCCGTTCAACATGGCCGTCGACATGACCATCGCCAATGCCGCCAGTTGGCTTTCGAAGGAAGGTCCGCCGGCCGGCGTGCCGCTCGGGACGAACGCGGAGCTGCGTGCCCTGACATTCGATCTCGGCGAGGGCCGCACGATGACGCTTTCGGGGCCGGTTTCCATCGGGAATGACGGTTACGTCTCCGGTACGGTCGATCTCACCATCGAGGGCATCGACCTGTGGCGGGACCGGATCTCCGAGACGTTTCCCGATGCGGCCAAGACGGTGCAGCGTGTGGCGAGCGGGCTGCGTGCCCTTTCGGGCGGGCAGGACCGGGCCGTAGTCAAGCTCAACGTGCAGCAGGGCACCGTCTATCTCGGGCCGTTCGCCGTCGCGGAAATTCCGCCGCTCTGATCAGGCCTTTTCGTCGGGAACCGGGCGTCCGAAGTTCGGTGCAGACGTATCCTGACCCGCGTCGATGATCGATCGGCGGATGGCGCGGGTGCGGGTGAAGAGATCGAAGAGCTTTTCCCCGTCGCCCCAGCGGATGGCGCGCTGCAAGTAGGCCAGGTCCTCCGAGAAGCGGGCGAGCATTTCGAGGATCGCATCCTTGTTGTGCAGGCACACGTCGCGCCACATGGTGGGGTCGGAAGCGGCAAGGCGCGTGAAATCGCGAAAGCCGGATGCGGAATATTTGATGACTTCCGATTCCGTGACCGTCTCCAGGTCGTCGGCGGTGCCGACGATATTGTAGGCGATGATATGCGGCAGGTGCGAGACGATGGCGAGCACCTTGTCGTGGTGCTCCATGTCCATCTCGTCCACCTTCGAGCCGAGCGCCTCCCAGAAGGCGGCGAGCCGGCGCTTGGCCTCCTTGTCGGTGCCATGCACGGGGGTGAGGATGCACCAGCGACCCTGGAACAGCTCGGCAAAGCCGGCATCGGGGCCGGAATGCTCCGTGCCTGCCAGCGGGTGGCCGGGAATGAAATGCACGCCCTTGGGGATATGCGGCAGCATCTGCGCCACGACGGAGCCCTTGGTGGAGCCGACATCGGTGACGATGGCGCCCGGCTTCAGGTGCGGTGCGATCGCCTCGGCGACCTTGCCGGATGCGCCGACGGGCACCGAGACGATGACGAGATCGGCATCCTCGACGGCCTCGCCGGCGTCGAGCACGTAGTCGGTGCCGAGGTCAAGCGCCCGGGCGCGGTCCAGCGTCTCCTGGCTGCGGCTCGAAATGATGACGGATTTGGCAAGGCCCTTGAGCTTGACGGCGCGTGCGATGGACGAGCCGATGAGGCCGATGCCGATCAATGCGATCTTGTCGAAATGTCCGTCCGTCATGGTGTCTCGCCCTTTAGCTTTTTCCCGCCCGCTCTAACGGGCAGGCCCGCTTTTGTCGAGAGGATCAGCGCGGCAGGCGATCGCGTGTCGTCGGCACGCCCTGGGGTGCGAGGACGGGAACGAAGACGCGGCGCGATGCGCGGGCGGCGACCGGCAGGCCCTGGTAGAGCCGCTTCTGGGCCTCCACCACGATGACGCCGGAGAACATCGGCCACAGCATGCGGCCCACCCGCTCGAAGGCGCCGCGCAGCTTCTGCACGCTGCGCAGCTTGGACGGGGGGAAGAACAACGCTTCCGCGGAGGCGCCGGGGGTGAAATTGGTTTCGCGCAGAAGCGCCGTCAGCTGGCCGCGCGAATAGGGGCGCCCGGAGCCGAAAGGCGTGTGCTCCATGCGGGCCCACACGCCGCGCCGGTTGGGCACCACGATGACGAGGCGCCCGCCGGGCGACAGGACGCGCCACAGCTCCTTCATGGTCTCGCGGGGGTTTTCGGCGAATTCCAGCGAATGCACCATCAAGATTCGGTCGACCGAGGAATCCGGCAGGGGCAGCTCCTCGTCGAAGACCAGCGCGGTGGCCGACATCTCTCCGGCGGGCCAGTTCACGGCACCTTGACCGGCAGGCATGAAGGCGAAGGTGCGTTCGGTATCGGCGCGGAACCGGTCGAGATAGGGCACGGCATAGCCGAGGCCGACCAGCCGCTCGTCCGGCAGGCGCGCCCAGAGCGAGGCGAGCGCCATGGAAATGGAATGGTCGGCGAGGCGGCCAAGCGACGAATGGTAGAACTCACGGAGGTCGACGATATCTGCATGCATGGCAAGGATGTTAGCGATGGCCCGGTAGACTTCAAGGGCGATTGCCTTACATTCGCCCCGACCGACGCCCCGCGAATGACCCGGTGAATGAAAAGGACTGCGCCATGACCCCGCTCGAAATCGAACTCTTCGCCTGCCGCAGCGACAATTTCGGCGTTCTCCTGCACGATCCGGCGACGGGGGAAACGGCAAGCATCGATGCGCCGGAGGAGCAGGCGATCCTCGACGCGCTGGTCCGGCGCGGCTGGACGCTGAGCCACATCTTCACGACCCATCATCACCAGGATCATGTGGAGGCGAACGCCGCGCTCAAGGCGCGTTTCGGCGCGACGATCATCGGCCCGGCGCACGAAGCCATACCGGGTCTCGACCGCAAGGTGGATGGCGGCGACAGCTTCACCTTCGCCGGCCGGCCGGTCGACGTTATCCTGACGCCCGGCCACACGCTCGGCCACATCTGCTTCCACCTGCCGCAGGACAAGCTGCTGTTTGCTGCCGATACTCTCTTTGCGCTCGGCTGCGGCCGGCTCTTCGAGGGAACGCCGGCGCAGATGTGGGATTCGCTTTCCAAGCTCGCCGCCCTGCCGGATGAAACGGTGGTCTATTTCGGTCACGAATACACGCTGTCCAATGCGCGTTTCGCCCTGACAATCGATCCTGACAATGCCGCTTTGCGGGCCAGAGCCGAAGAGATCGAGGCTTTGCGGGCGAGGGGGGCCTTCACGGCGCCGACGACGATTGGTCTGGAAAAGGCGACGAACCCCTTCCTGCGCGCTTCCGATCCCGCGATCCGGCAGCATCTCGGCATGAAGACGGCGAGCGACGCGGAGGTCTTCGCTGAAATCCGCGCGCGCAAGGACCGGTTCTGAGATCAGGCCGGGCTGGAGGCTGCCTTGCGGAAGATCATGTCCTTGGCGGCGAGCATCGCGCCGCCTGTCACCAGCAGGCAGGCGATGCCGATGCTAAGCGATGGTTCGGCAAAGCCGGACAGGATGAGCACCAGCGTGGAGAGAAGCGGCGCGCTGTAGCTGGCCGCGCCGAGGATCTGGATATCACCGTTCTTCACGCCGAAATCCCAGGCATAGAAGGCCGCGCCCACGGGCAGCAGGCCGAGGCCGGCGACGGCCAGCCATTCGGACCCGCTCTGCGGCCAGACCGTCGTTTCGAGTGCGAGATGGCACAACAGGGACAGGATGGAGGTCGCGATGCAGAAGCCGGTCACCACATCGGTCGAGACCGCCTCGAAACGGCGGGTGGCGAGCGAATAGCCCGCCCAGGTGAAGGCGCAGAGGAAGGCGGCGCCGTAGCCGACGAGATAGGCGCTGTCGAAGGAAACGCCGTTGCGTCCGACGATGAGCGCCGTGCCGCCCAGTCCCAGCAGGGTACCGAGGATATGGTTCCACTTCAGCCGCTCACCCGGCAGCAGCGCGGAGCCGGTGACGATGAGGAGCGGCCAGAGATAGGCGATCAGGCTTGCCTCGACGGCCGGCGCGTTGCGCAGGGCGGTGAAGTAGAGGAAATGATAGCCGAACAGGCCGAGGATGCCGGTGATCCACACCTTCGCCGGCTGCCTGAGCAGGCGCATGCGCTCCGGCCGGGCCAGCAGGACCACGATGCCGGGCAGGCTGCCGATCAGGAAGCAGATCGCCGACAGCTGGAAAGGCGGCATCGTCCCGGATGCGGCGGTGAACAGCGCCAGCAGCGCCCACATCAGGATCGCGGTGAAGCCGATCAGGGTTGCGCGCGTCTTCAAGGCCGATGTCTCCGGTCTGCCGAGCGGGGCCCGGCCGACCGAAGGCTCAATCGCCGAAGCGCGTGGCCGATACGGTGACGGGACCGAGCTTTGTCGGGATCTTCACATAAACGGGAGCATATACATTCGCCGCCTCGGCCTTGGCAAACCAGATTTCCATCGTGCTCAGCCGACGCAGGTACTCCACGTCCTCGCGGCCTTTCTTGTAGCCGGATTTCGGGATGAAGCGAATACCGCAGACCGTGACCTCGCCCGCGAAGCCCTTGGTGGTATAGGACCGGGTGCCCTTGGAGGTCAGGCGCAGGTCGAGACGCGATTCGCCGTCGAAGATCGGCAGGGTCTTGGGGCAGATGCGGTTGCCTGCGGGAATGATGAGCCCCGAGATCGGATCGAGCACGGAACGCATGTCGGCCGTGGAGACCGGCACCCAGTTTTCCGGCTTCTTGCGCGGCGGCACCATGCTGGCATTGACGACATTGCCGTTGCGGAAGGTGACGTCGATGGCCCGGCCGCGCTTTCCGCTCTGGTAGTTCACCGAATAGGACGTGGCGCGCAGCCGGTCGCGGCTGACGATGCCCGAGACCGTGGTCGTGCCCTTCGTCCTGGCAAAGATATCCGCCAGACCGGCGGAGCTCATGCTGCCGGAAATGGAATAGCGCCGTCCGTCGAAGGCGGAACGGAAGCTCGCCGTCGCCACCGGAAGGCCGGAAAGGCGGATGCTGTACTCCGTGCGATGCAGGATTTCTTCCGCCGAAACGGGTGCAGCACCCGCCATCAAGGCAAGCGACGCGACCGCACCGGCAATCCAACCCTGCTTGTTCATCTGGCGCTCCCGTTCAAACGCTTCGCCTAGCCTGCCATTGCGGCGATTATAGGCCGTGGAGAATTTCAGCGTGTTCTGCTATTCCCGCGAATCGGGCGGCTTGGCAACTGATTTCCAGCCTGCGCGCAGGTTTGGCTTGACGTCGCCGGCCAGTGTGACTATAGAACCGCAACTTTCCAAAAAGGCCAGACGGACTGCGGCCGGTTTCGCTGCCGGAAACGTGTTGTCCTGAACAAGAACAAATAGGTGTACCATGTCCCGTAGTTGCGAATTGACCGGCAAGGGCGTCCAGTCGGGCAACAATGTGAGCCACGCAAACAACAAGACGAAGCGCAAGTTCCTGCCGAACCTGTGCAATGTCACGCTGATTTCCGACGCCCTCGGCCAGCGTTTCCGTCTTCGCGTTTCGGCTGCTGCCCTGCGCTCCGTCGAGCACCGCGGTGGCCTCGATGCCTTCCTTCTGAAGGCTGAAGAGAACGAACTGTCGATGCGCGCTCGTCTGCTGCGCCGCCAGATCGCCAAGAAGACCGCTGCTGCTGCCTGATTTCAGGCACTGAGCCAACGCATTCTCATTGAGGCTTGACCGGTCATCGGGCAGGCCTCAATGCGTTGAGCAAATCATTCTCAATCCAACTGGTGGCATCACCCAGGATAAAAAAATGCAGGCGAACCGCATTACCCTTATCTATGTCCTCCTGATGACCGCCGTGGTCGTCGCCTCCAACGTGCTGGTGCAATACCCGCTGTCGGGAGAGCTCTTCGGCATCGCGCTTGGCGATCTTCTGACCTACGGCGCGTTCACCTATCCCGTCGCCTTTCTCATCACGGACCTGACCAACCGGCAGTTCGGCCCGCGCGTCGCGCGCCGGGTCGTCGCGGCGGGTTTTGTGGTGGCGGTGGCCTTCTCGTTTGCCGTGTCGATGCCGCGCATCGCGATTGCCTCCGGCTCGGCGTTCCTCGCCGGCCAGCTGCTCGATATCGCGGTCTTCAACCGGTTGCGCCGGCAGAGCTGGTGGCGCGCGCCGCTAATCGCCTCGCTGATCGGTTCGGTTCTGGACACGGTGATCTTCTTTTCCTTCGCCTTCGCGCCGGTCTTCTCGATCTTCGGGCCGAATGATGATTTCGCCATCGCCTGGGCGCCGATCCTCGGCATCTTCCAGGCCGAGGCGCCGCGCTGGATTTCATGGGCCATGGGCGACTTCTCGGTGAAGGTGCTCGTCGGCGTGGTCATGCTGCTGCCCTATGGCGCGCTGATGACCAAGCTGAAGCCGATGCCCAGCGTCGAAAAAGTCGCCTGAGAACATCTTTAGCTACCGGATGATAGCCGCCCGCCCGAAAGCGGGCGGCTTTTTCAATCGGGAAGCAGCCGGAATTCCAGCATCAGGTTGCGCTGGAGAATGGAGTGGTTGTCGTCGGACACGACAATGATCCGGATATCGTCCGGCCCCATCACCACCACGTCCAGCCCTTCCATATTGTCGATCTGCTGGCTGAGATCGGCGTCGATCAGCACTTCGCCATCGACGACCGCGCCGGGCCGGATCGTATCGCCGTCGATACGGCGGATGCGCATGCCCATGCCGTCCGCCAGGCGGAACCGCCGCTCCAGGAGGATCAGGTCGCCGTTGGGCAGGAAAGCGCCGTCGGTGATGTCCCAGGGATCGTTGCGCTTGACGAAGAAGATGCCGGCGCGCGGTCCGGAGAGCACGGCGGCGAAGACATTGCCGTCGGGATCGAGGCTGCGTTCGGTGACGGTGACGAGCGCGCCAGCCAGCGGCCCGGCCGCAGGCGACAGGGCAAGCGTCTCCATGCCGCGGTTGAAGCGCAACTCCTTCGGGCCGATCAGGAAGGGGATGCGGCGCTTCGGCCGCGCCTCCATGAAGCCGGGATCGGGATAGGCGTCGATCCGGTGATAGACCTCGAAGGAAACCAGTGCCTCCCCATCGACGAGTGCGAGTCCTTCGGCATCCATCCTGTTCTTGACGCGCTCGTCCTGGCCGTTGCGGTCGAACATGGAGCGCGTTTTCACGTCGGTGATGCCGCTCAACCGTCCCTCGGCATCGCGTTCGATGCGGCCGGTCAGCCAGTGGCCGGTATCGAGCACGGTGACGAAATGTTCGCGATCCCCGCGAAAACGGATAGCCGAGATGGAGCCGAGCAGGTTGGTGCTCGAGGTGTAGCTGATGCCGCCGAGGAATTCGAGCTTGCCGAAGACGCGCCGGTCCGATCCGAGCATGAACTGCGAGAAGGCGCGGTTGACAACGGGGACATCGATGACGTCGGCTGCGGCCGGGTGCGCGGCGGGCAGGCAAAGGGCGGCGCAGAGCGCCGCACCTGCAAGCCGTTGCAGCAGGGATTGCCGGGCGGGCGCCGGACTAGCCCGCACGGCGGCGGGCCGGGCGGCTGCTCGTCGTCTCGTCGGCGAAGAGGGAGGCAAGCTGCTCCGTCATCGCGCCGGCCAGTTCGTCGGCATCGACGATCGTGACGGCGCGGCGGTAGTAGCGCGTGACGTCATGGCCGATGCCGATGGCCAGAAGCTCGACCGGCGAGCGGGTTTCGATCTGCTCGATGACGGCGCGCAGGTGCCGTTCGAGATAATTGCCGGGGTTCACCGAAAGCGTGGAATCATCGACCGGCGCGCCGTCGGAAATCATCATCAGGATACGGCGCTGCTCGGGCCGCGCCAGAAGGCGATCATGGGCCCAGATCAGCGCTTCGCCGTCGATGTTTTCCTTGAGCAGGCCCTCGCGCATCATCAGGCCGAGGTTGCGGCGGGCGCGCCGCCACGGCGCGTCGGCAGCCTTGTAGACGATGTGGCGCAGGTCGTTGAGGCGGCCAGGCGATTGCGGCTTGCCGCTGCCGAGCCACTTCTCGCGCGACTGGCCGCCCTTCCAGGCCTTGGTGGTGAAGCCGAGGATCTCGACCTTCACGCCGCAGCGCTCCAGCGTGCGCGCGAGGATATCGGCGCAGGTGGCGGCAACGGTGATGGGCCGGCCGCGCATGGAGCCGGAATTGTCGATGAGCAGCGTCACGACCGTATCGCGGAAGGTCGTGTCCTTCTCGCGCTTGAAGGAGAGCGGCTGCATCGGATCGATGATGATGCGCTGCAGGCGGGCGCTGTCGAGATAGCCTTCCTCGAGGTCGAATTCCCAGGCACGGTTCTGCTGCGCCATCAGTCGGCGTTGCAGGCGGTTGGCGAGGCGGCCGACGGCGCCCTGGAGATGGGCGAGCTGCTTGTCGAGGAAGGCGCGCAGGCGGTCGAGCTCCGCCTCGTCGCACAGCTCCTCCGCGGTGATGGTCTCGTCGAATTCCTGCGTGAAGACCGTGTAGTCGACCTTCTCGTTGAAATCGGAGAACGGCTGGTTGGGGCGGCGGACTTCACCGGGCTTGTCCGTTTCGTCGCCGTCATCGTCAGCGAGATCGTCGTCGGAGATTTCCGCGCCGTCCATCTCGCCTTCTTCCATCTGCTCGTCGGACGTCTCGTTCTCGTCGGCAGGGGCGCTGTCGTCGCCGGCGTCTTCCTGGCTCTCGCTGTCCTCCTGCTCGTCGCTGCGCGGCTGGTTCTCGTCCTCGGGCGTCTGGCTGTCGTCGGGCTCGGTCTCGTCGTCGCCGTACTGCTCGGCGACGTTCATCGATGCGAGCATGCTGCGCACGACGCGGGAGAAGGCCTGCTGGTCGTTGATGGCGGCCGACAGGCCCTCCATGTCCTTGCCGGCCTTGTCGGTGATGAAATCGCGCCAGAGATCGACCACCTGGCCGGCGGATGCGGGCGGGGCCTGCCCCGTCAGCTTTTCGCGCACCAGAAGCGCCACGGCCTCCTCGAGCGGCGCATCGGCCTGACGGGTGATCGCGCCGAAATTGGCCTTGGCGTATTTTTCCGACAGCACGACGTTCAGGTTCTGCGCCATGCCCTGCATGCGATTGGAGCCGATGGCCTCGACGCGCGCCTGCTCGACGGCATCGAAGATGGCGCGGGCATCCGCACCCTGCGGCGACATGGTGGCGTGAACGCGGGCGTCATGGCAGGCCTTGCGCAGCGCCATGGAATCGCCGAGGCCGCGGGTGAGCGCGACTTCGGCCGGCGAGGGACGCTTGCTGAGTTCCGGCAGGCGGATGCGCTCGCCCGTCATGCCGGGGCGTTCGTTGGCGAAGGTGACCTCCACCTCCGCATCGCCGGAGACGGCGCGCACACAGCCCGTCACCGCGCGGCGGAACGGTTCCATGTCGACCACGCCGCCGGGCCTCGGTTTCGAATTGTCTCCGCGAGCTGCCATGCGCTTCTACCGGGCCTCAGGCCGTGGCCTCCAGCACGATATTGGCCGCACTCTCCTTCAGCTCGATGCCGAAGGCGCGCTGGTAAAGTTCGGCAACCAGCGTGCGTTCGAGTTCGTCGCACTTGTTGAGGAAGGTGACGCGGAAGGCGAAGGCGATATCACCGAAGATTTCGGCATTCTCTGCCCAAGTGATGACGGTACGCGGGCTCATGACCGTCGACAGGTCGCCATTGATGAAGGCCGCACGGGTGAGATCGGCGACGCGCACCATGCGCGAGATCGTCTCGCGACCGTCCTTTCCTGCGGCAAGGCGCTTCACCTTGGCGGCGACGATGTTCACTTCGTTGTCGTGCGGCAGGTAGTTCAGCGTGGTGACGATCGACCAGCGGTCCATCTGCGCCTGGTTGATCTGCTGCGTGCCGTGGTAGAGGCCCGTCGTGTCGCCGAGGCCCACCGTGTTGGCGGTGGCGAACAGGCGGAAGGCGGGATGCGGGCGGATGACGCGGCTCTGGTCGAGCAGGGTCAGGCGGCCCGAAGACTCCAGAACGCGCTGGATGACGAACATCACGTCCGGGCGGCCGGCATCGTATTCGTCGAAGACGAGCGCGACATTGTGCTGGTAGGCCCAGGGCAGGATGCCATCCTTGAATTCGGTGACCTGAAGCCCGTCCTTGACGACGATGGCGTCCTTGCCGACGAGGTCGATACGGCTGACATGGCTGTCGAGGTTGACGCGCACGCACGGCCAGTTGAGGCGGGCGGCGACCTGCTCGATATGGGTCGACTTGCCGGTGCCGTGGTAGCCGGACACCATGACGCGGCGGTTATGGGCAAAGCCCGCGAGGATTGCCAGCGTGGTTTCGCGGTCGAACAGGTAGTCCGGATCGAGGTCCGGCACATAGGCGTCCGCCTTGGAATAGGCCGGAACCCGCAGGTCCGTATCAATGCCGAAAACCTCCCTTACGGAAACCGTGGTGTCCGGGAGGTTGGAAATATCGAGATCCATCTTGCTCATCACGTCTCCGCGGGCGGCGGGCTTTCCTCCACCCAATGTCTGTTGCCGGCGATGCTCGTCTGTTTCGACCGCATTCATGCGATGCCGGGCGTCAATCCGCCCGGCCGCAAAATGCTCTAGCAGAAGCCGGCCTGCTTTAACAATTGATATGCTTGGATGACCGCCCGAAAACGCTCTTCCGAGCCCCTATCACCGCCATTTGCATCCGGGTGATGCTTTTTGACAAGCGATTTGTAGGCCGACTTGATGTCCTCGCTCGTCGCATTCGCGGAAAGACCGAGCGTATCGAAAGCCTTGGCCTCCAGCGTCTTCAGCTTCCTGGCGCGCGGCTCCATCTGCGGGCGGCGGCCCTTGTTCTCGTTGAAGAAGCCGAAGGGATCGCGAATGCGCTGATTTGCCCCGGCCGAGCCCGAGCGCACATTGCCCTGCGCCGGCCCGTTCTTGGACGCCTTGTTGACGCCGATGGTCCAGGTCGGACGGTGGCCGGTGATGGCTTCCTTCTGGTAGCGCGCGATCTCGCCGTCCGAGAGGCCGGAGAAGTAGTTGTAGCCCTTGTTGTATTCCTTCACATGCTCGAAGCAGAACATGAAATACTGGCCTTCAGCATTGCGGCCCACGGGCGCGCGATGCACGGCATTCTCTTCGCAGCCGTCCCACTGACAGATCGGCGCGGAGCGTTCCGGACGCTCCACGCGCCGCTTCGTGCGAATGCGGTCGAAGTATTTGGAATCGAGTTTCATGGCGCTCATTATGGGGTTGCAGTGGGCCCGCAACAAGAATTGACAAAGCGGATTGTTGCTGGCTTTGTGAAACTATTTTGTTGCGTTGCGACAAGCGCCTTTTCCAACGCCAAGGTTCTCCAATGTCCGTAAAATCCAGTATCGCCGGGAAGCTCGAAGCGGCCTTTTCGCCCGAACGCCTCGAGGTCATCAACGAGAGCCATCTGCATGCCGGCCACCATGGCCATGACGGCGAGGGCGAGACGCATATGCGCGTGCGAATCGTCTCGGCCGCGTTTGCCGGCATGGGCCGCGTGGCACGCCACAGGGCGATCAACGATCTCGTGGCGGCGGAGTTCGAGGCTGGTTTACATGCCCTGGCCGTCGAGGCTGCGGCGCCGGGAGAGCCGACGCGCTGGTAGGTCAGGCCGCGGGCTGATCAGCGTCGGCCGGGCGGATGCGCAGTCGGGTCACGCGGTTCTTCACCCGCTTCATGACGATGAACCGCTTGCCGTAGAAGGTGAAGGCCTGCCGTTCCTTTGGAATGGACTTCGATTCGTGGATGACGAGGCCGGCAATCGTCGTTGCTTCCTCATCCGGCAGGTTCCAGCCGAAGGCACGGTTGAGGTCGCGGATCGGGACGCTGCCATCGACGACCAGCGAGCCATCGGCTTCGCGCCGCACGCCCTGGACGTCGACATCCTTTTCATCGGAGAGGTCCCCGACGATGACCTTCAAAATATCCTGAAGCGTGACGAGGCCCTGCACCTCGCCGTACTCGTCCACGACGGTGGCGAAATGCTCCTTGCGGCGCAGGAAGGCGGTGAGCTGTTCCTTCAGCGTCGTCGTGTCCGGTACGAACCACGGTTTCTGCGCGACCTTGGTGATATCGAGGTTCTTCGGCTCGATGCCCGGCTCGGCCAGCGCGCGCAGGAGGTCCTTGGCGTGCACGACGCCCACGATGTTGTCGACCGAACCGGACCAGAGCGGCATGCGCGTATACGGGCTTTCCAGCACGGCCCTGACGACTTCTTCCGGAGGATCGCCGGCATCGAGCCCGCGCATGGTCGTGCGGTGGATCATGATGTCGGACACTTCGAGCGAATCGAGATCGAGCGCGCTCAGGAGCCTTTCCCGGTCGGGCCTTGCCGGCGCGCCGTCGCCCTGGCGGCGTTCGCCCTCCGCCTCGCGCGCATCCTGATGGTTGCGCCACCGGAACAGCAGGATGACGAGAAGGATGAAGCCGAGGACAACGACGATCACCGGCCAGGAGAAGGGAGCGAGCGCGACGGGCGTTTCGCTGTTCATGTCGGCAGCTTTTCCTTGAGGAAGGCGATGACTTCGGATTGCGGCACGTCATCGGCGACGAAGGACTGGCCGACGCCGCGCGTGAGGATGAAGGTGAGCTTGCCGGCCTTGACCTTCTTGTCCTGCGCGATGGCGTCCATGAGAACCTCCGCCGGCGGCAGGCTACCGGGAATTTCGCCCATGGTGGTGGGAAGGCCGACCGCGCGCAGATGCGCCTCGACGCGCTTGCCGTCGTCGGGGCTGCACAGGTTCATGCGGGCGGAAAACTGGTGCGCCAGCACCATGCCGATGGACACGCCTTCACCATGGACGAGGCGGGCGCTGTCGTAGCGTGTCGCCGCCTCCAGCGCGTGGCCGAAGGTGTGGCCGAGATTGAGCAGCGCGCGCTGGCCGTTTTCCCGTTCGTCGGCCGCGACCACGTCGGCTTTCGCCTGGCAGCTCGTGGCGATCGCTTCGATACGGGCCTCGCCGCCGGCAAAGACGGCCTGCCAGTTCCCTTCGAGCCAGGCGAAGAAGTCCGGCTTGTCGATGAGGCCGTATTTGGCGACTTCGGCATAGCCGGCGCGGAATTCGCGGGGCGAGAGCGTATCGAGCACGTCGGTATCGGCGAGCACGAGGTCGGGCTGATGGAAGACGCCGATCAGATTCTTGCCGTGCGGGGAGTTGATGCCGGTCTTGCCGCCGACGGAGGAATCGACCTGTGCCAGAAGCGACGTCGGGACCTGGATGAAGCGCGAGCCGCGGCGCACGATGCCGGCGGCAAAGCCGGTGAGGTCGCCGATCACGCCGCCGCCGAGCGCCACGACCGCGTCGTTGCGCTCGATGCGCGCGGCCAGCACGCTGTCGCAGACGCTGATGAGATGTTCGAAGCTCTTGGTCTTCTCGCCGGCGGGCAGCACCAGCGAGACGGCGTCGATGCCTTCGGCCTTGAGGGCCGCCATGAAGCCGTCGAGATAGAGCGGGGCGACGTGTTCGTCGGTGATGACGGCGATCTTGCGGCCCTTCAGGCGAAGCGCGATCTCGCGTCCCGCGGCGGCGATCAATCCCGGGCCGATGAGGATATCGTAGGAGCGGTCGCCGAGGTCGACCCGCACGGTACGGCGCGCGGTAGCTGAAACGGTCATGGCTATCTCGTCATATCTTGCGGGTGGCGGCGATCGCGGCAAGCACCTCGTCCACCATGGTTTCTTTTCTCACATCCCGCGAAATGACCGTAACCTCGGCTTCCGCATAGATCGGATAGCGGGCGTTCATGAGGTTTTCGAGCGTCTGGCGCGGATTTTCCGTCTTCAGCAGCGGGCGGGTGTCGCGCTTGCTGACCCGCTCCCACAGCACGTCGAGATCGGCCTTCAACCAGACGGTCAGCCCGCCGCGCTTGATGTGACGGCGCGTATTCTCGTTGATATAGGCTCCGCCGCCGGTGGAGACGACGCGCGGTCCCGAGCGCAGGAGCCGCTTGATGACGCGGGTCTCGAGCGCGCGGAACTCGGCCTCGCCATAGGTGGCGAACAGGTCGGGGATCGACATGCGCGAAACGCGCTCGATCTCGTGATCGGAATCGACGAAGGGAATACCGAGCGCCTGCGCGCTCATGCGCCCGATGGCCGACTTGCCGGCGCCCATAAGGCCGATCAGCACGAGGTTGCGTTTGCCGAGGGCGGCACGGGCCTCTGCGGCAAGCGTAAGGGGGGGCTGTTCGATCAGCTCGGTCATTGCGTTTTCCGGGTTTTCGTCCCTTTCCGTATCGACAAAGCGCCGGAAGCGTCAAGCCTGCGTGACCATCCATCCCTTGCACTGGCGGCAGGGCGGGGCGATATAGAGGGCGTTGCCCCGGAGACCGCCATGCCCACCCTGTTCCGATTCCTGTTCATCTGCGCCGTGATCGCCGGATCGATCTACGGGATCATGGTGGCGCTGGTGACCTTCGTCGAGCCCAGTGAGCGCGAGGTCACGATCCGGATCCCGTCCGAACGGGTCAATCCACCGCAATGAGGGATCTGTCAGCGCTTCAGGTCGAATCCTTCCTCGAAATGATGAGCGCCGAGCGCGGGGCCGCGACGAACACGCTGCAATCCTACGAGCGCGATCTGGAAGACGTGAAATCGTTCCTCAATGCGCGCGGCGTGCGCCTGACGGACGCGGCGCCGGACGACCTGCGCGCCTATCTCGGCCATCTCGCCAAGCAGGGCTTTGCAGCGTCTTCGCAGGCGCGGCGGCTTTCGGCGTTGCGGCAGTTCTTCAAGTTTCTCTACGGCGAGGGGCTGCGCGGCGACGATCCCACCGCCATCCTCGATGCGCCGAAGAAGGCGCGTTCGCTGCCCAAGACGCTGTCCGTCGACGATGTCACGCGTCTCATCACGCAGGCCGAGACGGAAGCAGGCGAGCCGGGCGGCAATCTCCTCCTGAAGCGGCGCATGCATCTGCTCGTCGAACTGCTCTATGCCACGGGCATGCGTGTCAGCGAGCTCGTCTCCCTGCCGGGCAGCGTGCTGGCGCAAACCGGGCGGTTCCTCGTGGTGAAGGGCAAGGGCAACAAGGAGCGGCTGGTGCCGCTGTCGCGCGCCGCCGTCACCGCGATGGAGGCCTATGGCGAGGCGCTGGCGGCCGAGATCGGCGACGATCCGGCGACGGGCGATTTCCTGTTTCCGGCGCAGAGCAAGGAGGGGCATCTGCCCCGGCAGGTCTTCGCGCGCGATCTGAAGGCACTGGCCGGACGGGCGGGCATACGTGCCGCGACGCTGTCGCCGCATGTGCTTCGCCATGCTTTTGCCAGCCATCTGCTTCAGAACGGCGCGGACCTGCGCGCCGTGCAGGAACTGCTGGGCCATCAGGACATTTCGACGACACAAATCTATACGCATGTGCTGGAAGAACGGCTGCACGCGCTCGTTCAAAACCATCACCCTCTTGCCAAACAGGCGAAAAAAACGGATTAGGACCCCCATCGCTGGCGACTGGCCCTCTGGCCGACGGCAGCCTGGCGCGGTTTGAGCAAACGATCGGAAACGCATCTCATGCACAATTACCTCGATTTCGAAAAGCCCATCTCGGATCTCGAAGGCAAGATCCACGAGCTGCGCAAGCTCGCCGAAGAAGATGAGAGCATCGACACGAGCGACGAAATCGGTCGGCTGGAAATCCGCGCCCGCGAGGCCATGGCCGATATCTACGCCAAGCTGACGCCCTGGCAGAAGACGCAGGTCGCACGCCACCCGCAGCGTCCGCATTTCGTCGATTATGCTGCCCAGCTGTTCGAAGAGTTCACCCCGCTTGCCGGCGACCGGAAGTTCGCCGAAGACGAGGCGATCCTGGCGGGCCTCGGCCGCTTTCGCGGCGAGGCCGTCGCCGTCATCGGCCAGGAAAAGGGCAACGACACCAAGTCGCGCCTGAAGCACAATTTCGGCAGCGCGCGCCCGGAAGGCTACCGCAAGGCCATCCGCGTCATGGAAATGGCCGACCGTTTCGGCCTGCCGGTCATCACGCTCATCGACACCGCCGGCGCCTATCCGGGCATCGGCGCGGAAGAGCGCGGTCAGGCGGAAGCCATCGCCCGCTCGACGGAGATGTGCCTCAACGTCCGCGTGCCGATCGTCTCGGTCGTGCTGGGCGAGGGCGGTTCGGGCGGCGCCATCGCGATCGCCACCGGCGACCGTGTCTACATGCTGGAGCATGCGATCTACAGCGTCATTTCGCCGGAAGGTGCGGCCTCGATCCTGTGGCGCGATTCGACCCGCGCCAAGGAAGCGGCGAGCAACATGAAGATCACGGCCGAAGACCTGAAGGCCTTCGGCATCATCGACGGCATCATCCCCGAGCCGATGGGCGGCGCGCACCGCGATCCGCAGGCCGTCATCGCCCGCACGGGCGACGTGATCGCCTCCTCGCTGAAGGATCTCTCGGCAAAGACGGGCGACCAGCTGCGCAAGGACCGCCGCCAGCGCTACCTCAATATCGGCCGGCAGCTCTGATCGGGGCGGCGCCCGCGCCGCCTTTGCCGCATCTCGGCCATATTCCTTGTGTCTGAAACGGTTGCAGCCGGCGTTCGGCTGCGCGAAGGAATTCCCGGTTAAGCATTTATGAAGTATAAGCCGGTAACGACAGTCCGTCCCGCCCTGCCGGTACGACGGCTTGCGATCTGACGATAGCTCACGGACCCCTGCATGCGCCTGTCTGTTCTCGCCGCTGTTTCATTTCTCGCCGTGGCTGCCGCGGGATGCACCAACGAGACCCTCGATTCCTTCGACAAGGTCGATGTGGACATCTCCAAGGTCTCGTCCAAGACCAGCTATCAGCTGTCGCCGTCCATCGTGAGCAAGCTCGCGTCGATGAAGATCGACCGTTCCTCGCCCATCATGCTGCGCATCTTCAAGGAAGAGGGCCGGCTCGAACTTTGGAAGGCCGACCGCACCAACCGTTTCCAGCTGGTGCGCAACTACAAGATCTGCGCCTGGTCCGGCAAGCTCGGCCCGAAGATGAAGGAAGGCGACCGCCAGGCGCCGGAAGGATTCTACCCGCTCTCACGCGCGAACATGAATCCGAATTCGAGCTATTTCCTGGCAATCAACACGGGCTTCCCGAATACCTATGACCGCGCCAACAAGGCGAGCGGCACCAACCTCATGATCCATGGCGCATGCTCTTCGTCGGGCTGCTACTCGATGACCGACGAGCAGATGCTGGAGATTTTCGCCTTCGCGCGCGATGCCTTCGACGGCGGACAGAAGTCCGTTCAGCTCCAGGCGTTTCCGTTTCGCATGACGGCCGAGAACATGGCGCGTCATCGCGACAATCCCAATATCGAATTCTGGAAGATGCTGAAGGTCGGCTATGACCATTTCGAGGTGACGAAGCGTCCGCCAGAGGTGAATGTCTGCGAAGGCAAATATGTCTTCAACCAGCAGGCCGACAAGCCCTTTTCGCCGACCGGTTCCTGCCCAGCGATGAGCACGCCCGGTGCGCTCCAAACGGCGCTTGCGAGCTACAACAAGACCTATGCGACCGCCTATGCCAAGGCGATGAGCAAATATGCCGGCACCGTCTGGATCGAGCCGTCGGAGGCCCAGCGGAAGGCCATCGTGGCCGATCAGCGCAAGGGCCGCGAGCTGGCTTATGCGCCGACGGGCAATTCTCTCGATGCCGGCAAGCTGATGACCGAGCGCGAGATCGCCGAACAGAAGCGCAAGGCCGAAGAGGCCGAGCGGCGCAAGGTCGAGGCTGCCGAACGTGCGGTGCGCGAAGCCGAGGAAGCCAAGAACAAGGCGGCCGCCGATTTCGCCGCCGACGTCGCCGCCACCAAGGCGGAAAAGCAGGCGAGGGGCGTAGGCTCCCTGCCGGTTCCGGAACACAATCCGGGGATCGCCTCTGCCGTCGAGAAGAAGGAAAAGAAGCCCTTCTGGAAGCTCTTCAGCCAGGATAGCGAGCTGCGCGAAGCCCAGCAGGTCCAGCCGGTCGTCAACGAAAGCGCTGCTCTTCAGGCCGATCAGGGCTCTGGAGAGGCCGGCAAGACCGCAAGGACCGCGGCTGTCGCGCAAGAGACGGACGCCGTGGCCACCCTTCCTGTCGCCGGCGGCGAAGCGGGCCAGCAGGTGGTCGAGCAGACGCAGAAAAAGCCGTTCTGGAAGTTCTGGCAGAAATGACCGACATCGCGGCGCAGGACGACGCCGAGGTCTATGACCTGCGTGGCCTGAAATGCCCGCTTCCGGTCATGAAAGCCCGCAAGCGGCTGTCGACCATGCGCGGCGGCGCAGCCCTCTGGGTCGAGACGACGGATCCGCTCGCCGTCATCGACATTCCGCATTTCTGCAACGAGGACGGCCATGCGCTTGAGGCAAGCGAGCGCGTCGAGAACGGTCACCGCTTCCTGATCCGCAAGAAGACCTGAGCCCTGGCGCGCTTGGATTATCCGTCCGTCCGGAAGGGCTGCCTTTGGAGAATGCCATGATGCGCTTGAAAGCCTAGGGCATCGGCAGGGCGGCTTGGCCGCCCTGCTCCGGCCTTCGAGACCGCTGCTAGAGCTTCAGGCCGGGAATGGCGAGCGGGTTGTCGGCAAGGGCGGCGCGGTCCGGGCGGTCGATCTTCGGCGTGCCGGTGAAGGCGTCGAAGAGGTCGCGTACGAAAGCCTCCGGCAGATCCTTCGTGATCAGCACCAGGCGCGTGCGGCGCTCGGCGCCCTCCGGCCAGGCGGGCAGCCGCTCGGGCGGGTGGAACACGCTCTGCACGCCATGCAGCACCAGGGGCCGTTCCGGGCTGTTTTCCATCAGCACGATGCCCTTCATGCGCAGCAGATTTTCGCCATGGGCGGAGCGCAGGAGATCGATGAACATTTCCAGCGCCATCGGATCGATCGGGCGGTCGTGCACGATGCTGAACGAGCGGATCGTCGCGTCATGGCGCGTGACGTCATGGGCGTGCTGGTGGCCGTGGTCGTGGTGGTGCCCATGATCGCAACCGTGGTCGCAATGCTCATGGTGGTGATGATCATGCGCATGATGATGATGGTGGTCGTGCGCCTCGTCATGCAGCCAGCGGCGGACGTCCGGGATCTTGCTGCCGGGGTCGTAGAGGCCATTGGCCAACAGGTCAGGGCTGGCCAGGCCGGGAGCATCGACGTCGGATACGGCTGCGCGCGGATTGAGCGCGGCGATTTCCCGGCGCACGGCGTCGAGCGTCGCCGTGTCGGCAAGCGAGGCCTTGCTGATCAGCACACGGTCGGCCACGGCCACCTGCTTGACGGCTTCCGGATGGTTGGCAAGCGTCGAAAGGCCATTGACGGCATCGACGACGGTGATCACGCCATCAAGGCTGAAGGATTGCGAGAGGACAGGATTGCCCATCACGGCCTGCAGCACAGGTGCGGGATCGGCGAGGCCCGTCGTCTCGATCACGACCCGTTTCAGCGGCTGGATCTTGCCCGTCTGCATGCGATCCATCAGATCGGCCAGCGTATCGACCAGCTCGCCGCGGATGGTGCAGCACAGGCATCCGTCCGAAAGCTCGATGATGCCGTCGCCCGATTGCTCGACCAGCAGATGGTCGATGCCGACCTCGCCGAACTCGTTGATGATGACGGCCGTATCGGTGAGCGCGGGATCCTTCAGCAGGCGGTTGAGCAGGGTCGTCTTGCCGGCGCCCAGGAAGCCGGTCAGCACGGAAACCGGCACCCGCCGTTCAGCGATGGTCATGGTCGCTCCAGTTCAGAAACTATGGGCCAATCAGAAGGTGGGGCGCGGGATGGGGACGGGGACATTGGCGATATCGCCCACGCCATTGGACGCGACCGTCTCGACACCGTCGGGCTTGGCCGTATCGCCGCCTCCCAGGAGGCCGGCGAAAACGAACCGCAGAGGGCGGTCCAGCTCGTGAATGTAGGGCGAAGCCAGTTTCTGGCGTCCGGCCTCGTCGCGGCCTTCGCTGCGAACCTTGGCGGCGTGCTTGGAGCAGATTTCCTGCGAGATGTCGGCGACGACGTCGCGCGTTTCACCGTAGGGTCTCAGCTGGCCGAGCGTGGGAACATTGCCGGGGCGCCCCGTCAGGCCCTTCTGCAGCATGCCGGCGGAGATGTCGGCGCGCGCGCCGAGGCTTTCGGAGCCGAGCACGACCGAAACGACGCTGCGGCCATTGCGCGTGGCGGACGAAACCTGGTTGAAGCCCGAGGCGCAGATGAAGCCGGTCTTCATGCCATCCGCGCCATCGAAGCGGCCAATCAGCATGTTGAAATTGGGATATTGCTTCTTGCCCGTCGTGAAGCCTTCCAGCGCGAAGTAGGAAGCGTATTGCGGGAATTCCCGCTTCAGCGTGACGGCGAGCACCGCGAGGTCACGGGCGGTCGTGTACTGGCCCTTGCCGGGCAGGCCGTTCGGATTGATGAAGCGCGAGGAACTCATGCCGATGCGCCTGGCCTCGGCGTTCATGCGCTCGACGAAGGCCGGTTCGGACCCGGAAATCGATTCGGCGATGGCGACGGACACATCATTGGCGGACTTGACGAGGATGATCTTCAACGCACTGTCCAGCGTCATCCGTTGGCCCGGCTTGAAATACATCTTGCTCGGCGGTTCGGCGGCGGCGTGCTTGCTCATCGTGACCGGGCTGTCCAGCGTGATCTCGCCCGCCTTGACGGCGCGGAAAACCGTATAGGCGGTCATGAGCTTGGTGAGCGAGGCCGGATACCAGCGTTGGAAGGCATCCTCGTGTTCGATGACCTGGAGCGTGTTGACATCCACCAGCATGCGCGGGCCGGCCATGGTCGCCGTTGCGGAGAAGGTGGCTGCAAGCAACAGGGCGGAGCCCAGAAGGCGCGCGCCCATGCGCGTCGTACGTCCGTTCATCTGCAAAGATCTGTCCTCGAAATCGGGAGTTGTCTCGAACCGTCGCCCTATTTAACCTATATGGCACCGTGATGGCAAAGCCATCGAGAGCCGATGGCCGAATTTCAGGCCGAAATGACAGGACGTGTTGCATGCCGATTCTGAACCGTGCCGCAGAAATGCAGGATGAAATCGCCGGATGGCGCCGGCACCTGCACCGGGAACCGGAACTGCTCTTCGCGGTGGAGAAGACGGCGGCCTTCGTGGCCGAAAAACTGCGCGAATTCGGCGTCGACGAGGTCGTGACCGGCATCGGCCGGACGGGCGTCGTCGGCATCATCCGTGGTAAGGGCGCGCCTGCCGGCGCGGGGCGCACCATCGGCCTTCGCGCCGATATGGACGCGCTGCCCATCGAGGAAGCGACCGGCAAGCCCTGGGCCTCGACCGTCAGGGGCAAGATGCATGCCTGCGGCCATGACGGCCACACCGCCATGCTGCTGGGGGCGGCCAAATATCTCGCCGAAACCCGAAACTTCACCGGCAGCGTCGCGGTGATCTTCCAGCCGGCGGAAGAGGGCGGCGGCGGCGGCAACGAAATGGTCAAGGACGGCATGATGGAGCGCTTCGGCATCGCCGAGGTCTACGGCATGCACAACCTGCCCGGCATGCCGGTCGGCGCTTTCGGGACGCGCCCGGGCCCCATCATGGCGGCGACCGATGAGTTCACCATCGCGGTGAAGGGACGCGGCGGCCATGCGGCGCTGCCGCACAAGACCGTCGATCCCATCGTCATCGGCGCGCAGGTCGTGACGGCGCTGCAGACCATCGTGTCGCGCGTCGCCGATCCCGTCGATTCGCTCGTCGTGTCCGTGACGAAGTTCAATGCGGGCTTTGCCCACAACGTGATCCCTGAAACCGCACAGCTCGCGGGCACCGTGCGTACGCTGAGCCCCGATATGCGCGAGGGGGCCGAAGCCCGCATCCGGCAGATCTGCGCCGGCCTTGCCGCTGCCCACGGTGCGGAGATCGTCGTGAATTACCACCGTAACTATCCGGTTACGGTCAATCATGCGGAGGAGGCCGGCCATGCGGTGGCCGTGGCGCGCGAGATCGCCGGCGACGCGTCGGTCGAACCCGCGATCGCGCCGATGATGGGCGGCGAGGATTTCTCCTACATGCTACTGTCCCGCCCCGGCGCCTTCATCTTCGTCGGCAACGGCGATACGGCCGGATTGCACCATCCCGCCTACGACTTCAACGACGACGCCATTCCCCATGGCGTGACCTACTGGGTCAAGCTCGCGGAAAGCCGCCTCGCCGCCTGACGAAAGCGAACGCGTCTTCGATCCACCGAAAATCGCTTGGCTTCACGCCAAGGCTTTTGTATGGGTGCAGTCAGTGGTCCCGTAGCTCAGCAGGATAGAGCACCAGATTCCTAATCTGGGGGTCCCGCGTTCGAATCGCGGCGGGATCACCATTTCCCGAAAGATCAGACGTCTTCCTTTTCACGCTCCGGCGTGACGACGCGTGGCTTGGGGCGTATGGCGGGCACGATGGAGGGTTTGGCGACGACCGTCTTCGGCTGCGGGGCCTTCATGCCGAGCATGTTGCGGATGCGGTCGGAGACCAGCGGACGGAACCGGCTGGCGCGGAAGGGCATGTCGACGGCGCCGTAGCCCTCCGGGCCATCATCCTTGCCGCGGTACAGTTCCATCAGCTTGATGCCGTAGAAGTCGCCATCGACATAGTGCCTGTAGTGGCCGGCCCAGCGCACCGTATAGACCTGCCCCTTGCGGATGCCCTGATCGATCGAGACGTTCTTGAAGCGGTCGTTGATGCAGACGACTTTCTGTCCGACCTGGAACGTGGGCATGGCGCTCTTCCTTCCGTCCGTCAGCCGGTCTTGCGGCAGATGACGCCGGGGGCGTTTTCGCCCTTCGTCAGGTCGTAGAGCGTCGCTTCGTCGCCCTTCGTCCACCATTCGAACTGGCCGCCGGCATATTTCGCGCCCGATGCCGCCATCACGTTGGATGCGATGAACGTTTCCTCGCCGCGGCGGATCACGGCCAGCGAATTGTCGCCGACATTGATATATTCCACGACGATCCGCAGGTCGTCGTCACACTGGTAGCTGATGGTCTCGCGCGCCACGCTCTGCTCCGGGCCGGGCAGGCGGATGACGATGTCGGTGTTGTTCTTCATCGCAGCGAGGCGAATCGCCGGCGCGCCTTCCTTGGCGGTGAGGTGCAGGATGCCGTTTTCGAGCTTCCACGACGTGACGGTGCCAAGCGCGTCGAAGAACTTCTGCTCCTGATCCATGATGGCGGGCGCGCACATCTTGCGGGTGGCTGCGGCCGGCGCGAAGGCGATGTTGCCGTTCTGCACCTTCAGCTTGCCGCGATAGGTGTTACAGCCGCCATTGCCGCCATAGGAGCCGTCCGGCTTGATCTCCAGCGTCGTCTGGAGATTGTCGATCACGCCGTTGCCGGCGATGTCCTCGGCGAGCCACGTTCCACCGAGACCACCGGGGACCGGCTCGTCGGCACAGGCCGGAGCTGCCGCCAGAATGGCAAGGCAAGCGAGGGTCCATACTCTCAGGCGTCGGTGCACAGGTTTCTCCAATCGCGTCCAGGGCGGCAGACCGTTTGCGGGGACGTTATGGCCGTCCGGGCGAAAAGGTCAAGCGGCGGGTGTCATAAGTCCGCCCAAGCCTTTGCTTTACAGCATTTCCATGACTTGTTGCAGGCGTCTTTCGCCTGTAGAGCCTCTTCTGACAAGAAGAAAACTGCGGATCCCCCTCATGGCTCTCGACGCGCGGCAAAAGCGACGCATCACCATTCTCGGCTCTACCGGCTCGATTGGCACCAGCACGCTGGACGTGCTGCGGCAGCTCGGCGGTCGCGACCGTTTCGACGTTCTGGCCGTCACCGGCAACGGCAATGTCGACCTGCTTGCCGCGCAGGCCAGGGAATGCGGGGCGCGACTGGCCGTGACGGCTGACGAGAACCGCTACGGCGCGCTCAAGGATGCGCTTGCCGGCAGCGGGATTGCGGTTGCGGCCGGGCGCGCGGCGCTTCTGGAGGCGGCGTCGGGCGATGCGGACTGGGTGATGGCGGCGATCGTCGGCACGGCGGGCCTTGCGCCGACACTGGCTGCGGCAAAGCGCGGCGCCGATATCGCGCTCGCCAACAAGGAGTGCCTCGTTTCGGCGGGCGACCTCTTCGTTCAGGCCGTCTCGGAGGGCGGCGGGCGGCTCATCCCCGTCGACAGCGAACACAGCGCGATCTTCCAGGCGCTGGAGGACGACCAGCGCCATGCGGTGGAGCGCATCGTGCTGACGGCCTCCGGCGGCCCGTTCCGCACCTGGAGCCGCGAGCAGATGGCGGGTGTCACGGCCGATATCGCGCGCGCGCATCCCAACTGGTCCATGGGCCTCAAGATTTCCATCGGCAGCGCGTCCATGTTCAACAAGGCGCTGGAGATGATCGAGGCGAAACATCTCTTCGATGTGCGGCCGGACCAGATCGAGGTGGTGGTGCATCCGCAATCGATCATTCATTCGATGGTGGGTTATGTCGACGGATCGGTGCTGGCGCAGCTCGGTGCGCCCGACATGCGCACGGCAATCGGCTATGCGCTGACCTATCCGCAGCGCTCACCGCTCGATGTCGAGCGGCTGGATTTCGCCAGGCTGTCCCGCCTCGATTTCGAAGCGCCTGACGAGACGCGGTTTCCGGCGCTTAGGCTGGCGCGCACGGCGCTCACGCGTGGCGGGCTTCAGGGCGCGATCATGAATGCGGCGGAGGAGGTGGCGTTCCACGCCTTCGTTGGCGGGCGCATCGGCTTCCTGTCGATGGCCGACATCGCCGAGCAGGTGATGGACAAGCTGGCGCATCTTCCGCCGGCGTCGTCCATGGACGATGTCTTCGCCGCAGACGAAGAAGCCCGGCAGGTGGCTGCCGGGCTCATCCGATAAATCTGGGTCGCCTTTATCAGGCGACGGCGCGGGCCAGCGCGCAACGCGACCACAGCGAATGCAGCGCGCCGACGAGGTGCTCGATATCGGCATCCGTGTGCAGCGGCGTCGGCGTGATGCGCAGGCGTTCCGTCTTGCGCGGCACGGTCGGGTAGTTGATCGGCTGGACATAGATGCCGAAATTGTCGAGCAGCAGGTCCGAAATCCATTTGCACTTGGACGCATCGCCCACCATCACGGGCACGATATGGCTCGGATTGGGCATGTGCGGAATGCCGGCGCGATCGAGCGCGGCGCGCAGCTTGCGAACGCGGTCCTGATGGCCGAAACGTTCGATCTGGCTTTCCTTGAGGTGGCGGATCGAGGCGAGCGCACCGGCGGCGAGCGACGGCGGCAGCGACGTGGTGAAAATGAAGCCGGACGCGAAGGAGCGTACGAAATCGCACAGTGCGGTCGAGGCGGCGATATAGCCGCCCATCACGCCGAAGGCCTTGGCAAGCGTACCCTCGATGACGGTGAGGCGATCCATCAGGCCGTCGCGTTCGGCAATGCCGCCGCCGCGCGGGCCGTACATGCCGACGGCATGCACTTCGTCGAGATAGGTCATCGCGCCGTACTTGTCGGCGAGGTCGCAGATTTCCTTGATGGGCGCGATGTCGCCATCCATCGAGTAGACGGATTCGAAGGCGATCAGCTTCGGCGCCTTCGGGTCGGCCGCCGCAAGCTTTGCTTCGAGGTCCTTCAGGTCATTGTGCTTCCAGATCACGCGCTCGCACTTGGAGTGGCGAATGCCCTCGATCATCGACGCATGGTTCCCGGCATCGGAGAAACAGATGAGGCCGGGGATCTTGGAACAGAGCGTACCGAGGGCGGCCCAGTTGGACACGTAGCCCGAGGTGAAGAGCAGGGCCGCTTCCTTGCCATGCAGGTCGGCAAGCTCCTGTTCGAGCAGCACATGGTAGTGGTTGGTGCCGGAGATGTTGCGGGTGCCGCCGGCACCGGCGCCACACTGGTCGATGGCGAGCTTCATCGCCTCGGTCACCTTCGGGTTCTGGCCCATGCCGAGATAATCGTTGGAACACCAGACGGTGACATCCGTCGGGCCTTCGGCCGTATAGCGGGTGGCCTTCGGAAAGCTGCCCTTCTGGCGCTCGAGGTCGGCGAAGACGCGGTAGCGGCCTTCCTGATGCAGGCTGTCCAGCTCGTTCTTGAAGAAAGTCTCGAAGTCCATCCAGAGTCTCCAGCCCGGCATCGTCCCGGGCATTATCGTCATTGACGGTCGTTCATCCGGCTATACCAGGCGCCGTTGCGCTGCAACGCATTCCGCTGCGGCAAATCGGCGCCACCTTTGAACCATTCCAATGTATGTTAGGTCCCCAAAGGCCACTTCCTGTTGATGCATGTCAAGTCTGCACGAAAAAAGGAACGGGCTGAACCCTTCGTTTCATCGAACCAGTTTCAGCTTTTTCATCGCAATGCGGCGATGGCCGAACGAGGGCGTAATAAACGGAATCGCAGGCATATTTATTCGGAGTCTAAAAAAATAGTTCGCCACCATAGACTTCCCCGTTTCGCGGTATATTTTCATCTCTGAACAGACATGCCCGTCGTGAGGCGGGCGCGTATGTTGGCTCAACAGAAGGGGATAGTTCGGACCTGGAAAACCGGGACGCAACTCAACTTTGGAGAACACCTTCATGAAGAAAGTCATTGCGCTCGTCCTGGTCGGCCTTGCTGTCGCCAGCTGCACGCAGACGGAAAAGGGTGCGGGTATCGGCGCCGTCTCCGGCGCGATCATCGGTGGCGCCGTCACCGGTAACGTCCGCGGTGCTGCCGTTGGCGCGGCCATTGGTGGCGTTTCCGGCGCTGTCATCGGCAGCGTGTCCGAGCAGCCCGGTCAGTGCTACTACCGTGACCGTTACGGCCGCCGTTACATCGACCGTTGCCCGTCCGGTTACTGATATCAGACAGATGCAACTTTTGCGAAGCCCCGGGGCATCCCCCGGGGCTTTTGCTTGTCCGGAAAAGGCACAAAATCACGTTCTGCGCTTCAAATCCGCGGTGCCTGCGTGTAGAACCGGCGTTAACATTACGGAAAACCTAACGCGTTAGGGTCTTTTCTTGCCTAAATGCTCCGAATGAATCGGAGCGCGCCTGGTCTGTGTCGGAAGCTGATGCGCATGCCGCACTTCGAGGAAAAGGCGACGGATAGCTGCGGATGCGGGATAAAGTGAACCGGCCGGAAAAGAGTTTTGCGTTTCTGAAGGCTGGCACCGCACTCGCGGTCGCTGCGGCGCTGGCCTGCGCGCCCGTTTCCGTCCGTCCTGCCATGGCGTTCAAGCTTTTCGGGATGAAGTTCTTCGAAAGTGACGAAGAGGCTGCGGCTGTCATCGATCCCGTCAATTATACGCTGACGCTCGATCCAGGCACGGATGACAGCGATCTCAAGGAAGCCATCGAGAACACGACGCGGCTCAAGCAGGACGAGGGCCAGCCGGTGTCCGGCGACCTTGGCCTCGTCATCAAGGCGCGCGACGACCGTGACCGCATCCTCGCCGCCCTCTACGAGAACGCCCGCTATGGCGGCGTGGTGAATGTCACCGTCAACGGGCAGGATCTCGATTCGCTGCCGCCCAATCCTGAGTTCAACGACCGCGCCGCCATTCCGGTGACGATCCGTGTCGATCCGGGGCCCGTCTTCACATTCGGCGATGTCGCCTTTTCCGGCGATGCCGACAGGTTCAATCCTGCGGATTACGGCCTCGTGGCCGGTGCGCGTGCGGATTCCACCGTCATCCTGAAGGCCGGCGAGAAGGTCGTCGTCGATCTCAAGGCCGAGGGCCGGCCGCTGGCCAAGCTTGTGGAGAGAAACGCGACCGCCGATCACAAGACCCGCACGGTGGATGTTGTCATCGCGGCGGAGGGCGGTCCGGTCGCACCGGTCGGCGAGGTGGGCGTAACGGGCACGAAAACGGTCGATGCGGGCTTCGTGCAGCGCTATTCGCGCATCAATGCCGGCCAGCCCTATTCGCCCGAGGCGCTCAACAAGGCTGCAGAGCGGCTGCGCACGCTCGGTGTTTTCTCCAGCGTGACGATCCGCGAGGCCAGCCAGCTCGCGCCGGATGGTTCGCTGCCAATGACCATCGAGGTCTCCGAAGGCAAGCACCGCTATTTCGGCGTCGGTGCGCAATATTCGAATACGGACGGTTTCGGCCTGCAGGGGTACTGGGGGCATCGCAACCTGTTCGGCCAGGCGGAATCGCTGCGTATCGAGGGTTCGGTCAATCGCATCGGCGAGTCCGACATCGGCGATTTGGACTACTCGACGGCCATCCTCTTTTCCAAGCCCGGGGCCTTCGGCCCGGCAACCACCTTCAACGCCAGCCTCAAGGCGGCGATCGTCGATCCCGACGCCTACAAGGCCTTCACCACGACGGCGGCGGCGGGGGTGAGCGTCGAGCTTTCCGACCGCGACACGGTGAGCGCCGGCGGCGAGGTGGCGTGGAGCAATATCGAGGACGTGTTCGGCAAGAACAAATATCTGACGGTGAGCCTGCCGATCGAGTATGTGCGCGATACCCGCAACGACAAGCTGAACCCGACGGAAGGCTACCGCTTCCTGATCAATGCGAAGCCGAGCTACGAGACCTATAACAAAACGTTCTTCTCCAGTTTCGAAGGCGCCATCACCGGTTATCAGGCGCTGGGCGCGGAGGAGCGCTTCGTGCTGGCCGGCAAGCTTTCTGCGGGCACGATCATCGGCGGCGACGAGCTTGCGGATATCCCGGCGACGCGCCGCTTCTTCCTGGGCGGCGGCGGCACGGTGCGCGGCTACGGCTATCAGGAGATTTCGCCCCGCAATGCCGACAACAAGCTGCTCGGCGGGCGCTCCTATGTGGCGGGCTCGGCGGAGGTGCGCATCGGCGTCACCGAAACCATCGGCGTCGTGCCGTTCATCGATGTCGGCACCGTCTCGACGGACGAGGTTCCCGATTTCAAGGATATCCGCGCCGGTGCCGGTATCGGCCTGCGCTACGCGACGCCGTTCGGGCCGCTCCGGCTCGATGTCGCGGTGCCGCTCAAGAAATATGAGGGCGGAACGTCCTTCGGGGTCTACGCCGGCATCGGCCAGTCGTTCTGACTGGCGCCGCAATTTTCCGCTAGGCTCTTGATCCCGCGTGCGATTGAGATTCTAGACGGTAGGGAGCGATTCCGCGCTCCCGCGCACGTGAAATGGATGAAGCATGACGAGGTTGTCTCGAATTCTCCGCGCCATTCTCCGCTATGCCGGTTACGGCCTTGCGGTGCTGCTTGTCATTCTGGTCGCGGTTCTGGGCTTCGTCGGCTTCACGGATGCGGGCGCCCGCATGGCCGTTTCCTATGTGGAGAAGCTTGCCGCCGCAAGCGGGCAGGTCATTTCCATCAGCGAGCCGTCCGGGCTCCTGACGGGCCGGCTGCGCGCAGGTTCCGTCACCCTTGGCGACGACAAGGGCACCTATGCGGAAATCCGCGACCTTGCCGTGGATTGGTCGCCGCTGGAACTCTTGTTCTTCAGCTTCGATGCATCTCGTGTCTCGGCATCCTCGATCTCGCTGCTGCGCCTGCCGGAATCCAAGGCGGATGCACAACCCTCCGACACGCCGTTCAAGCTGCCCGTCGAAGTTCATGTCGATTCGCTGGCGATCCCGGAACTCTTCGTCTCGGGCGCCGTGGCCGGTCGTGATCAGCGCATCGTCGTCTCCGGCCGTGGCGATGCGACCGCAGAGAGTGTGGCCATCAAGCTTTCCGCCAATGAAGTGGAGCGCCCGGACGCACGACTGGCTGCCGATATCGTCTTCAATCCGGCCGAGAACGTTCTGCGTCTTGAAACCGATGTCGCCGAACCGAAGGGCGGCCTGCTCGCCAATCTGCTCAAACTGCCGAACGAGCCCGCCGTCTCCATCCGCCTGACGGGTGACGGGCCGTTGTCGCAGTGGAAGGGCCGTCTGTCCGCCGCGCTCGATGGCACGGAGATGCTGCGTGTCGATGGCCGCCACGATCTTTCGGCCAATGGGCTTCATACCCTGTCGGTCAAGGGCGGCGGCACGTTCGATGCGTTGATGCCGCCGCAGTTACGGCCGCTTTTCGCCGGCGAGACGAACATCGATCTCGTCGCCGCCTTCGACGGTTCCGACATGGTGCGCGTCGAGAAGGGCAACATCGCGACCGGTGCGATGGCGCTTGCCGCCTCCGGCGCCGTGAGCGCGACGGGGTCCAACGATTTCAATGTGAAGCTCGACGGGCGCGATGGCCCGATCGATTTCCGCTGGCCGCTCGCCGATGGCGATGCCCGTATCCTGATCGACGGCGCCGACATTTCCCTGACCGGCGAGGCAAGCGCCGCCGCCTTGCGGGCAGATGTCGCCGTGGTATCCGCGGCGCTGCCGGCGGGCCGGATCGAGAACATCCGCCTTTCCGCCCGTAGCGATGCGTTCAACGTGTCCAGCCAGTCCGGCCGGGTCGATGTGACGGTCGAGACCGGCGACATGGCTTTCGCCAATGCGGATATCGACCGCATGGTGAAGGGGCCGGCCAAGGTCGTCGCAACCCTGAACGTGTCGCCGACAGAGATCGCCTTCGATCCCGCAACACTGGAAAGCGCCAGCATCGGCGGAACGCTTTCGGGCCGCTACGGGCTCGAAAGCCGCGAGGCTGACGTCAATTTCCGTCTTTTCGCGCTGCCCGCTGTTCTGCCGCCGGCCTTGTCCGGCAAGTTCGATACGACGATTGCGATGGAAGGGCGTCTTCAGCTGGCCGGCAACGGTGCGCTCCAGGTCACCGGTCTGCAGCTCAAGTCGGGGACGGCCGAGGCGGCCGGTGATGTCGCGCTCGCCGAGGGCAATCTCGATGCGACGCTTGCTGGCAAGGTCTTGAACCTCGGCAAGCTGCTGGGCGATGCCTCCGGCGAGGCGGCCTTCGACCTCTCGGCCAAGGGGCCGGTCGATGGGCTCGACGTTGCGGCCAAGGTCACATCCAGTGGCGCGACGCTTTCGGGGCGCACGCTGAGCGATCTCGTTGTCACGCTCAACGGGAAGGCCGTTGCGGACAGGCCCTCCGGGGAACTGACGGCGACGGGCGCGCTGGATGGACAGGCGATCAATGTGCGTTCCAGCATCACCTCGGAAGGCGGGCGCATTTCGGTGCCGGTGCTGGAGGCGGAGATCGGTGCGAACACGTTGAAGGGCTCGCTGGCGCTGACGCCGGATTTCATGCCTGACGGCACGGTCCGCTTCAACTTTCCCGATCTCGGCCTGCTTGCGGCCATGGCCGGCCAAAAGGCGGCCGGCGATCTTTCCGGTCAGGTGGAGATCGCGACGACCAACGGCAGGACGTCGGCAATCGTTCAGGCGAGCGGTTCCGGCATAAGCCGTGATGCGATCAGCATTGCCAAGCCGACCGTGGACCTCACCATTACCGATCTCGCCACACTTGCGATCAACGGCACGGTTCGCGCCGAGCGCATCGTTTCGGGCGGGAACCGCGTCGATGCCCTCAGCCTTGATTTCTCGCGGGAAGGGCAGGCGACCCGGTTCGATCTCGGCGGTCGTCTCGACAATGCGCCGCTGGTCGCGAAGGGGCAGGTCGTCCAACGTGCCAGGGGTTTGGACATCGCCTTGCAGACGTTCGAAGGCGCACCGCGCGGCATTGCCCTGAAGCTCGCAAGCCCGTCCACGATTGCTGTCGACAACGGCGTTGCGGTTCTCGACAAGCTCACCATCCAGGCCGGAACCGGGTCGGTTGCGATATCGGGTCGGGCCGGCGAGACGCTGGACCTGTCGCTCGCTCTCAATGCCGTGCCGGCGGCGCTCATCAATAATTTCTCTCCAGGCCTGGGTGCGGAAGGCGCGATCGGCGGCACTGTGACGGTCAAGGGCAGGGCGGCCGCGCCTGTCGTCAATTACGCCCTCGACTGGAAGGGCGCCGTTACCAGCCAGACCCGTGGCGCGGGCATCGGGGCCATCGATATCAACGCCAAGGGCGAATTCGCCAACAACCAGGTCCGGCTCGACACGGTGCTTTCGGGCGCAGGCGGGCTGTCTTTCCGGGGTGGTGGCACGGTCGGGATCGGCGGCGCGACGCCGCTTGGCCTGAAGTTCAATGGCACGGTGCCGTTCGGATTGCTGCAGGGCCAGCTTTCGTCGCAGGGTTTCGTGTTGACCGGCAATGCCAATGCCGATGTCTCGATCGGCGGCACGGCGGCAGCGCCCTCGGTGACCGGCAGCATAACGGCCGGCGGTGCGCGTCTGGTCGATGTCCGGCGCAATCTCGCCGTGGACGACCTGACGGTGCGCATCACCATGGACGGCCGGCAGGCCGTTATCGAGACGCTGTCCGGCAGGCTGGCGAGCGGCGGGCAGCTTTCGGCCACCGGCCGTATCGGCATCGATCCGGCGAGCGGCTTCCCGGTCGATGTGGCGATCAAGCTGGGCGATGTCACCTATGTCGACGGTACGCTGGTCACCGCCAATGTGACCGGCGACCTCACCGTCAAGGGACCGTTGGCCGATATCGTTCTGGCTGGCCGGGTGCGCATCAACAAGGCGAACATCACCATTCCGCAAAAACTGCCGGCTTCGCTGTCGGAGATCGATATCAAGCATCGCAACGCGCCGGCAGACGTGAAGCGCATGAACGCCGACGTGCAACGTGACCAGGGGGCGAGCGGCGCCTCACGCGGCATCGGCCTCAACCTGACCATCGAGGCACCGGGCCAGCTTTTCGTGCGTGGCCGCGGCATCAATGCAGAGCTGGGCGGCAGCCTCACCGTGACGGGGACGTCGTCGTCGCCGGTCGTGTCGGGCGGTTTCGAGCTTGAGCGCGGCCGCATGGAAATCCTGGCGCGCCGGCTCGATTTCTCCAGCGCGCATATCGGCTTTACAGGAGGCCTGGTGCCGACCGTCAACCTCGTCGCTGGAAGCACGGCCGGCACGACGGAAATCACCGTGACCGTGGCCGGCGTCGCCAGCAACCCGACGGTGACCTTCGCCTCCTCGCCTGCGCTGCCGCAGGATGAGATCCTGGCGCAGCTCATCTTCAACCGCTCCATGTCCAACCTGTCGGCGGTGCAGATCGCGCAGCTTGCCGCTGCCGCAAGCCAGCTGGCCGGCGGCAGTTCCACCGGCCTGCTCGACAGCCTGCGCAGCAAGCTCGGCGTCGACGACCTCGATATCACGACGGATGCGGAGGGCCGCGCGGCGGTTTCGGCCGGCAAGTATCTCAACGACCGCACCTATATCGAGCTGAAGCAGGATCCGGAGACGAACGGCGCCAAGGCCGTCATCAATCTGGATGTCGGCCGTGGCGTCAAGCTGCGCGGGGAAGCCGGCAGCGGCGGCAGTGCGGGCGCCGGTATCTTCTACGAAAAGGAATACTGAGCCCGCCGCTCAGGCAAAGGCATTCTTCGTCGTCTTGAGGAGAATGTTGGTTTCGGTCCCGTTGATGCCGTCGATCAGACGGATGCGGTGCAGCGTTTCGTCGAAGGTGCCGAGGTCGCGATCTTCGAGTTCGGCGATGAAATCCCAGCGGCCATTGGTCGAGTGAAGCGCGCGGACCTGAGGCAGGCCGCGCAGCTGCGCCGCCACGCGGTCGGCCATCTTGCCGTGGACCTCGATCATCACGATGGCGCGCACGCCGCTGCCCGTCAGCTCCGCACCGGTCTTGATGGTGAAGGCGGCGATCGTGCCGGAAGAGACGAGCCGTTCGATCCGCGCGGCAACCGTTGCACGCGAGGCGCCGGTCATCGCGGCGAGCGAGGAGACCGGTGTGCGCGCATTGTGGCGCAAGGCGCTGATCAGGGCGTGGTCGAGATCATCGAGACTTATCATTATGTCGATCCATGCTTGGCAAAATGCTGATTCAGCGATTCTATTTGTCAGTTTTCCCCCTTTTTGCCAACAGCGTGACCGGTAATAATCACCCAAAACCGGGGCAAACCGGCTTCACGCATTCGCGGGGAAATCATGGCTGACAACAACACGCATATCGCGCTGATCGGCGCGCCTCTTGAAGAAGGTTCCGGCCGGCGCGGCGCTTCCATGGGCCCGACGGCCCTGCGCATCGCAGGCGTCGATTCGACCCTGCGCGACCTCGGACATACGGTCATAGACGAGGGCGACCTGCGGCCCGTTCCGGCGCGCGACCTCGCGAACCATCCGAAGGCCAACAACCTGCAGGTCGTCGCCGCTTTCGCGCGTGCGCTCGATACCGCCGTCTACGATGCCGCGCATAGCGGCCGGTTTCCGCTGATCCTCGGCGGCGATCATGCGCTGTCCATGGGGTCCGTCTCCGGCATGGCCCGTCACGCCGCCGATCTCGGCCGTCCGCTGTTCGTGCTCTGGCTGGATGCGCATGCCGACTTCAATTCTCCGGCGAGCTCGCCCTCCGGCAACATGCACGGCATGCCGGTTGCCTTCTTCTGCGGTGAGGCGGAGTTTGCGCCCATCCTTGAGGCTGGACGCCCGCTGGTCGATCCGAAGAATGTCTTCCAGGTCGGTATCCGCTCCGTCGATGCGCGCGAGCGCGAGGAAATCTCCGAGCATGGCGTCAATGTCTTCGACATGCGGGCGGTCGACGAGATCGGCATGGCGCATATCATGCACGACATCATCGCCCGCATCCGCGCGGCAAACGGCCTCTTGCATGTGAGCCTCGACGTCGATTTTCTCGATCCCGATCTCGCGCCCGGCGTCGGCACGACGGTGCCCGGTGGCGCGACCTTCCGCGAGGCCCATCTGATCATGGAGATGCTCTGCGACAGCGGGCTCGTCTCCTCGCTCGATCTCGTCGAGCTCAACCCCTTCCTCGACGACCGCGGCAAGAGCGCCCGCATTCTCGTCGAGCTGACCGCAAGTCTTTTCGGCCGCCGGATTCTCGACCGGCCGACCCGCAGCGCCTGAAACCGGAGGGATACAATGTCACCGTCGACCGCCAGCCTGATCGAAACCGAGCATCGCCTCGGCGCCCATAACTACAAGCCGCTCGACGTGGTGCTGTCGCGGGGCGAGGGCGTGCATGTCTGGGATGTCGACGGCAACCGGTATCTGGATTGCCTTTCGGCCTATTCGGCGGTCAACCAGGGGCATTGCCACCCGAAGATCCTGGCGGCGATGGTGGAGCAGGCGCAGAAGCTCACCTTGACCTCCCGCGCCTTCCGCAACGACCAGCTTGCGCATTTCTACGAAGAGATCGCCGCACTCACCGGTTCGCACAAGGTGCTGCCGATGAATTCGGGTGCGGAAGCGGTCGAGACCGCCGTCAAGGCAGTGCGCAAATGGGGCTATGAGGTAAAGGGCGTGCCGGAGGGCCAGGCCGAGATCATCGTCTGCGCCAACAACTTCCATGGCCGGACCATGGGCATTGTCGGCTTCTCCACGGATCCGGATGCGCGCGTCGGCTTCGGCCCCTTCGCGCCAGGCTTCCGCCATGTGCCCTTCGGCGATATCGATGCCTTCCGCAACGCGATCACCGAAAACACGGTGGCCTTCCTTATCGAGCCCATCCAGGGCGAGGCGGGTGTGCTGATCCCGCCGGTCGGCTATTTCACGTCGGTTCGTGACCTTTGCACGGAGCACGGCATCACGCTCATCCTGGATGAGATCCAGACGGGGCTTGGTCGCACCGGCAAGCTGCTGGCGGAAGAGCATGAGGGCATCGAGGCGGATGTCACGCTGGTCGGCAAGGCGCTGTCCGGCGGTTTCTATCCGGTCTCGGCGGTGCTCTCGAACAGCGAGGTGCTGGGTGTGCTCAAGCCCGGGCAGCACGGCTCGACCTTCGGCGGCAATCCACTCGCCTGCGCCATCGCACGCGCGGCTTTGAAGGTGCTTGTCGAGGAAGACATGATCGGCAATTCCGCGCGCATGGGCGAACGCTTCCAGGCCGGGCTCAAGGGCATCCGCTCCAATATCATCAAGGAGGTGCGCGGCCGCGGCCTGATGCTGGCGGTCGAGCTCGATCCCGCGGCCGGCGGCGCGCGCAAATATTGCGAGGCGCTGAAGGAGCGCGGCATTCTTGCCAAGGATACGCATGGCGACACGATCCGCATTGCGCCGCCGCTCGTCATCACCGGCGATCAGGTCGATTGGGCGCTGGAGCAGTTCGAGGCCGTGCTGCGCACCTGAGCACCCAACTCGATAGACGAAAGAAAGGCCCTGCGACGCGGGGCCTTTTTGCTGGTCGCGACGGATGTTGGAAAGATTTTAACCAGGGTGTGCATAGGATCGGTCAATTCGTCGCTCCAACTGGGAAGATCCCGATGACCTCCATCAAGACGACCGGCTTTACCGGCGATACGCTCGAAATCATCGCATTCCGTCTGCATGACCAGGAATTCTGCGTGAAGACGACCACGATCCGCGAAATCCGCGGCTGGGCGCCGTCCACGCCGATCCCGCATTCGCCGCCGGATGTCATCGGCGTGATGAACCTGCGCGGCACGGTTATCCCGATCATCGATCTCGCCCACAAGCTCGGCATGAAGAGCACGGAAGCCAATGAGCGCAGCGCGATCGTCGTTGCCGAAGTGCACAATATGGTCGTCGGCCTCGTCGTCGACCGTGTCTCCGATATCCTCACCATTCGCAGCGAGCAGATCCAGCCGGTGCCGGAAGTGACGACCTCCTTCGACAAGGTCTATGCGGAAGGCATCATCGCCCATGAGAACGGCATGATCTGCTTCCTGAACCTTGCGCGCATGTTCAAGGAACGCGACATGGACGATATGGCAGCCTGACCGGCGGCACATCCCCACAATCGTGAAGGCCGTCACACTTGGTGTGACGGTCTTTTTTATGCTCCGGCAATACAACCTATGAGATAGTATCGCATCATTTTCGGCGACGTCTACTCACGTAACGTCAGTCAGCGCTTATGATTGCTTGATTAAGTCACTGTAATATATGGCCCCAAAAAACAGTCATTTCCATTTTTATCAATTTTTAATGAAGCAACTCTATCTTTGATTGTGCAGTCTTTGCTTGCGATGAGGGTTCTCTGCGAGGACTGCGTTCAGGGAGGCCAATGCATGGCGGAGATCATGCCACCACTCCCGCAACCGACGATCGCCACGCGGCAATCACCAAAGGCCGTGGCCGTCACATATGGGGACAGGTCATGATTTCTTTCGCAAGGTTTACGGATTCGGGCCATATCATCGACGCCCTGTCGCGTTCGCAGGCGGTGATACAGTTCGATCTCGCCGGCAATGTTCTGACTGCCAACGAAAACTTCTGCACGGCGCTCGGCTACGATCTGGCAGAGATCGTCGGGCAGCATCACCGGATGTTCTGCGACGCCGCGCATACGGCCAGCGACGACTACCGGCAGTTCTGGATGCGGCTTGGGCGTGGAGAATATGATTCCGGCAGCTACAAGCGTCTGCGCAAGGATGGCAGCGAAATCTGGATCCAGGCATCGTACAATCCGGTCTTTCGGGGCGGAAAGCCCTACAAGGTGGTCAAGTTCGCGACGGACATCACGCTTGCAAAAATCCGTGCTGCGGAGGACGCGAGCAAGCTCGATGCGATCTCGCGCTCCCAGGCGGTCATCGAATTCACGCCGACCGGCGAAATCCTGCATGCCAACGAAAACTTTTGTGCCGGGCTCGGCTATGACTTGGCGGAGATCGTCGGGAAACATCACCGCATGTTCTGCGATCCCGCTTATGCGCAGACGCCCGCCTATGCCGATTTCTGGAAGAGCCTCGCGGCGGGAAATTTCATCTCCAGCGAGTTCGTGCGTTACGGCAAGGGCGGCAAGGAGATCTGGATCCAGGCGGCCTATAACCCGATCCGGGACCTGAACGGCCGGGTCTACAAGGTCGTCAAGTTCGCAACCGACGTCACGGAACGCATGTCGGCGATCAACGCGCTTGGCGGCGCGCTCAAGGCGCTTGCGGAAGGCGACCTCACGCAACATCTCGCGATGCCCTTCGTTCCCTCGATGGAAAAGGTGCGCAGCGACTTCAATTCGGCCGTTGCCGGTCTCCACGCCGCAATGCGGACGGTCGAAACCAATGCGAACGCCATCGCCTCGGGCGCGCAGCAGATCCGTTCGGCAGCGGACGACCTGGCCAAGCGCACGGAACGACAGGCGGCCTCCGTCGAGGAAACCGCTGCGGCGCTCGACCAGATCACGACGACGGTGAGCGATTCGAGCAAGCGGGCCGATGAAGCCGGCAGTCTGGTGGGACAGACCCGGGCGGGCGCCGAAAAATCAGGCGAGGTCGTCAAGCGCGCGATCGACGCCATGGGCCAGATCGAGCAGTCCTCGCGTGAGATTTCCAGCATCATCGGCGTCATCGACGATATCGCCTTCCAGACCAACCTGCTGGCGCTCAACGCCGGGGTGGAGGCGGCGCGGGCAGGCGAGGCCGGCAAGGGCTTTGCCGTCGTCGCACAGGAAGTGCGTGAACTCGCGCAGCGTTCGGCCAGTGCCGCAAAGGACATCAAGGCACTGATCACGACGTCGGGCGAGCAGGTGAAGAACGGTGTGTCGCTTGTCGACGAGACGGGGCGGACCCTGCGCGAGATCCTGACACAGGTGCTCGAGGTCCACACGAACGTCGTCGCCATTGTGGAAGCATCGCGCGAGCAGTCGACGGGGCTTCGCGAGATCAACCAGGCCGTCAACGCGATGGACCAGGCGACGCAGCAGAACGCCGCGATGGTGGAGGAAAGCACAGCCGCCAGCCACGCCATGGCGCGCGAGGCGGATGCGCTTCATGGCCTCATCCGCCGCTTCCGCCTGGCGGAAACCGTAAGCCAGACGCAACGCACGGCATCGCCGACGCCTGTCGCCCAGCTCCATGCGGTCGCGCGGACGATGCGGGCACCACAAAGCTCGGCGGCTCAGGCGGCCGCCGATTGGGAAGAGTTCTAATCGCTATGCAGGGGACGCCCGGCCGAAGCGCCGGGCGTTGCGCTTGATATCAGGGCGCTGCCGTTGCCGCGGCCTGCGCGGGCGGCACTTCGGCCGGCGGCGGACGACGGATCAGCGGCGCGGCCTCCAGCACGAGGCTGTCGAGGCCTCCACCGCCATGGTTGTCGATGAGATCGAAGAGCTGCCGGCGCATGCGCGGTTCCCAGAACTTGTTGATGTGGGTCGCCACGCCGTTCGGGCCTTCGCTCGCCGGCTGGGAGTGGAAGAAGGTGGCGATCTGGTTCGCCATGCGCACGATCTTGTTGCCTTCCGACATGTCCGTCTCCTAGCCATTGCCCAGGCGCCGCTCGGCGCCGGTTCCGATGCGGTCCGCACCGGTGAAAATCTCGAATTCGTCGCCGCGCACCAATGCGATCAGCGTCATGCCCGCGTCCTCCGCCGTGCGGATGGCGAGCGCCGTCGGGGCGGAGATGGCGATGATGAAGGGGCTGCCGATGATCGCCGTCTTCTGCACCATCTCCACGGACACGCGGCTCGTCACGACGACCGCGCCCGCATGGCCGGCATGGCCCGCCCGTCGCGCCGCGCCGACCAGCTTGTCGAGCGCATTGTGGCGGCCGACATCCTCCCTGACGGCGATGAGCCCCTGGCCGGGCACATAAAAGCCTGCGCCGTGAACGGCGCGCGTCGCCATGTGCAGCGGTTGCTGGCCGTTGAGCAGCCGCACGGCCTCCACCACGTCGTCTTCCGAAAGCGTAAGTGTAGACGCACGCACGGACGGCGTCGTGCGAACGGCCTGTTCGATCGATTCGATGCCGCAGAGGCCACAACCCACAGGGCCTGCCATGTGCCGGCGGCGGGCGACGAGCGCGTCGTTCTGTTCGTCCGCAAGACGGATCTGCAGGTCGATGCCCTTGTCTTCGGCCTCCACGTCGATCGTTTCGATCTCCGCCGGGTCGGTGATGATGCCTTCGGTCAGGCTGAAGCCGACGGCAAAATCCTCAAGGTCCGCCGGGGTCGCCATCATGACGGCGTGGGTCGAGCCGGCATAGGAGAAGGCGATCGGCGTCTCCTCGGGAACGAAACGCTCGCCGTCAGAGAGCCGCCCGTTGCGCCGGGCGGTCTCGCGGACCTTCGTGGTGGTTGGGAAGTCGGGCACGCTCGATCCTATTCCGCTGCCTCCAGCTTGCCCTTGATGCGGCGCGACCGGCGGGCGAGCTCGTCATATTCGACCTGCCAGTCGGACGGTCCGTTCGACGGCGAGATCTGCACGGCCGTCACCTTATACTCGGGACAGTTCGTCGCCCAGTCCGAGAAATCGGTGGTGATGACGTTTGCCTGCGTCGTCGGGTGGTGGAAGGTCGTGTAGACGACGCCCGGTGCGACGCGATCGGTGATGAGTGCGCGAAGCGTCGTGTCGCCGGCGCGGCTGGAGAGCCGCACCCAGTCACCCTCGCGGATGCCGCGGTTCTCGGCATCGTGCGGATGGATTTCCAGCCGGTCCTCCTCATGCCAGATGACGTTGTCGGTCCGCCGTGTCTGGGCGCCGACATTGTACTGGCTGAGAATGCGGCCGGTGGTGAGCAGCAGCGGGAAGCGCGGACCGGTCTTTTCATCGGTGGCGACATATTCCGTGCGGATGAACTTACCCTTGCCGCGGACGAAGCCGTTGGTATGCATGATCGGCGAGCCGAGCGGGTTCTTTTCGTTGCAGGGCCACTGCACGGAGCCGACCTTGTCGAGATAGTCATAGGACACCAGCGCGAAGCTCGGTGTCGTTGCGGCGATCTCGTCCATGATCTCGGAAGGATGTGTGTAGGTCCAGTCGAGGCCCATCGCCTTGGCGAGGTTCTGCGTGACCTCCCAGTCGGCATAGCCGTTCTTCGGCGTCATGGCGCGGCGCACGCGGTTGATGCGGCGCTCCGCATTGGTAAAGGTGCCGTCCTTTTCGAGGAAGGTGGAGCCCGGCAGGAAGACATGGGCGTAGTTGGCAGTCTCGTTGAGGAACAGGTCCTGCACGACGACGCATTCCATCGCAGCCAGTCCGGCAGAAACGTGCTTGGTGTCCGGGTCGGACTGGAGGATATCCTCGCCCTGAATGTAGATGCCCTTGAACGTGCCTTCGACGGCGGCATCCAGCATGTTGGGAATGCGCAGGCCCGGTTCGTTGTTGAGCTTCACGCCCCACAGCTTTTCGAAGATATCACGCGTCGCGTCGTCGGAGATGTGGCGATAGCCGGGCAGTTCGTGCGGGAACGAGCCCATGTCGCACGAGCCCTGCACGTTGTTCTGACCGCGCAGCGGGTTCACGCCCACGCCGGGACGGCCGATATTGCCGGTCGCCATGGCGAGGTTGGCGATGGCCATGACCGTGGTCGAGCCCTGGCTGTGTTCGGTGACGCCGAGACCGTAATAGATCGAGCCGTTGCCGCCGGTGGCGAAGAGGCGGGCGGCGCCGCGCAGCGCTTCGGCCGGAACGCCGGTGAAGGCTTCCGTCTCCTCGGGGCTGTGGCGCGGTTCGGCGATGAAGGACGCCCAGTCCTCGAATTCCGACCAGTCGCACCGCTCGCGGATGAACGCCTCGTCGCAGAGGCCTTCCGTCACGATGACATGGGCGAGCGCGGTGACGACGGCAACGTTCGTGCCGGGTTTCAGCGGCAGGTGGTAGGATGCCTTGATATGCGGCGACGACACGAGTTCCGTGCGGCGCGGATCGATGACGATGAGCTTGGCGCCCTGGCGCAGGCGCTTTTTGAGGCGCGAGCCGAAGACCGGATGGGCATCGGTGGGGTTTGCGCCGATGACGATGACGACGTCGGTGAACTCGACGCTGTCGAAATTCTGCGTGCCGGCGGACGTACCGAATGCCTGGCCGAGGCCATAGCCCGTGGGCGAATGGCAGACGCGGGCGCAGGTATCGACGTTGTTGTTGCCGAAGCCGGCGCGGATGAGTTTCTGGACGAGGAAGGTTTCCTCGTTCGTGCAGCGCGAGGAGGTGATGCCGCCGATGGAATCACGGCCGTACTGGTACTGGATGCGGCGGAACTCGGAAGCGACATGCGCGTAGGCCTCTTCCCAGGTCACTTCGCGCCAGGGATCGGAGATCTTCTCGCGGATCATCGGGTTGAGGATGCGCTCGCGGTGGGTCGAGTAGCCATAGGCGAAGCGGCCCTTGACGCAGGAATGGCCGCGATTGGCCTGTCCGTCCTTCCACGGCACCATGCGCACCAGTTCTTCGCCGCGCATTTCCGCCTTGAAGGAGCAGCCGACGCCGCAATAGGCGCAGGTCGTGACCACCGAATGCTCCGGCTGGCCGATCTCGATCACCGACTTTTCGGTCAGCGTTGCCGTCGGGCAGGCCTGCACGCAGGCGCCGCAGGAAACGCATTCGGATTCGAGGAAATGCTCGTGCATACCGGGCGAAACGCGGCTGTCGAAACCGCGGCCTTCGATGGTCAGCGCAAAGGTGCCCTGGACCTCCTCGCAGGCGCGCACGCAGCGCGAACAGACGATGCATTTGGACGGGTCGTAGGTGAAATAGGGGTTGGATTCGTCCTTCGGCATCCAGCGGGCGTTTGCTTCGCCATTGTTGCGCGCCTTGACGTGGTTGTCGCCCTCGTAGCCGTAGCGAACGTCGCGCAGGCCAACGGCGCCGGCCATGTCCTGCAACTCGCAGTCGCCGTTCGCCGCACAGGTGAGACAGTCGAGCGGGTGATCGGAGATATAGAGCTCCATCACGCCCTTGCGGATGTCCTTCAGGCGGCCGGTCTGGGTGTGGACGACGAGGCCGGGTGCGACCGGCGTCGTGCAGGAGGCCGGCGTGCCGTTGCGGCCCTCGATTTCGACAAGACAGAGGCGGCAGGAGCCGAAGGCATCCACCATGTCGGTGGCGCAGAGCTTGGGCACCTGGATGCCGGCCTCCATCGAGGCGCGCATGATGGACGTGCCCTCGGGGACGGTGATTTCGTTGCCGTCGATGGTGAGCGTCACCATCTTTTCCGAGCGGGAGGCGGGGGTGCCGTAATCGATTTCGGGAACGAGAGGCATGGGCTTACTCCGCTGCTTCGGCGATCGGCGCCGGCGAAAAGTCTTCCGGGAAATGGTTCATCGCGCTGAGCACGGGGTAGGGCGTGAACCCGCCGAGCGCGCAGAGCGAACCGAACTTCATCGTGTTGCAGAGATCGGCCAGCAGTTCGCGGTTCTTCTGGGGCTCGATGCCCTGCGCGATCTTGTCGGCCGTCTCGACGCCACGCGTCGAGCCGATGCGACAGGGCGTGCACTTGCCGCAGCTTTCCACGGCGCAGAACTCCATGGCGAAGCGTGCCTGCTTCAGCATGTCGACGGTGTCGTCGAAGACGGTGATGCCGGCATGCCCGATGAGGCCGTCCCTGGCCGCGAAGGCTTCGTAGTCGAAGGGCGTATCGAACAGCGCGCGCGGGAAATAGGCGCCGAGCGGGCCGCCGACCTGCACGGCCCGGACCGGCCGGCCGGAAGCGGTGCCGCCGCCGATATCGTCGACGATCTCGCCGAGCGTCAGGCCGAAGGCCGTCTCGAAGAGGCCGCCATACCTGATGTTGCCCGCGATCTGGATCGGGATCGTGCCGCGCGAGCGGCCCATGCCGAAATCACGATAGAACGCGGCGCCGCGATCCATGATCACAGGCACGGAGGCGAGCGAGATGACGTTGTTGACGACGGTGGGACGACCGAGGAAGCCCTGCAAGGCGGGCAGCGGCGGCTTGGCGCGCACGATGCCGCGCTTGCCTTCGAGGCTGTTGAGCAGCGCGGTTTCCTCGCCGCAGACATAGGCACCCGCGCCAACGCGCACTTCCATGTCGAAGGCCTTGCCGGAGCCCAGCACGGACGGGCCGAGGATGCCGGCCTTGCGGGCGATCTCGACGGCGGCGGTCATGGTCTCGATGGCGTGCGGATATTCCGAACGGGTGTAGATGAAGCCCTTCGTCGCGCCGGTCGCCAGGCCGGCGATCGCCATGCCCTCGATCAGAACGAAGGGGTCGCCTTCCATGATCATGCGGTCGGCGAAGGTGCCGCTATCGCCCTCGTCGGCGTTGCAGACGATGTATTTCTGCGCGCCCGGCGCTTCGAAAACCGTCTTCCACTTGATGCCGGTCGGGAAGCCCGCGCCGCCGCGCCCGCGCAGGCCCGAGTCAGTGACCTGCTGGACGATGTCGGCCGGCTGCATGGTCACGGCCTTCTCCAGGCCCTTCATGCCTTGATAGTGCCGGTAGTCCTCCAGCGAGAGCGGATCGGTGACGCCGCAGCGGGCGAAGGTCAACCTTGTCTGGCGGGCGAGGAACGGTATCTCCTTCGTCCGCCCGCGACAGAGCGGATGATCGGCCCCTTGCAGGAAGCCCGCCTCGAAAAGCGATGGCACGTCCGAAGGCTTGACCGGTCCGTAGGCGATGCGCCCTTTCTCCGTGCGCACCTCGACCAGCGGCTCCAGCCAGTGCATGCCGCGCGAGCCGTTGCGTACGATGCGGGCATCGAGGCCGCGGGTTTCGATTTCGCGCGCGATTGCCGTGGCCACACGGTCTGCGCCCAGCGCCAGGGCGGCGGCGTCCCGCGGTACGAAGATGGTGATGGTCATCGGCGTGCCTCCGCGACAAGTTCCCTGGCAAGCTCGGCGTCGACCCTTCCGTGCACCTCGCCGTCGAGCATGGCGGCGGGTGCGCAGGAACAGAGCCCGAGACAGTAGACTGGCTCGAGCGTCACCGCGCCATCCAGCGTCGTCTGGTGGAAATCGATGCCGAGCAGCGCCTTGACGCGCTCGGCGAGCGCGTCGCCGCCCATCGACTGACAGGCTTCGGCGCGACAGAGCTTCAGCACGTGCCTGCCGGTGGGGTGGTCGCGATAATCGTGATAGAAGGTGACGACGCCATGCACCTCGGCGCGCGAAAGGTTCAGCTCCCGCGCGATGACCGGCAGGCTTTCCTGCGGGACGTAGCCGAACTCCGCCTGGATCTCATGCAGGATGGGGAGAAGCGGCCCCTCAAGCCCCTTCAGGTCGCCGACAATAGCCAGCGTTCTTGTTTCGACATCGCTGCCGAGGACATGTACATTCATGGTCAGGCCTCCCAACCGACACGAATGAACCACGGAAGATATGGGGTTCCTGCGCGCCGATGCTCATGAAACTGCTCGACGAGAACCGGAACCCTGTCGATCCCCGCGGACTATTTTGACAGCTTCTCAGCCGTGACGCGAGTGGTCAATAAAGCAAAGCCGTTGAGCGATAGGAAATTTCTATCAATCCATGCCGTTCTCGGCCAGCGTGCGCGCTTCGTGGAGCAAGGCGGAAACGAGCGGTGTGAACGGCTCGCGATGCGTGGCCACCAGGCCGATCGTGTGGTGCGGATCAGGATCGGTGAGAGAAACTATACTGATTTCGTCAGGAAATCCAAACGATTTTGCGACATTTCGCGGCATGATGCTCGACCATCGGCCGGTGCGCACATGGGAGAACAGCACGATCATCGAATTCGCCTCAAGCGAAGGTTCGACCGTGACCCCCGCTTCGGCGAAGTGACGGTTGATAATGCGGCGATTCTGCATGTCCGCAGTCAATAGGCAAAGCCTAACGCTGCCAGCCTCCTGCCAGGTCACAGTTTCGCGATCCGAGAACGGATTGCCCTTGGCCGTGATGAGGCAATAGTGCTCGTGCAGCAGCGGCACGCTCGTCACGCGACCCAGCGGCTCGTTCTCCAGATAGGTGAGGCCGGCGTCGATCTCGAGGTTTTCCAGGAGCCCGAGGATCTTGATCGAGGTGGTCGAGACGATGGAGAAGGTGACGTCGGGATGTTTCTCCTGGAAGGGCGCCGTAATGCGCGGCACCATCGACAGCGTCGTGGGAATGGCCGCAAGGCGGATATGGCCGGAGAGGCCCTTTCGCGCCGCGCGCATTTCCTCGCGCATGGTCCGCGTGTCGCCGACGATGCGGCGCGCCCATTCCAGCACGCGTTGCCCCTCGGGCGTCAGGCCCTGGAAACGCGAGCCGCGCACAACGAGCATCACGCCCAGCTGATCCTCCAGCTGGCGGATCGCGGCCGAAAGCGTCGGCTGCGAGATGCCGATTTCGTCGGCAGCCCGGGCGAAGTGTCGTTCGCGTGCCAGCGCTATGAAATATTCGAGCTTGTCGATCATGTCCGAACGGCGCCTCCCGCCCCTTGATACAAAAGAACAGTGGCGGCACCAATGCCCTGCGTCCTATATCTCGATGACGCACCGAACAGGAGGAGCATGCGATGACGTTTCAGGCACTGTTGGTAGAGAAGGCCGGTGACGGCGCGGTCACCGCCTCGGTCCAGGAACTCGACGATTCGCGGCTTCCCGACGGCGACGTGACCGTCGCGGTGGAATATTCGACACTCAATTACAAGGACGGCCTGTGCATCAACGGCAAGGGCGGGCTCGTGCGCACCTTCCCGCATGTGCCGGGCGTGGATTTTGCCGGAACGGTCGAGACGTCCGACGATCCGCGTTACCGGCCAGGCGACCGGGTCGTGCTGACCGGCTGGCGGGTCGGTGAGGTCTGGTGGGGCGGCTATGCGACGCGGGCGCGGGTGAAGGCCGACTGGCTGGTGCCGCTGCCGGACGCGCTTTCGACACGGCAGGCCATGGCGATCGGCACGGCGGGGCTGACCTCCATGCTGTCCGTCATCGCGCTGGAAAAGGCGGGCGTCTCGCCGCTGAAGGGCGAGGTGCTCGTCACCGGCGCCGCGGGCGGGGTCGGCTCGGTCGGCGTCGCGCTGCTGGCGAGGCTCGGTTACTCGGTCGCCGCCGTCACCGGCCGGCCCGAAACGGCGGGTTATCTGAAATCGCTCGGCGCGGAAACCATCGTCGAGCGGGCGGAGCTTGCAGAGGCAAACAGCAAGCCGCTCGAATCGGAGCGCTGGGCCGGCGCCATCGACGCCGTGGGTGGGGACATGCTGGCGCGCGTCCTCAAGCAGATGAAATATGACGGTGCGGTTGCCGCGGTCGGCCTGGCGGCCGGTGCCGGCGTGCCCTCCTTCACCGTCATTCCGTTCCTGCTGCGCGGGGTCAGCCTGCTCGGCATCGATTCCGTCATGCGCCCCTATGACCAGCGGGTCGAGGCCTGGAACCGCATCGCCACCGACCTGCCGATGGAGATGCTGGAAGCGATGGTGGTCGAGCGAAGGCTCTCCGACCTGCCGGAACTGGCAAACCAGATACTCGACGGCAAGGTGAAGGGCCGCGTTGTCATCGACGTCAACGCGTGATCGCCGTTGCGGTCAGCAGATGAGCTGGCCGCCGTTCACCTCCAGCACCTGGCCGGTGACGTAGCCCGAAAGGGCATTGGACGCCAGGAAGAGGTAGGCGGGCGCGCAATCTTCCGGCGTGCCGAGCCGCTGCAGGGGGATCGTCTTGCGCGTCGCCTCCAGCTTCTCGGTGGACGAATAGCGCGAATGGAAGTCGGTGGTGATGGTGCCCGGCGAGACGCAATTGACGCGGATGCCATCGGGCGCAAGCTCGCGGGCCAGCGCCTTGGAGTAAGTGGAAACGAAAGCCTTGGTGGCGGAGTAGATCGCCGAACCCGGGCTGCCGCCGGTCAGCGCTGAAATGGACACCGTGTTGACGATCGCGGCATGCTGCGCGCGGCGCAGCGAGCGCAGGAGTGCGCGGGTCACTTCGACGACGGACGTCTGGTTGAGGCGCACCACGGTTTCGTATTGCTCATCGGTGAGGTCGGCGGCGGGGAAGCGGCCCACCATCGTACCGGCATTGTTGATCAGCACATCGATGTGAGGAAACAGGCTGTCGGTTCGCTCCAGAAGGGCACCGATGCCGCCTTCCTCCAGGAAATCCGCATAGACGATATGGGCGCGTGCTTCCGCAACGGCGTTTTCCAGGAAATCGGGCAGCGGACCGGCGGCGGCCCGGCCGCCATGCAGCAGCACGCGCGCGCCGCAGTCGAGGAACTGCCGGGCGATCTCCAGCCCGATGCCACGGCCCGCGCCGGTGACGACGACATTGGCTCCCTTGAACAAGGCTGGATGAAACATGCGCTTTCCTCCCGATATCACGCGTGCCGGCAGTATCACAAAAAGCGACGCGCGGACCAAGAAGGCATTGCGGGTCAATTGATGTGGGTTCGTTTTTGCATATGATGAAAGAAAACGAAAGCATCGGGAGGAGCATCATGTTTCTGACAGGGCGACAGGCGGAGATCGTGGATCTCGCCAAGGCCGAGGGACGTGTGCTCGTGGAGGACCTGGCCGCGCGCTTTTCGGTGACGCCGCAGACGATCCGCAAAGACCTCAACGATCTGTGCGACGACAAGGTGCTGACGCGCATTCATGGCGGCGCGCTGTTTCCCAGCGGCAACGAGAATGTGAAATACGAGGCGCGCCGTTCCATCGCCGCGCCGGAAAAGCAGGCGATCGGCCGCGCCGCCGCGGCGATGATCCCGAACAATTCCTCGCTGTTCATCAATATCGGCACCACGACGGAAGCCGTTGGCGAGGCCTTGCTCGACCACAAGGAGCTGATGGTCATCACCAACAACATCAATGTCGCCAACCGCTTGCGCGTCTATCCCTCGATCGAGGTGGTGATTGCCGGCGGCGTCGTGCGCGGCGCGGATGGCGGCATCGTCGGGGAGGCGGCGGTCGACTTCATCCGCCAGTTCAAGGTGGATTATGCCGTCATCGGCGCCTCGGCAATCGACCAGGACGGGGCGCTGCTGGACTTCGACTACCGCGAGGTGAAGGTCGCGCAGGCGATCATCGCCAATGCCCGCCATGTCATCCTCGTTTCGGACGCGATGAAGTTCGAACGAACGGCGCCGGTGAGGATCGGCCATCTTTCGCAGGTCAACACCTTTATCACCGACAGCTGTCCCATCGAGGATATACGGGCGATCTGCCAGGAAAACGACGTGCGTCTCATCGAGACATCCGCCGTGGAGTGACGGCGGCCGGCGATTTCAGTCCGCATTCGTTTGACATTCGAAATATTTTCGTTTCTACTCTTCACGCTTTCGCAGATGCGCAAATTTGTGCAATGCGAAATGGGAGGGTGTTTTGCAGGGCGACGTGATCCACGATATTTTCGTTATCGGCGGCGGTATCAACGGCTGCGGCATCGCGCGCGACGCTGCCGGCCGCGGCTACTCGGTCGTGCTCGCGGAGATGAAGGATTTTGCGTCGGGCACGTCTTCGGCCTCCACCAAGCTCATTCATGGCGGGCTGCGGTATCTCGAGCACTACGAATTCCGCCTGGTGCGCGAGGCGCTCATGGAGCGCGAGGTGTTGTGGGCCATGGCGCCGCACGTCATCTGGCCCATGCGCTTCGTGCTGCCGTTCCAGAAGGGCGGCCTGCGTCCGGCCTGGCTCATCCGCCTCGGGCTTTTCCTCTATGACTATATCGGCGGCCGCAAGCTACTGCCGGCCACGCGCACGCTCGATCTCGCCAAGGATCCGGCCGGCCGGCCGCTGAAGGCGCTTTTCCGCAAGGCTTTCGAATATTCCGACGGCTGGGTGGACGATGCCCGGCTCGTCGTGCTGAACGCCCGCGACGCCGCCGATCGTGGCGCCGATATCCGCACGGCCACCGCGGTGGTCAATGCGCGGCGGGAAAACGGGCACTGGGTCGTCGAGACGGAGAATGCCGAGACGGGCGCGCGCGAGACGATGCAGGCGCGCATGCTGGTCAATGCCGCCGGCCCCTGGGTGGACAGGGTCCTGTCTTCTGCCGTCGGCCGCAACGACGTGCACAATGTCCGCCTCGTCCAGGGCAGCCACATCGTCGTGAAGAAGAAATTCTCCGATCCTCGCGCCTACTTCTTCCAGAACCCGGATGGGCGTATCATGTTCGCCATTCCCTATCAGGAAGAGTTCACCCTGATCGGGACGACGGACCGGGATTACCAGGGCGATCCGCGCGATGTGCGCATCGCGGACGAGGAGATCGATTACCTCTGCGCCTCGGCAAGCGAGTATTTCGCGGAGCCCGTGGTGCGCGACGATATCGTCTGGACCTATTCGGGTGTGCGCCCTCTCTTCGACGACGGCGCGAACAAGGCGCAGGAGGCAACCCGCGACTATGTGCTGAAGGTGGAGGGCGCGGACGGACAGGCGCCGCTACTCAATATCTTCGGCGGAAAGCTTACCACATACCGCCGGCTCGCGGAGGCCGCGCTGGACAAGATCGGAGAGGCCATCGGCGTCAAGGGTGCACGCTGGACCGCGCATTCGCGCCTGCCCGGCGGCGACTTTAACGTCGATGGTTTCGAGGCCGAGGTGAAGACGCTTTCCGCGCGCTTTCCGTTCCTGCAACCCGCCCATGCGCGCCGGCTGGTGCGGTTGTATGGTACGCGCGCATCGGCTCTGCTTGGCGATGCGCGGACGACGGAGGACATGGGGCGGCATTTCGGCAGCGATCTCTACGAGGCCGAAGTGCGCTGGTTGATGCGGGAGGAATGGGCGCGCCACGCCGAGGACGTGCTGTGGCGTCGAACGAAGAGAGGATTGCATATTTCGGCCGCCGAGGCGGCCGTGCTGGAGGACTATATGCAAGGGCGGTAACGCCCGGCGATAGCGCCTAATCCGGTGTCTGGGAAGAGCTACGGAGACAGGAATGCTTGAACTGAAAAACATCACGAAGATTGTGGGAGGGGAGACGCACATCCACCCGACCGATCTCGTGCTCGAACGCGGCTCTT